>NZ_CP060820.1:1733619-2087238 GCF_014489475.1 Lysobacter terrestris | reverse complement strand
CTGGTGCGGGACGATGCTGTCGCCGTTGCCCGTGCCGCCAGTGCCCTTGTCGCGCAGGGCCAGGCGCTGGTGCACGCCGAAGCGGTGCTGTTCGTCGACGATGGCCAGGGCCAGGTCGTTGAACGCCACGCCTTCCTGCATCAGCGCGTGCGTGCCGACGACGACCTGCGCCGCACCGGACGCGACTTCCTCCAGCACCTTGCTGCGTGCCTTGCCGGTGACCTTGCCGGCGAGCCAGGCGACGCGCACGCCCAGCGGTTCGAGCCAGCCGCGCAGGTTGTTGAGGTGCTGCTCGGCGAGCAGCTCCGTTGGCGCCATCAGCGCCGCCTGTTGGCCGGCCTCGACCGCCTGCATCGCGGCGAGCGCGGCGACCACGGTCTTGCCGCTGCCGACATCGCCCTGCACCAGCCGCAGCATCGGCGTGGGCTTGCCGAGGTCGGCATGGATTTCATCGAAGACGCGCTGCTGCGCCCCGGTCAGCCGGAACGGCAGCGCCTTGCGCAGCTTCGCCGCCAGCGTCGCCTTGCGCAGCGCCGGCGCGGCGTGCGCCTGCTGTGCCAGGCGCTGGCGCCGCAGGCTGAGGTGGTGGGCGAGCAGTTCTTCCAGCGCCAGCCGCCGCTGCGCCGGATGGCGCCCGGCCAGCAACGCCGCGATGTCCTCGCCGGCCTGCGGCCGGTGCACCGTCAGCAACGCCTCGCGCAGCGAAGGCAGTCGCAGGGAATCGCGCAGCGCGGCCGGCAGCAGCTCCAGCGAATCGTCCTGCGGCAGGCGCTCGAGCGCCAGGCCGATCAGCTTGCGCAGCGAGGCCGGGCCGACGCCTTCGATCGCCGGATACACCGGATCGAGCGCGCTACCGAGTTCGGCCTCCACGGCGTCATCGAGCAGGCGGTAGCTGGGATGCACCATCTCCAGGCCGTGCTGGCCGAGCCGCGGGGTGCCGTAGCAGCGCACGCGCGCGCCGGGCGCGAACTGCGCGACCTGCGCGGCACGAAAATGGAAGAAGCGCAGCACCAGGGTCGCATGCGAATCGTCACCGATCGCCACGCGCAGCATCGGGCGATAGCGGAAGCCGCGCTCGACGGCTTCCACGCGTCCATCCACCTGCGCCGCAACGCCGGCCTGCAAGCCACGGATCGGCGTCAGCGTGGTGCGGTCCTCGTACTGCCGCGGCAGGTGCAGCCACAGGTCCTGCACCGTCAGCAGCCCGCGCGCGGCGAGCTTCTCCGCCACGCTCGGGCCGACGCCGCGCAGACTGCTCAGGGCTTGCTGGTTGAGGGCGACGGCCGCGCGCTTCGCGCTGGCGCCGGAAGGAGTCGGCATCCGTGAAGCATGCCGGGATCATCGGCCGAGCAACAGTACTGGCGCGGCCCGCGGCGTCCTGCGGCCGCGGGGCAGGCGGTGCCGACGCTGCGGCACCGCCTGCGCAGCTCAGTATTTGACGGTCACTTCCAGGCCGTACGTGCGCGGCTCGCTCACCATCGCGCCGACCACGCCGAGGACGTCGCGGCCGTAGGTGTTCAGACCGGTCACGTAACGGTTGTCGAAGACGTTGTTGCCGTAGACCGCCCAGCCCCAGTGGCCGCGCGGCGACGTCCAGCCCAGGCGCACGTCGGTACGTTCCTGGGCCTCGCCGAGATCGAGCGCGGTGTTGGCGCTGCAGTCGCCCTGCAGTTCGGAACCGTCGTTGCAGCGACGCTTGCCGCGATACGCATGCCGCGCCGACAGGCGCAGGTCGCCGCCGGCTTCGCCGACGTGGAAGACGTACGACGCACCGATCGAGGCCGACAGGTTGGGCTCGCCCGTGGGCTGGCCACTGAGATCGACGCCCTCGGGCGTGACGTAATCCTTGAAGGTGGAATCGATCCACTCGGCCTGCACGTCGAAGCCGAACGCGTCCGTTACCTGCCAGCGCGCGTCGAAGTCCACGCCCCATGCCTCCAGGTCGCCGGTGTCGATGACGAAGCGCGGGATGTCGGTCGGGTTGGTCGGGTCCGGGTCGATCAGGCGCACCGACTGCCGGTTGTCGTAGTTGTAGCGGAACACCGACGCGTTGTACGAGAGCCGGTTGGCGAACGCCTGCTTGATGCCGGCCTCGAAATTCCAGACCTCCTCGTTGTCGAAGGCCGGACCGATCTGTAGCGCGTTGTAGCCGCCGGCCTTGTAGCCCTTCGCCAGCGACGCGTAGACCATGCCGTTGTCGTTGAAGTGGTAATCGGCGACGAAGCGCGGGCTCACGTCGCTCCACGACTTGCTGGCGCGGTTGGTGACGCCCTTGTTGGCGATCGCCGGCGGGTCGATGAAGGCGATGTCGAACGTCAGCGTATCGCGGGTGATGGGCACGCCGGCCGCATTGATCGCGTCGAAGAAGCCGATCGCCTCCAGGAAATCCAGCTGGGCGTCCAGCGCCGGCGTGCTGCGCGGATTGTTGAGCCAGCTGAAGTCCTTCTCGTCGCGGGTGTAGCGCAGGCCGAAGGTCAGGTTGAGCTTGTCGGTGGCATGCCAGATCACGTCGCCGAACGCGGCATAGGACGTGGTGCCCAGCGTGTTCTGGAACTGCTCGTTCCAGTCGTGGCCGAGCAGGTTGACGGGGATGCCGAACGAGTTGGCGAGGAACGTGGTGAAGCCGTACAGGCTGCCGTCCGGCGTCGGCGCCACGCCGAGGTTGCGGACGATGTTGTCGACCGTGGTCGTGTTGGTGTTGACCTCGCTGGTCTGGCGCGCGTCCTCGTCGAAGTAGCTGGCGCCCGCGACCCAGTCGATGTGCTCGTTGCTGCCGCCGAACTTGAACTCCTGGTAGAAGCTCTCGTTGCTCTCGGTGTTGGTCGAGTCGATGTAGAGGTCCGCGCGGTTGGTACCGTCCTCCTCCACCTGGTTGAGCGAGTCGTAGTTGCGCCAGGACGTGGTCGAGGTCAGCGTGCCCCAGCTGAAGGTGTGGTCGACGATCAGCGACACGCCGTCGAACGTGCGCCATTCCGCGCTGGTATCGGCGTCGCTGAAGGTCTGCGCGTGGCGCGGGTCGAAGTAGTCGTCGGGATCGGCCGGCGCCGCGGGACGACCCGGCGCGGGCGGCAGGGTGACGATGCCGGTGGTGGGGCGGCCGTTCTGGTCGAGGCTCTCGTGGTCCCAGCTCAGGTAGGCGGTGGTGTTGTCGCCCATGCGCACCTGCCACGACGCGCGCGTGGCCCAGTTGTCCTCGCCGCCGAGGTCCTTGCCCGTCGCGCCATCCTGCACCCAACCGTCGCTGTGGTTGAGCAGCGCATTCAAGCGGAAGGCGGAGTTGTCGCCGGTGGGGAGGTTCCACATCGCTTCGGCATAGCGCTTGCCGTAGTTGCCGATGCGCAGCTTGGCGCGCGCCTCGACGTCGTCCTGCGGCCTCCGCGTGATCAGCGAGATGGCGCCGGCGGCGGTGTTGCGGCCGAACAGCGTGCCCTGCGGGCCCTTCAGCACCTCGATGCGCTCGACATCGACGAAGGGCAGCAGCACGCCGCCACCGCGGCCGCCGTACACGCCATCGACGAAGATGCCGACCGCGGGATCGGTGCCGATGCCGAAGTCGTCGGTCTCGATGCCGCGCAGCTTGATCGACGGCTGCGTCGGCTGCAGCCCGTTCACCACCAGTCCCGGCACGAAGGCATCGATGTCGCTGAGGTCCTCGGCCGCGACGTCGTCGAGGATCTGCGCGTTGAGCACCTGCAACGCGATCGGCACGTCCTGGATTTCCTGCTCGCGGCTCTGCGCGGTGACGGTGATCGCGTCGAGGTCGGTGGCCGCCTGTTGCGACGCGTCGGCCGGCGCGGCCTCCTGCGCGAGCACCAACGGCGATGCGACCAGCCACGCGCAACCGAACAGCGCGTGGGCCAGCGAGACGGACAGGCGGTTCTTGCGAAGCGACATCGGAATACCCCCAGAAGTTTTCCGTTGATGAAGCGACCCGGTGGACGCCGGAGCCGGCGTTACAACCGTTGTTGTGCAGCGCCCTCGGCGGCCGACGTACTGCAATTCCCCAGCCAGCCCTTGATCCAGTCGCGGATCACGGCCACGCCCTCTTCGTGCACCGTGGCGCGACCGACCTCCGGCATCATCGCACCGGGATCGAGGCTGCTCATCCGGTACACCAGGATCGAGTCGTCGGGATGGCCGGGAGCGATGTCGAACATGTGGTCGCCCGTGCCCTGCCCCGCCGCGACCGGCGGCTTGCATTCGCCCAGGCGGATCGGGTCGCGCGTGGCCGCGTCGAGCCAGAGCCCCGACGTGTCGGCCGGGCCCTTGGCGCTGTGGCAATGGCCGCAGTTGATGTCGAGGTAGGCGCGGGCGCGGTCACCGATCGGCGTGGTGGCATCGTCGAAACGCGCGTTGCGCGGGACGTCGTTGGCCGGGAGGCCGTCGAGCCGGCCCATCGTCGCCATGCGCGCCAGCTGGTTCTCGCCGGGATGCCAGGGATCGTCGCGGTTGAGATGCCGGGCACGCGCGCCGATCGGCTGGATCGCATGCACGCTGTTGTCGGTGGCATGGCAACCGGCGCACTGGTTCTCGTCGGGCACCAGGTAGGTGATCTGCAACGGCGCCTCCTGCGTGGTGGCATTCGCGGGCCGGTGCAGTTCCAGCGGAACGAGATCGCCCGCACGCGCGAGCGTCGCTTCGGTCTGCTCGGCATTCCAGACGTACGGCAACGCCACCCATCCGGTCGCACGACGCACCAGCAGGCGCGTCTCGATCATGCGCATCTGCTTCAGGTCGAGCCCATCGCGGTTCTCGCCGGCCTGTTCGGCGACGCGCAGCACGGCGGCGTCGCTGCCCCCCGCGCGCGGGTAGTAGAAGGTCTTGCTGATGATGGTGCCGACCGGGAAGTCGAACGCCTCGCCATCGCGGTAATGCGCCGTCGCCCCCTTCGGCATCCAGATCGTCCGCAGCTTGTGCGCGTAGTCGCTGAACAGCGCGGTGTTGAGCGCATAGGGCTCGACGCCGGCGTTGAGGCGCAGGCGTTCGCCGTCCGCCACCAGCACGTGCCAGTCGCTCAGTTTTTCCGGCTGGCCCTGCGCATGGAAGGTCACCGCCTCGTCATGTGCGCGCTTGCACGCGCCACAGCCCAGCAACACCACCAGCGCCAGTGCGGCGATCGAAACCCGGTTCATGCGGAGGGCTGCGCTCCGGCCATGGCGTCGGCCTTCGCCGCATCGGGTGCGGGCAGCACGATCTCGGGCAACGCGGGCAGCGTGCAGCGCATGGCATCGCCGACCAGGCTGGGGTTCTTGTACTTGTTCGGCCCGTCCGCGTTGAGCACGCCCGATGCGCCTTCGATGCAGATCTGCGGCCCCTGCGTGCGCTTGGCGTTGGCGTAGCCGTCCCACAGCACGTCCGGCAGGCGTCCGCGCAGGCCGAACATCGCGAGCTTCAACGCCTTCAGGTCGAGCCCGTCGGGCGAATCGCCGCCCTCCTTGAAGCGGTTGCCGTGGACATAGACCTCCTCCGGGTACGGGTCGTAGTCCTTGGAGATGCCGTACTTGTTCATGTAGCCGGTGGACCAGTAGCTGGAGATGATCACGTTCGCGGTCTTGTTGCCGGTGATGTCGTTGTCGAAGATCTCCACCTTGTCGGCCGAGTTGAGCACCACGCCGGAACCGGCCGGCACGCTCGCCACCGCCGCGCCCTTGCGCGCGAAGTTGTCGGTGTTGTTGTCGACCACCTTGTTGCGGAACACGCGCGTGCTGTGCCCGCGGCGCGGCAGGTTGGGCATGTCGAAAACGAGGATGCCGCCGGTGTTCTGCGTGGCGGTGTTCTCGTAGACGTCGGCGTTCTTGCTGTTCTCGATCTCGATGCCGGCGACGTTGCGCTCCACGCGGTTGCGCCGGACCACGATCGTGTCGGACTGCCCGACGTAGAGCCCGGCATCCGACGCGCCGATCACCACGCAGTCCTCGATCAGCACGTTCCTGGTCTGCACGGGGTACAGGCCGTACGCGCCGTTGTCGGTGTGCGGACCGCGCGTCCACTCCACGCGCACGCCGCGGATGGTGATGTTCTCGCCTTCGTTGACCTTCAGGCCGTCGCCCTTGCTGTCCTCGATCGCAAGGTGCTCGATGGTGAAGTCGCCGGCGTTGACCAGCAGGCCTTCGGCGCCGCTCTTCTGGCCCTTGAAGCTGAGCACGGTCTTGTCCATGCCCGCGCCGCGGAGGGTCACGCCGTCCACGCGCAGGTTGAGGCTACGATCGAAGGCGTAGGTGCCGGCCGGAATGTCGATGACCTCGCCCGGCTTGGCATCGAGCAGGCGCTCGATCAGGACCTTCTGGTAGTCGCGGTCGACGGCGACCGCCGCGCTGTCCTGCCGCTGGCAACCCGCCAGCCCTGCCGCCACCGCCACGCACAACACGATCCGCTTCATCGCTGCACCCCCGACTGGCCCCCGGGGAGTCTGTGACGCCGCCGCGCCTCGCGTGGAGGGCAAACGCGGCATACTCAGGGGGGCAAAGCGGACAACGCGTGGGCGGGGCATGCAGGAACCGGATGACATCCTCCCCGACGCCGGGGATCCGCGGCTCACCGCCGCCAACATCAAGAGCACGATCGTCGCGGGCCTGGTCGCGCTGGCACGGGAGCGCGGCATTTCCAGCGACGGCTGGTTCGCCGGCCTGCGGCTGGGGCCGGCGCAGTTCTCCGTCGACGCCCTGCCCTACCTGTCGTACCGGCAGGCCGCCCAGGTCATCCGCCGCGCCCTGCGCAGCCTGCCCGGGCAGGGTCATGGCCTCGTGCTGGGGGCGCGGCAGGACATCGGCAGTTTCGGCCTGCTGGGCCTGGCGATGCTGACGGCGCCCGACTTCGAGCGCGCGCTGCGCCTGGGCATCCACTACGCCCCGATCACCGGTGCGATGGTGGAACTGGCGCTGGAGGACGTGCGCGGCGGCATCGCGGTTGTCGCCCGCACGCGCGATCGCGCCGAGCGCGAGCTGGAGGCGTTCCTGTGCGAGGAATTGTTCGTCAGCTCGCTGCACCTGTGCCGCGGCCTGCTGGGACCCGATTTCGTGCCGCGGCGTGTTGAACTCGCGTATCCGGCGCCGGCCTACGCGGACGAATACGCGTCGGCGTTTGCCTGCGACGTTGTCTTCGGTTGCGATCGCAATCGGGTGCTCATCGACGCGGCGTGGCTGACCTCGCCGATGCCCGCGCACAACCCGGCGAGCGCGCAGCAGGTGCTCGCGCTGTGCGATGCGCAGATGCCGGGCGACCGCTCCAGCAGCGAGATCGTGGCGGTCGTCGAGCGCCTGCTGCTGTCGCAGCTGGCCGACAACCCGCGCCTGGTCGACATCGCCGCCGAGCTGCACATGACCGAACGCACCCTGCGCCGCCAGCTGCAGGCGGCGCAGACCAGTTTCACCGCGTTGCACGACCGCATCCGCAATGCCTCGGCGCGGCGCCTGCTCGCCGAGTCGCACCTGACCATCGCGCAGGTCGGCACGGCGGTGGGGTTCAAGGATGCGCGCGAGTTCCGCCGCGCCTTCAAGCGCTGGTCGGGGGTCGCGCCGACCGCGTTGCGTTCACCCGGCTGAGCACAGACCCACCGCGCGCCCGGGCATCACGCGTTGCGTGCCGGCAAGCCGGCGATGGAATTCCGGCAGCGGTCAGTCCAGCACCATGATCGCGTCGATCTCGAACTGCACGCCACGCGGCAGCGCCGACACCTGCACGGTCGAACGCGCGGGGAACGGCGCGCTGAAGTATTCGCCCATCACCGCATTCACCTTGGCGAAGTCGCCGAGGTCGGTGAGGAACAGGCCCGCGCGCACGATCTTGTCGAGCGAACCGCCCGCGGCTTCGCACACCGCCTTGAGGTTCTCGAACGCGCGTCGCGCCTGCGCCTCGACGTCGCCCTCGATGACCAGGCCGGTGTTGGGATCCAGCGGGATCTGGCCGGACAGGTAGACGGTGTCGCCGGCGCGGATGGCCTGCGAATACGGGCCGATGGCCGCGGGCGCGCGGTCGGTGTGGATGATCTCGCGGGACATGTTGGAAGCCGGGATTAGGGATTGGAGATTAGTTTAGAGCGGCGGGCACGGGTACGCCTCAGGTCTCGCGGTTTCACGAATCCCGAAAGCCCGAATGCGCGGCAATCAGATCCGCTGCACGCCCAGCACGACCTTGAGCCGGCGCACGCGGCGCATCACCTCCGCCAGGTGCTTGCGGTCGCGCACTTCGATCTGGAAGCGGATCGCCGAGACGTTGGTGTCGCGCTCGATGTATTCGAGCCGGTCGATGTTCGACTCGGCCTCGGCGATGGCCGCGGCGACCTGCGCGAGCGCGCCCGGACGGTTGTCGAGTTCGATGCGCATGGCGGTGGGGAAATCGCCCGTGACCTCGCGGTCCCAACCGATCGACACCCAGCGGTCGGGCGACTTGCGGTACTCGGCGACGTTCGGACAATCCAGGCGGTGCACCACGATGCCCTTGCCGGTGGTGTGGTAACCCATGATCTCGTCGCCCGGGATCGGCAGGCAGCATTGGGCGAAGCTGATGACGCCGCGCTCGGCGCCGGTGATGAGGATCTTGTCCTCGGCGCGCGGCAGCACCTCGGGTTCCGGCGCCGCCTTGCGCGACTTCTTCGCCGTCGCTTCGCGCACCAATGCCTGCGCGACCTGCTGCGGCATGCGGTTGCCCAGCGCGATGTCGGCCAGCAGCGCCTCCAGGCGCGGGTAGCGGTGCTCGGCGAGGAAGGCATCCATGCGCGGCGCGGGGACGCGCTCGAGCGAGGTCGCCTGCGCCTCCAGCGCGCGATCGAGCATGCGGTGGCCCAGCTGCACGGCGTCCTCGTGCTCCAGCTGCTTGAGCTGCTGGCGGATCGAGGTGCGCGCCTTGCCGGAAACCACGAACTCCAGCCACTGCGGCTTGGGCGCCGCCGACTTCGCGGTGATGATCTCCACGCGCTGGCCGCTGGCCAGCTTGCTGCGCAGCGGCACCAGCTTGCCGTCCACGCGCGAGGCCACCGCGTGGTTGCCCACGTCGGTGTGCACGGCGTAGGCGAAGTCGAGCGCGGTAGCGTTGCGCGGCAACGACAGGATGTCGCCCTTGGGCGTGAACAGGTAGACCTCGTCGGGGAACAGGTCGACCTTGACGTTCTCCAGGAATTCCAGCGACGAACCGGTGGCGCGTTGCTGCTCGACCAGGTTGGTGATCCAGCCCTGCGCGCGACTCTGTGCGCTCGACGGCATATCGCGGCCGCCGTGCTTGTACGACCAGTGCGCGGCGATGCCACGCTCGGCGATCAGGTCCATGTCCTCGGTGCGGATCTGCACCTCGATCGGCGAGCCGTAGGGCCCGAACAGCACCGTGTGCAGCGACTGGTAGCCGTTGGCCTTGGGGATGGCGATGAAGTCGCGGAAGCGCGCGTCCAGCGGCTTGTAGGCGGCGTGCACCACGCCAAGCGCGTGGTAGCAGTCGGCCACGGTGCCGACCACGATGCGGAAGCCGAACACGTCCATCACCTGGGTGAAGCTTTTGTGCTCCGCGCGCATCTTCGTGTAGATGCTCCACGGCGACTTCACCCGGCTGATCAGCCGGTGCTGCAGCTTTTCCTTGGCCAGCTTCTGCGCCAGTTGCGCTTCGATCTGCACCAGCGCCTCGCGCCGCATCACCGGCTGGGTGCGAATGCGCTTCTCCAGCACGGCATGACGCCACGGGAACAGGGCGCGGAAGCCGAGGTCCTGCAGCTCGGCCTTGATCAGGTTCATGCCCAGGCGCTGGGCGATCGGCGCGTAGATCTCCAGTGTCTCGGCGGCGATGCGGCGCCGGGCTTCCACGCTCTGCGCGCCGAGCGTGCGCATGTTGTGCAGGCGGTCGGCGAGCTTGATCAGGATCACGCGCAGGTCGCGCGACATCGCCAGCAGCATCTTGCGGAAACTTTCCGCGTTGGCTTCCTGGCGGTCGCGGAACTGCAGCTTGTCCAGCTTGGTGACGCCGTCGACCAGGTCGGTGACGGTGGCGCCGAATTCGGTGGTGATCGAATCGGGCGTGAGCGGGGTGTCTTCCAGGGTGTCGTGCAGGATCGCCGCGACCAGCGTCTCCACGTCCAGGCCCTGGTCGGCCAGCACCTTGGCGACCGCGACCGGGTGGGTGATGTACGGCTCGCCCGACTTGCGCGTCTGCCCGGCGTGCGCGGCGGCGCCGATGCGCCAGGCGCGGCGCAGTTGCCCGCGTTGCGCTTCGGGGAGGTAAGCCGCGGCGCGTTCCAGCTCGCGCACGTAGTCCGGCACGTCCGCTTCGTCGAAGGCGGGCGTTGCGGGCGTCAGTACGGGCGTTGCGGGGGTCATGCCCAGAATCTAAGGGCGCGATGGGGGCAGCGCAACGGAATTCCGTCTGAACCTATGGGTGGAATCGGGCCCGCGGGAGCGCCGGCCCTACGCGTGGAACGGCGACACCGTAGAAAACCACGTGCCACATGACACGCGCCAATAAAAACGGCCCCGCCGAGGCGGGGCCGTGGGAATCGCTGAAATCGCGGAGCGGACGGTCCGGGCGATCAGTCGTCGCCCTTGGACATGTCGTCGTCGGCGACCACTTCCGCGGCGGCCCATTCCAGCGCCTCGCGCTCCTTGCGCTCGCGCTCGGACTTCTCGACGGCGTCGATGTAGTCGTTGGTGATGCGGCGCGCGGCGATCTCACGCAGTGCCAGCACGGTCGGCTTGTCCTGGGCCTCGCTGTTGTCGAGCATCGGCTCGACGCCGTTGGCCAGCTGGCGCGCGCGCTTGGCGGCCATCATGACGAGTTCGAAGCGGTTATCGACCACTTCCAGGCAATCTTCTACGGTGATGCGGGCCATGGGGACTCCGGGCGGCCGGTCGGGCCGTCCATCAGGCTTTGAGGGGGTGTGGATTGTAAGGGCCGGCGTCGCCCGAAAGCAACCCATTCCTTGAAAATCAGTGGGTTAGCGCAGAGCGGGCTCTAGCCCGCCGCTTCCCGACACTCATATGGCGGGCTTGAGCCCGCCCTATCCGGCCTCTTAATCGACCAGCAGCTGGGTGATCAGCCGCGAATGCCGGGCCACCTGCGCCTCGCGGCGCAGCCGGCTGGCGGTGAAGATCGCGCACATCTCACCGACGGCCGTATCGAAGTGCTCGTTGACGATGACGTAGTCGAACTCGGTGTAGTGCGACATCTCCTCGCGGGCCGCGTCCAAGCGCTGGCGGATCGTCGCCTCGCTGTCCTGGTTGCGCCCGCGCATGCGCTGTTCCAGCGCCTCGCGCGAGGGCGGGAGGATGAACACGCTCACCGCATCGGGCACCTTGGCGCGGACCTGGCGCGCGCCCTGCCAGTCGATTTCCAGCAGCACGTCCTTGCCGGCGGCCAGCTGCGGCTCCACCGACTGTCGCGCGGTGCCCTTCCAGTCGCCGTGCACCAGTGCGTGCTCGAAGAAGTCGCCTGCGGCGACCATCGCCTCGAACTCCGCGGCACTGACGAAGTGGTAGTGCTCGGCGTGGCGCTCGCCCGGGCGCGGCTGGCGTGAGGTGAACGAAATCGACAGGGCGATGTTCGGGTCGCGCGCCAGCGTGGCGTTGACGATGCTGGATTTGCCGGCACCGGAGGGCGCCGCGACGATGTAGAGGGTTCCGCGCATGCTCGGTCGGGTCACTCGATGTTCTGGATCTGCTCGCGCACCTGGTCGATCAGCACCTTCAGCTCCACCGCGGCGGCGGAACTGCGCGCATCGACCGACTTGGAGCCGAGCGTGTTGGCTTCACGGTTGAATTCCTGCAGCAGGAAGTCCAGGCGCCGGCCCACCGCTTCCTTCAGCTTGAGCACGCGGCGCGCTTCGTCGACGTGCGAGGCCAGGCGGTCCAGCTCTTCCTCGACGTCGAGCTTCTGTAGCCACAGCACCAGTTCCTGCTCGAGACGGCCGGGGTCCAGCGGTTGCGACAGCTCGGCCAGGCGGGTTTCCAGCTTCAGGCGCTGGCCCGCGCGGATCGCCGGCATCAGCGTGCGCACCTCGGCCGCGATACGGGCGATGCCGTCGACACGCTCGATGATGACCGCCGCCAGCTTGCCGCCCTCGCGCTCGCGCGAGGCGACGAACTCTTCCAGCACCTCGTCCAGCAACGCGAGCGCCTGCTCCTGCAGCGCGGCCGCATCGGCCGTGGGCCCCTGCAGCACGCCGGGAAACTGCAGCAGCTGGGTGAAGTCGGTGTGCAGGCCGGGGAAGCGCGCCGCCAGGTCGATGGACAGCTCGCTGAGCTCACGCAGGCGCGTGGGATCGAGTTGCAGTCCGCCGCCGCCTTCGGGCGCGCGCAGGCGCAGGGTGAGGTCGAGCTTGCCGCGCGCGATGCGCTTGGCGATGCGTTCACGCAACGCCGGCTCCAGCGAGCGCAGATCGTCGTGCAGGCGCACACCGATCTCGAGGAAACGGTGGTTGACCGAGCGCAGTTCGCAGCCGAGCGTCCCCCAGGGCGTGGCGCGTTCGCCACTGGCGAAGGCGGTCATGCTGCGGATCATGCGGGGCTCCGGCGGTTTCGGGGGCGCAGTATGCCATTGCGCCGCCGCGGTCCACCCGGCGCCTGGGCTGCGTCCGCGGTGGATTGAAGTGGCCCGACGGGCCGCGCCCGGAATGGCGCCGGAAGGCGACTGCTAAACTACACCGGATGAATACCCCCCTCCCCCGCCCCAGCGGCCGCGCCGCCGACCAGCTGCGCGACGTCCGCATCGAACGCGGTTACACGCGCCACGCCGAAGGCTCCGTCCTGGTCAGCTTCGGCGACACCCGCGTGCTGTGCACGGCCAGCGTCGACGACCGCGTGCCCGCGTTCCTGCGCGGCAAGGGCGAGGGCTGGATCACCGCCGAGTACGGCATGCTCCCGCGCTCCACCAACACCCGCAACGATCGCGAGGCCGCGCGTGGCAAGCAGGGCGGGCGCACGCTGGAGATCCAGCGCCTGATCGGCCGCGCGCTACGCGCGTGCGTCGACCGCAAGGCGCTGGGCGAACGCACCATCACCCTCGACTGCGACGTGCTGCAGGCCGATGGCGGCACCCGCACCGCGGCGATCACCGGCGCCTACGTCGCGCTGGTCGATGCGGTGCGCTGGATGCAGGCGAAGCGGATGATCACGACGAACCCGGTCGTGGGCGCGGTGGCGGCGGTCTCGGTCGGCGTCTATCGCGGCCTGCCGGTGCTCGACCTCGACTACGCCGAGGACAGCGACTGCGACACCGACATGAACGTGGTGATGAACGACGGCGGCGGCTTCATCGAGTTGCAGGGCACGGCCGAGGGCCATGCCTTCCGCCGCGACGAACTCGACGCCCTGCTCGGACTGGCGGAAACCGGCATCGCCACCCTCATCGCCAAGCAGCGCGAGGCGCTGGCCGCCTGACCCCATGCAAGGCGTTCACCCGGGGAGGCGGCAAAGCCGCCCCGGGTCGGCGTTTATCCTGTTTCGCCACTGCCGGCCGCCCGGGGAACGCCCTGGCCGCCGCAAAGGACCCCATGACGCAACATCTCGCAAACATCGCGCTGCTCGTCGGCGACTACGACGAGGCCATCGCCTGGTACACGCAGGTCCTGGGCTTCACCTTGGTGCAGGACGCGGACCTGGGCGACGGCAAGCGCTGGGTGCGCGTGGCGCCGCCCGGGGCCACCGGCACCGCGCTGCTGCTGGCGCGCGCCGACACCGAGGCGCAGCGCACGCGCATCGGCGACCAGGTCGGCGGCCGCGTCGGCTTCTTCCTGCACACCAATGACTTCGCCCGCGACCATGCCGCGATGAGCGAGCGCGGCGTGCGCTTCGCGGAGGAACCGCGGCACGAGGCCTACGGCACGGTGGCGGTGTTCGTCGACCTGTACGGCAACCGCTGGGACCTGGTCGAGTTGAACACGTGAACCGCGCGCCGGTGAAGTTCGTCGTGGCCAGCAGCAACCCGGGCAAGCTCGCGGAATTCCGCGACCTGCTCGGCGACGCCGGCCACGAGTTCGTCACCCAGGGCGAACTCGGCGTGGAGGACGTCGAAGAGACCGGCCTCAGCTTCGTCGAGAACGCCCTGCTCAAGGCACGCAACGCGGCGCGCGCGACCGGCCTGCCGGCGCTCGCCGACGACTCGGGCCTGTGCGTCGATGCGCTCGACGGCGCGCCCGGCCTGTACTCGGCGCGCTACGCCGGCGCCCACGGCGACGCACAGGCCAACATCGCCAAGCTGCTGGGCGCGCTGCAGGACGTGCCGACCGCGCAGCGCACCGCGCATTTCGTCGCGGTGATCGTGCTGCTGCGCCACGCCGACGATCCGCAACCGCTGATCGCCGAGGGGCGCTGGTCCGGACTGATCCTGCCGGCGCCGCGCGGCAGCGGCGGCTTCGGCTACGACCCGGTGTTCCTCGACCCGGAAAACAACCTGTCCGCCGCCGAATTCGAACCGGCGATCAAGAACCGCCTCAGCCACCGCGGCCGGGCCATGGACGTGCTGCGGCAGAAGCTGGCGGACACGACGCTGTAAGCCATGTTCGCGGTGATCTGGGAGTACGAGGTGCGCGCCGGGGCCGAAGCGGAATTCGCGGCGCTGTACGGTCGCGACGGCGCCTGGGTCGCGCTGTTCCGCCGCCATGACGGCTACGTCGACACCGAACTGTGGCGCGATGCCGACACGCCCGACCGCTTCGTCACCATCGATCGCTGGACCTCGGCGACGGCCTATGCGGCCTTCATCACCACCGCGCAACCCGATTACGCGCAGATTGATGCGCGCGGCGATGCGCTGACGCTCACCGAACGCTGCCTGGGCAGGTACACCGCAGCATGAACGGACACCCTTCCGCTCCGAACGCCGCCCCACCGGCACCGTCGTCCGGCGTTGAGCCGCACACGGAGCCGCGACCCGCAAGCGCGCCGCTGCACCCGCCGCCGCTGTCGCTGTACGTGCACCTGCCCTGGTGCGTGCGCAAATGCCCGTACTGCGATTTCAACTCGCACGAAGGCCGCGGCGCGCTGCCGTTCGACGCCTACGTCGATGCGCTGCTGGCCGACCTCGACCACGACCTGCCACTGGTGTGGGGACGCACGGTGCAGAGCGTGTTCTTCGGCGGCGGCACGCCTAGCCTGTTCCCGCCCTGCCACATCGACCGCTTCCTGCAGGGCGCGAGCAGCCGCCTGCGCTTCGCCCCCGGCTGCGAGGTCACCCTGGAAACCAACCCGGGCACCGCCGAGCACGGCCGCTTCGAGCTGTACCAGCAGGCCGGCGTGAACCGGCTCAGCTTCGGCATCCAGAGCTTCGACGACGACTGCCTGCGCCGGCTCGGCCGCATCCACGACAGCCGTGAAGCCGATGCCGCGGTGAAGCTGGCGCAGGACGCCGGCTTCGACAACTTCAACCTCGACCTGATGTACGCGCTGCCGCAACAGACGCTGGCGATGGCCGAGCGCGACCTGGAGCGCGCCTTCGCCCTGCAGCCGACGCACGTGAGCCACTACCAGCTCACGCTGGAGCCGAACACGCTGTTCGCGGCGAAGCCGCCGGCGGGCATTCCCGACGACGACGCCAGCTGGGACATGCAGGAGCATTGCCAGGCACTGCTGGCGGCGAACGGCTACGCGCAGTACGAAGTCAGCGCCTACGCGCGAGCGGGCCGGCAGTGCGCGCACAACCTCAACTACTGGCGCTACGGCGACTACCTGGGCATCGGCGCCGGCGCGCACGGCAAGCTCACCCTGGGCCACGACGAAAGCATCCTGCGGCGCTGGAAGGTGAAACATCCGGGGGCGTACCTGGCCAGCGCCGGCAAGGTGGAAGCGATCGGCGGCGACGACCGGATCGAGCCGTCGCGGCGTCCGTTCGAATTCATGCTCAACGCGCTGCGCCTGGTCGAGGGCTTCGAACTGGACCTGTTCGCCCTGCGCACCGGCGTGGCCGTGGCGGAGATCGCGCCGCAGCTGCAGCAGGCCGTCGCCAACGGCTGGCTGGCCATCGAAGGCGGCCACGCCCGCCCGACCGAAGCCGGCCGGCGCTTCACCAACGACCTGGTGTCGCTGTTCCTCTGAGCAGCCCGATGGGCGCATTCAGGCGGCACCCGCCCGGTCTGGCGCGGATTTTGCGTTGCACTGGGGGAGTCGCCGCTGGCAGCCATGCCTAGGCCGTGATTAAGATCACGGTCACCATCCGGGCGACCCGGGAAAGGATGCATGTCGGTGACCTTCGAACACTCAGTCCTGCACCCCACCCTGGCCTCCGCGACCTTGCCGCGACGGGTTCGCCGCGCACTCGAACAGGTCTACAACCTCGCCGCCGACGAAATGGCGCGCGCCCTGGAACGGATGCTGGCCGAATTCGAGCAGCAGCAGTTCCGCCTCGCCGACCAGGCTGCCAATCCCGGGCAGCAACAGGCGTATTTCGACACCTTGCGGCTGGTGCGGCAGAACCGCGCCGACCTGATCCCCGAATTCCTCAGCGGGCTGGAAGCGGCGCTCGCCGGCATCCGTGAACCCGTGCCCCAGCAGGGCAAGCCCGCGGCGCCGATGCACTTCGGCAGCCTGCGCCTGGTCGAGGACCACGAACTCGACGAGGAAGCGGTGCTGCGTTCGATCGCATCGCGGCATGAATCGCGCACCAGCCTGCCGCTGCACCTGCTCGGGCAACGCTTCGGCGTGCTGGCCGGGTCGCCGGGCTTCGAGGCCGATCGCCTGCCGGTCGGGCCGCGGCAGCTGGGCAACATCCTCGCCAAGGCCAGCCGCGTCCTGCAGATCGAGCTGCAGCCGCGGCTGGAACTGTTCCGCTGCTTCGACCAGTACGCGCTCGCCGGTTATGCGCAGTTGGTCGAAGCCATGAACGCGATGCTGGCGCGCGAGAACATCCTGCCCAACCTGGTCTACGTCCCGATCCGCGTGCGCCCCGCGCTGCAATCGGAGCTCACCGGCGAAGCCGGGCGCGAACGCCGCGAACAGGCGCGCGCGCAAGCCGCTGCCGGCGGTGGTGGCGGTGGCGGTGGATTTGGGGGCGGCGGCGGCCGCGCGCGGCCGTTCACCGGCTGGTTCCCGGGCGAGGAAGAGCAACAGGAGAACCCGGAGAACTTCAACCTGCTGCAGGACATGCTGGCCAACCGCCGCGACCTGCTCAACAAGCTCACCCCCGGCAACACCGACGCGGCCAACCGCGCGCAGCTCAGCACCGACGACGTCATGCAGGCGCTCGCGCGCATGCAGAACGTGCCGCGCGATGCCGGCGAAGGGCGCCCGCGCAGCGTCCACGACGTGCGCCAGGCGCTGCTGGCCCAGAGCCGGCAGGCGCAGGGCCATGCCACAGCGCTCTCGCGCGAGGACAACGACGCCTTCGAACTGCTCGCCATCCTGATGGCGGAGATCCAGCGCGAACTGCGCCAGGACGCCCCGGGCAACCGCCTCGTGCACAAGCTGGTGGTGCCGCTGCTGCGGCTGGTGCTGAAGGACCGCGGTTTCTTCGTCCACCAGAACCATCCGGCACGCCAGCTCCTCAACACCGTCGCCGAATCGGGCGCCAGCTGGGTCGGCGAGGACGAGGTCGATGCACAGCTGAACGACCAGCTCAACCACGCCGTCGACGACGTCGTGACGCACTACGAGGGCGACACCAACGTCTTCGCCGCCGCCAACCAACGCGTGCAGCAGCACCTGCAGGTCATGGCGCGCCGCGCCGAAGTCGCCGAACGCCGGCATGTCGACGCCGCGCGCGGCAAGGAGAAGCTCGAGCTGGCCAAGCGCCGCGCGTCGGAAGTGATCGCCGGCGTCTCCGAGGAGCACAAGCTGCCGCGCTTCGTGCAGACCCTGCTGAGCAACTCCTGGAGCGATGTCCTCACCCTGGTGCAGCTGCGCAACGGCGAGGAATCGGAGGAGTGGCAGCACCAGCTCGAAGTCACGACCGCCATCGTGCGCGCAACCTCGCTCAACCACCCGGCCTCGCCCCCTGATGACCTGGCCGCGCAGATCGAGCATTCGCTGACCCTGGTCGGCTACCACAGCGACGAAGCCGGCGACATCGCGCGCCGCCTGACCGCCAACGTGGACGACGACGAGAACGACGCGGCGTCCCGCACCGAACTGGCGATGCGCCTGAAGGCGCGCGGGCGCCTGGGCCAGGAGGCCAACCCGGACAAGCCGCCGCTGCCGCCGCGCAGCGAACGCGAGCAGGCCGCGTACGACATGCTGCGCACGTTGCCGTTCGGCGCCTGGTTCGAGTTCATCACCAACCAGCAGGGCGATGTCGTGCGCCGGCGCCTGTCCTGGTACAGCCCGATGACCGACCACGCGCTGTTCGTGAACCAGAAGGGCCAGCGCGTGGGCGAGCAGTCGCTCGACAGCCTCGCCCGCATGCTCGCCGGCGGACAGGTGCGCATCGTCACCGTCGAGCACAGCAGCCTGGTCGACCGCGCCTGGCACAGCGCGCTCGGCGTGCTGCGCGGATTCATGGGCGCCAAGCAGGCCGCGGAGGCGCACGACGAGGCGTCGCAGCAGGGAGAGCAGGCATGAAGGAATTCCGTCGCAGCCGGCGCCGCCAGGTCGCCGAGATCATCCAGGTCACCGACAGCATGACCGAGCTGGTCATCGGCCACGTCGGCAACGTCTCCGAAACCGGGATGCTGGTGATGTCGAATGCGCCGCTGGTGGTGGACGCGCTCTACCAGCTGCGTTTCGCCTTGCCCGAAGGCATCTCCAAGACCGCATTCGAAGTGGGCACGCACCTGCTCTGGCGCGACCAGGCCAGCGCCCCGGGCCAGGCCTGGACCGGCTTCCGCTTCATCACCATGAGCGAGCAGCAGATGCAGCAGCTGCGGCGCTGGATCGACGCGCCCGGCAGCCAGTACGCCTGAACGCGCAGCCCCCCCTGAAGCGCCCACGCGAACCGCCAGACTCGGTATCGCGGCGCCGACTTCCTGCATGCGGCGGCTTTTCCGCCGCGCCGTAGAATGCGCGGACCCCACACGGTTGACCGCGCATGAGCCCGAGCAAGAGCACCATCGCCGCGCTGTACCCGCAGCACCTGGACACCCTGCAGCAGCGCACCGCCCAGGCGCTGCAACGCGGCGGCTTCGATCACCTGGTCGTGCCCAGCGGCACCCTGCACTACCACCTGTTCGACGACCGCGATTATCCGTACGCGGTGAATCCGCAGTTCAAGGCGTGGGCGCCGCTGACCCGCAATCCCGGCAGCTGGCTGGTGGCCACGCCCGGCGAGCGGCCGAAGCTGGTGTACCTGCAGCCCTTCGACTACTGGCACGCGGTGCCGGAGAACCCGGCCGGCTACTGGACCGAACACTTCGACATCGTGGTGATCCGCAAGCCGGAAGAGGCGTTGCAGCACCTGCCGCGCGATGCCGCGCGCTGCGCGATCCTCGGCGAGGCGCAGAGCGCGCTCGGCGATTACGTCCCGAACAACCCGCCGGCGGTGGTCAATTACCTGGAATTCCACCGCGCCTGCAAGACGCCGTACGAGATCGCGATGATGCGCGAAGCCTCGCGCATCGGCGTGCGCGCGCATCGCGCGGCGGAGCGCGCGTTCCGCGCCGGCGCCAGCGAATTCGGCATCCACCTGGTCTATTGCCAGGCGGCGCTGCAGGACGCCAACGACCTGCCCTACAACAACATCGTCGGCCTCAACGAGCACTGCGCCGTGCTGCATTACACCGAGCGCGATCGCCTGCCGCCGAAGGCCCTCCGCAGCTTCCTGATCGACGCCGGTGCCAGCTTCCACGGCTACGCCAGCGACATCACCCGCACCTACGCCTACGACACCGCCGGCGAGTTCCAGGCCCTCGTCGACGCCGTCGACAGCGCGCAGCAGGCGATGTGCGCGCAGGTCCGCGCCGGCTTCGACTACAAGCAGCTGCACCTGGATGCGCACCTGTCGCTGGCGCGCATCCTCCGCGACTTCGGCCTGATCAACGTGTCGCCCGAAGTCGCGGTCGAAACCGGCGTGAGCAGCGCGTTCTTCCCGCACGGGATCGGCCACGGCATCGGCCTGCAGGTGCACGAGGTCGCCGGCTTCGCCGAAAGCGACCGCGGCGGCACGATCGCGAAGCCGCCGGGCCATCCGTACCTGCGCCTGACCCGCACGCTGGAGCCGGGCATGGTGGTGACCATCGAGCCGGGCCTGTACTTCATCGACATGCTGCTCGAGGAACTGAAGGACCGGGGCCTGGGACCGAGCGTGAACTGGGAGCGCGTGGCCGCGTTCAAGCCCTACGGCGGCATCCGCATCGAAGACGACGTGGTGTGCACGGACGGCGAACCGCTCAACCTGACGCGCGAGCAGTTCGCCGCCTAGCAACGAAACGAGCGTTTGCAGTGCCGGCCATGGCGCCGGCGCCGCGGCGCAATCGCCGAGCGGAATCCGCCGGCTGCGCTCAGTGCCGGGTTTGCGGTGCGGCCGCCTGCGCCGGCGCCCCGTCCGGGTCCAGGCGTTCCAGGCGTTCCTGCTCGAGCACGTGCAGGTACTCCTCCAGCGAACGCCCTTCGGCTTGCGCCTCGCGCGTCGCCGCGGTTTCCAGCACCGGCGAGAAGGTCAGTTTCAACTCGGCGCCGGCCTGTTCCTGCACGGCGACCACGTGCCGCAGCATCGCGAGGGTCAGCGCCGCGCTGGGCGTGCGCGCCACCACCTTGCCGCCCAGCACCGTCAGCCATTCGCCGTCGCGCCAGCCGGCCCCGCCGACCGTGTTGCCATCGCCGGTTTCCAGCTGGGCATGCGGCTGCAGGGTGCCGCCGAGGCGGCGGATGGCCCGCTTCGGCTCTTTCCTCTTGCGGGCGTCGCGACGGGTTTTCGAATCACGGGACATGGCTGCTCTCGACTGCACCGCGGCCACCGGCGCACGCGCACATGCTACGCGTTCGCGGCACGGCCCGCCCCAGCCGCCGGACTCGGTCATCGTGCGGGCGCCGCGACTGCGCGATGATGGGCGCCTTTCCTGCCCTCGTTCCGAATGAACCCGCTTTCGATCCTGCTCATCGGCCTGGCCATGTCCACCGACGCGTTCGCCGCCGCGATCGGCAAGGGTGCGGCGATGACCCGGCCGCGACTGCCGCAGGCGTTGCGGGCCGGTCTGGTCTTCGGCGTGGTGGAAGCGATCACGCCGGTGATCGGCTGGCTGCTGGGCACCGCGGCCTCGCGCTTCATCGAGGCGTGGGACCACTGGATCGCCTTCGTCCTGCTCGCGGCGCTCGGCCTGCACATGATCTGGCAGGCCTTGCACGCCAGCGACGAAGCGCCCGAGGACGACGGCAACGGCGGCAGCCTGCTCAAGCTCGCCATTGCCGGGCTGGCCACCAGCATCGATGCGATGGCGGTCGGCGTCGGCCTCGCCTTCGCCGACGTGCACATCGCCGTGGTCGCGCTGGTGATCGGCCTGTGCACCTTCACCATGGTCACCCTCGGGGTCATGCTCGGCCGCGCGCTGGGCGCGGTCATCGGCAAGCGCGCCGAGATCGCGGGCGGGGTGATCCTGATCCTGGTCGGTGCCGCGATCGTGCACGAACACCTCAGCGCCGCGGCGGCCTGAGCAAGCGCCCGGCGTCGCCCCTGGCACCACGGCGTGGCGGCCGCTGGCCGCCCGCCGTTTCCCTCTGCCGGTCGGCCACCCCAGCGGAAGCTGAACGCGCTACGCGCCACGCGCGAATTCTCAGAAAGGATTAAGCGCGCCAGCCGCTAACTGCGCACAGCAGCCACCACGCAGGCAGACCGCAATGAACACCCGCATCCCGCTCCTCGGCCGCGCCACCGCGCTGGCCCTGGCGATCGTCCTGGCCAGCCCGGTGCTGGCGCGCGAACACGATCGCGGCACCGCCGAACAACAACGCGAAGACAAGCAGGACGACAACAAACAGGACAACAGCCGCCGCGACGAAGCACGCGGCAAGGGCCGCAAGGCGCACGAGGATGCGCAGCGCGCGGAAGCGGGGCGGCAGAACGAAGCGTTCGCGCCGTCGCGTCCGGATCGGCGCGCGCTGCAGGAACGCGAACGCGAGGCGGCGCGCGAACGCAACGACGCCCGCAATGATGCGCGTCAGGCCGACGTCACGCGCCAGCGCGAGCAGCAGGATGAAGCCCGAGACGCCCGCCAGCGCCAGGAAGAGGCCCGGCAGCGCGCGTCGGAACAGCGCCTGCAGGCCGAACGCCAGCGCGACGAGCACCAGCGCGAACTGCGCGAGCGCAACGCGCAGGCGCGTGACGTTCGCGAGCGCGACGCGGCCCAGCGCCAGGCCGCGCAGCACCGCGAACGCGAGCAGCAACCCGTATGGCGCGATATGGATCGCCGCGGACGCGACGACGCCAATGACCAGGCGCGCCGCGACGCCGAACAGCGCCAGGCCGATGCCCGCCGCGATGCCGAACGCGCCCGCCGCGAAGACGCCCGTCGCGACGCCGAACGCACGCATCGCGATGACGCCCACCGCGACGATGCCCGCCGTGACGCGCGCCTGTCGGAACAGGAGCGCAACCGCCGCATCGAGCTGCAGCAGCAGCGCACGGCGCAATACCGCCGCGAAGCACAGGCACGCCAGGCCGCCGAACGCAGCCGCATCAGCGCGCTCCAGCACGACCGCCGCATGCGCCAGTACCGCTACCAGCAGCAGTACTGGCAGGGCCAGCGCAACCTCAGCGACCGCTGGTACTCGCGCAACTACAGCTACTACAACGACCCGTACTACTACACGCCGCCGAGCTACCGCTACCTGCGCGCGGGGCGCTGGTACGAGGTCAACCGCTACTCCGCCGATCTCCTGCGCCAGGCCGTGCGCCTGGGCTACGACCAGGGCTATCGCGCCGGCGAAGCCGACCGTTACGACGGCTGGCGCTACGACTACCGCAACAACTTCGCCTACGCCGACGCCAACTATGGCTACTACGGCTATTACGTCGACCAGGCGGAGTACAACCACTACTTCCGCCAGGCCTTCCGCCGCGGCTACGAGGACGGCTATGGCCGCGGTTACCGCTACGGCCGCTACGACGACGGCAACTACGTGATCCTCGCGTCGGTGCTGCAGGCGATCCTCGGCCTGCAACCGTACTGAGCGACGCAGCCACGACCTCCGCGCCCGGCCCCACGCCGGGCGCGTTCGTTTGCGACGGCATTGGAACTGCGCGGTACTCGCGGTTGCGGCACGGGCTATCCTTGCCACCCGCCTGGCGCCGCCGCGCCAGCGCTCCACCCACGCCGAGAGTTCACGATGAATCTGCGCCTGGCTCCCCTGCTCTTCACCCTGCTGACCCTGGCCGCCTGCTCGCAACAGCAGGCGCCCGAAGCCGCCGCGCCTGCCACGCCGGCGCCGGCCGCCACCACGACTGTGCCGGCCGAGGCCGCGCCGGCCACCACCGCGCCCGTCGCGGCACCGGCCGCTGCCGAACCGGAAGCGCCGAACACCAATCCGGTCGTCGCGCCGCAAGGCCCCGCGCCCGTGGCCGGCACCGATTACGAGGAGATCGCCGGTGGCCAGCCGTACCAGCCGCTGGACGGCAAGGTCGAAGTGGTCGAAGTGTTCGGCTACGTGTGCCCGGCCTGCGCGAGCTTCCACCCGGCCGTGAGCGCCTGGGAGAAGAAGCTGCCGGCCGACGTCCGCTTCACCTATGTGCCGGCGCCGTTCGGTCCGGAATGGAATCCGTACGCGAAGTCGTTCTACGTCGCCGAGTCGATGGGCCTGGTCAAGCGCTCGCACGACGCGCTGATCAGCGCCATCCACGTGACCAACACCATGCCCGGTGAAGGCGACAAGCCCGACGAGAAGAAGATCGCGGAGTTCTACGCCGGCTACGGCGCGGACCCGGCGCAGTTCCTCGCCCAGATGAACAGCTTCGCGGTCAACACCAAGATCGCCCGCGGCAAGCAGTTCATGCTGCGCAGCGGCGTGTCGAGCACGCCCACGCTCGTCATCGACGGCAAGTACCGCATCACCGGCGGCAACAGCTGGGAAGACAAGCTGCGCATCGCCGACCACCTGATCGCCATGGAGCGCGCGGCCAGGAACGGCGGCTGATTTCGATCGAGTACGCTCCGCTCCAGTGCGCTCCGGCAGTTGCCGGAGCGCACATCGCCCGGCGCCGTCAGTGGCGCAGGGTGAGGGTCGAGGTCTGCACGGTGTTGCGCCCGCCCACGCGCTTGGCCTGCACCAGCTGCATCCACTGCACGATCCCGGTCGCGGCATCGACGCGGTAGCGCGCCGAGAAGTTCACATCGGTGTCTTCGAGCACCTTCGCGCGCGCGGCATCGAGTTCCGCCGTCGGCACCTTCCCGCCGCTGCGTTGCAGCAGCCGCGTCACCGCATCGGCCAGCACCGCGCTGCCCTTCTCCCGGTCCATGACCATGGTCCACTGGACCAGGTACCAGCCGTCCTGCGCATCGGGTTCCAGCAGCATCGTGTTGCGCATGGGGAAGGGAGCGCCGCCGAACGGATTGGGCCCCTCGTCGTCGTACGCGTACTCCTTGCCCGGCGCGAGTCCGCCGCCGCTGACGAAGTTGTAGCGCGAGGCCAGCGTGGCGACCAGGTTCTCCAGCGCCACCGGCGTGGTCAGCATATCGAGCATGCGGAGCATGCCCTTCTGCTCGGCCTTGGACAGCGGCCGCTTCGCCTCGGCGAACAACGCCTCCGTCGCGCGGTGCACGCCCGTGCGCGCCTTGCGCGACAGGTCGCCGATGTTGGCGACGGCGACGTAGGCGCCGTCGCGGTCGAGGCGCACGTCCAGCGGCAGGTCCTCCATTCCCTTCACCATCGCCGCCGCGGCGCGACGCACGGTTTCGTCGACGCCCTCGTCGCGCGTCTGCCCTTCGCGCCAGGTCCAGCGCTGGAGGTAGCCGTCACCACCGGCTTCGATGATCTCCACCGCGGCGATCGAGGTGCTGGTGCTGCGCGATTCGCTGCTGTCGTGGATCACCACCGTTTCGTTGACCTCGTCGTATTCGAGCCGGCGACCCTGCTGCCACGGCACGGGCCAGGTGACGGTGCGATCGGTGGTGACCGGGCCGTCCTTGCTGAATTCCTTGGCCTGCACGCCCCCTGGCAGCCCCACGCACAACGCCATGCCGCACAGCACGGCCCATCCCCACGCCATCTGCTTCACGTCCGTCCGATCCTCGCGCCCGATGCAGCGACGATGCCGGGATCGCGTGGTGTTTTCAACGCGCCGGTTCAACGCGCCGGCGGCGGCCGATCGGCGGCAACAAATCCTTACGGCGCATCCGCTACAACACGCCCGTCACACCGGGCCCGCTACAACCGCACGCACTGCAACCCGCACGTCCCGCGCCACCACGCCGTGACCGCAGCCCGACGCACACGGCGTTGATCAGGATGCCCACCACCCTCCAGAACAGGAGCGCTGCCATGACCGATCACGTCTACAAGTCGCTGGAACTCACCGGCTCGTCGAAGACCAGCAGCGACGACGCGATCCGCACCGCGATCGAGCGCGCGTCCATTTCGATGCGCAGCATCCGCTGGTTCCAGGTCATCGAGACCCGCGGCCACGTCGAGAACGGCAAGGTCGCGCACTGGCAGGTCACGCTGAAGGTCGGCTTTACCCTGGAAGAGTGAGGCGTCGGCGCGATGGCCATCGGGCGTAAGCTGCGGCCGCACGCAAGGACCTTCGTCGACAGGGATCGCCCACGCCAGGGGAAGCCATGCCTTCCAGCCATGTGACCGACGATGACGCCGCCAGCGCCATGGAAGCGCGCCTGGCCGAACTTGAAGCGGAAATGCCCAACCTCTACCTGCGCCACACCAGCGTCTTCGCGCTGGCGAGCGCGTGGGCCGAACGCCACGACGCGATCCTCGCCCTCGCTCCCGCGGACATGCGCGCCGAGGTGGAAACGCGCCTGGCCCGCATCGGCATCCGCTGGGGCGTGATGCCCGGCAGCCGCGTCACGGTCGAGTTCCGGGTCAGCGACGTTGAGGAACTCGCGCGCGCCCGCCGCCTGCGCCGGCCCTGACGCCTACGGCTGCACCTGCGCCATCAGCGCGAGCGGCCGGCCTTCGTTGTCCTTGAAGAACGCCATCCATTCCTCGGTGCCGTCGGCGTGGGTGTGGATCAGGTGCGGCGCGTGGGTGAACTCCACCCCGCGCGCGGCGAGCGCGGCGTGCGCCGCACGGATGTCAGCGACGCGGAAGTACAGCAGCGATTCCGCGCTGCCGCCGTCGCCTTCGGAAGGGCCACGCTCCGACAGGAACAGGCGCAGGCCATCGCAATCGAAGAAGGCGAGCTTGCCGAACGAATACAGGTGGGTGAGGCCGAGCACGTCGGCGTACCAGGCGCGGGCCGCGGCGATGTCCTTCACGCTGCGCGCGATCTGGCCGACGGGGCCCAGGGCGATCTCGGTGTTCATGCGGGTACTGCTCCGGTAAAGGGCGCTGTCGCGGCGCACGCCGTCCCAGGCGCGCAAGGCCACCCGATCGGCGAGGCCGAGCTTCTGCAGCGCGTTGGCGACGTGGTACTTCACCGCATCGACGCTGACGTGCAGGCGTCGCGCGATGGCGGGATTGCCCAGGCCGTGGCGCACCGCCTCGACCACGCGCCATTCCGCGGGCGTGAGCAGGTCGTCATGGCGCAGGCGGCCGCGGGCTCGGGTCATGCGCCAACGGTAGTCCCGCGCACGGCGAATTACCCTACCCGCCTGCCGGCAGGTCAGACCGGCAGCGCGGTGGTCTTCTTCACCGTGCGCAGCGCCAGCGTCGACTGCACGCGCACCACCCCGGGCAACTGGGTGAGGATCTCGGTGTGGATGCGCTCGAAGTCGGCCGAATCGGCATAGGCCACGCGCACCATGTAATCGGCCACGCCGGCGAGCAGGCAGCACTCGGTGACTTCCGGGTGCTGCTGGATCGCCGCCTCGAAGGCATCGAGCGCCGCGCGCCCTTGCTGGTCGAGCGTCACCAGCACGAAGGCGGTGCCCGGCAGGCCCGCCGCCTTCTCGTCGAGCAGCATCACGTAGCGCGAGATCAGCCCGGCTTCCTCCAGCAATTTGACCCGGCGCAGGCAGGCCGACGGCGACAGGTTGATCCGCTGCGCCAGCTCCATGTTGGTCAGCCGGCCGTCTTCCTGCAGCAGGCGGAGGATGGCGCGGTCGCGCTCGTCGATGGCCGGTTCCGGTGTTCGCATTTTGTTCGATCAATCCGCCTGTTCACGAACAACCATGCGACAAACGGCCCTCGGGATCAACAAAATTCGCGACAAAATGCGCAATCCTTCGTCCATACTCCCGCACCACAAAACGTCGGGACGGCCGACGCCCACCACCGGGAGATCCAGCTCATGCGTATCGGCGTACCCAAGGAAATCAAGAACCACGAGTACCGCGTCGGCCTCATTCCGTCGTCCGTGCACGAACTCGTGCACAACGGCCATGAAGTGCTGGTGCAGAAGGGCGCCGGCCTCGGCGCGGGCCTGTCCGACGCCGACTACGTCGCCGCCGGCGGCAAGATCATCGAGACCGCCGACGAAATCTTCGCCAACGCCGACATGATCGTGAAGGTGAAGGAGCCGCTGGCCGAGGAGCGCAAGAAGCTGCGCCCGGGCCAGATCCTCTTCACCTACCTGCACCTCGCCCCCGATGCCCCGCAGACCAAGGACCTGATCGACTCGGGCGCCGTCTGCATCGCCTACGAAACCGTCACCGCGCCGAACGGCTCGCTGCCGCTGCTGACCCCGATGTCGGAAGTCGCCGGTCGCCTCGCCCCGCAGGTCGGCGCGCATTCGCTGGAAAAGGCCCAGGGCGGCCGTGGCGTGCTGCTGGGCGGCGTGCCCGGCGTGCCGGCCGCGGAAGTCGTGATCCTCGGCGGCGGCGTGTCCGGCACGCATGCCGCGACGATTGCCGTCGGCATGGGCGCCAAGGTCACCGTCGTCGACCGTTCGGCCGACGCGCTCAAGCGCCTGGCCGCGCAGTTCGGCACCTCGATCTCTACGGTGTTCTCCACCCGCGCCGCGATCGAGGAACTGGTGCGCCGCGCCGACCTGCTGATCGGCACCGTGCTGGTGCCGGGCGCCGCCGCGCCGAAGCTGGTGACCAAGGAAATGGTCAAGACCATGAAGCAGGGCGCGGTGATCGTCGACGTCGCCATCGACCAGGGCGGCTGCGTGGAAACCTCGCACGCCACCACGCATGCGGACCCGACCTACGTCGTCGACGGCGTCGTGCACTACTGCGTGGCGAACATGCCGGGCGCGGTCGCGCGCACCTCGACCTTCGCGCTCAACAGCGTGACCCTGCCCTTCACCCTGGCGCTGGCCAACAACGGCTGGAAGAAGGCGCTGGCGCAGGACGTGCACCTGCGCAACGGCCTCAACGTCTGCGAAGGCAAGGTCACCTGCGAGCCGGTCGCGCAGGCGCACAACCTGCCGTACGTGTCGGCGGAGCAGGTCCTCGGCCTCTGAGCCACGCCGCCATCGCGGCAGCGGTATCGCGATGCAGGAAGGGACGGGCCATGCCTGTCCCTTCTTTTTTGCCGCCGCTTCGTGCTGCGCCGTGCGCTAACCGCGCGCGATGAAATCCGCCACCAGCCCCAGCACCTCGTCCGGGCGCTCGCGGTGCGGCACGTGCCCGCACTGCTTCATCACTGCCAGCTGCGCCGGTACGGACACGCCATGGGCGATGCGTTCGGGGAATGCCACCGAACCATAGTCGTCGCCGTCGCCGTGGATCGCGAGCACGGGGCAACGCACCTGCGACAGCCAGGCATCGAGGCTCCAACCGGCGAAGCGCGGATCCAGCCAGACCTCGGTCCACGCCTCCAGCACCCAGCGCGCGCGCTCGCCGTGCCAGCGCGCCAGCCGCGCGAAGTGCGCCGCATCCGCGAACTGCGCCTTGGCCGTGCGGATGCCGTCCAGCGTGCGCGCCTCGACGAAGGCCTACGCGGATTCGGTCACCAGGAAGCGGCAGCTGTCGGCGTGCGTCGCCGCGATCACCACCGCCATCGCACCACCCACGCTGTGACCGAGCAGGCCGAAGTCGCCCAGCCCCAGTGCCGCGCGCAGGACTGGGAAGTGGCTGCGCGCCTCGTCGGCGATGAAGTCCAACGACGGGGCATCGTGGCGTGGCGTCGAACGTCCGAAGCCGGGCCGGTCGTAGGCGATGACCTCGCACTGCAGGCGCTCGGCCAGTCCTGCGGGAAAGTCGCGCCATTGTTCGACGCTGCCGAGCGAATCGTGCAGCAGCACGATGGGCACGCCGGTCACCGGCAACGCCGGCAACCAGCGGCGCACGAACGTGCGGCCTCCGGACACGTCCGCGAAGACGTCTTCGATGCGCAGGGAAGTCATGCGGGATGGATCTGGCAGCGATGCGACAACCCTATCGCGATCGTCACGCCGGCCGCCGCTACTCCATGCCCGCCGCATCGACCGGTGCAAATCGTCGCACCGTGCGGCCCTCAATCGACACGTTCCCGACGAACATCGCATACGGGCGCACCCACAACCCGCCTTCGCCGTACAAGGCGCGGTACAGGACCAGCGGCTCGAGGGTTTCGCTGTGGCGCACCACCGCGACGACTTCGTAATCGTTGCCCTTGTAGTGGCGGTAGCGGCCCGGCGGCAGCACGGGCAATGCAGGCAGTGTCGACATGGGCGCAATGCTAACGGAACCGCGCTAGTGCAGGCATTCGCGCCACCTTCCTGCGCGCAGCTCCAGTCCGCATTGAAGCCGCGGAACATCGGATCGCGGCCCGCTTCCTTTACACACGTACCCAGGCTCCGTCGCAACGGCGCGGCGTAGCCTGCGTCCAACAGAACGCAGCCCTCGCGTTCGCGAGCACGGCCATGACGGCATCAACACACCGCGCACCACCACACCGCGCATTCACGACGCTCATCGCCCTCGCCCTCGCAGCCGGCGGCGCGCTCACCGGCTGCAGGATGAGCACCGCCGAGGCACGGGCCACGCAGGCGACCCAGCGCAACCGGCCGCACGCGCTGTCGCCGGCCCTGATCGAGCAGGGCCGGCAGATCTTCCGCTACGACACCTTCGGCGACGAACAGCAGTGGACCGATCGCCTGCGCATGCACGAAGTCGTGGAAACGGTGCCGCCGGTGACGGCGCTCGCCGTGGGCCTGAAGGTGGATGCCGATGCATTGCCGCCGGGCCTGCTCGCCAGCGCCGACCTCGACGATCCGGCCACCACGATCGCGCTGCTGAAGCTCGATGCCGTGATCGGACTGAAGGCGAGCATCAGCGCCGACAACCGCATCACCCGCCTGGGCATCACCTGCGCGCTGTGCCATTCCACCGTCGACGACTCGGCCGCGCCCGGCGTCGGCCACCGCCTCGATGGCTGGCCGAACCGCGACCTCGATCCGGGCGCGATCATCGCGCTCTCGCCCGCGGTGTCGGACGCCGCGAAGGCGGTCTACCGCAGCTGGGGACCGGGCCGGTACGACCCACGTTTCAGCATCGACGGCCTGAGCACGCCGCTGGTGCTGCCGCCGGCCTACGGCCTGCAGCACGTGCGCAACGAGACCTATACCGGCGACGGCCCGGTGGCGTACTGGAATGCCTACGTCGCGGTCACGCAGATGGGCGGCCACGGCAACTTCGCCGACCCACGCCTGGGCATCGACATCGTGCAGACGCCCGACCTGGTGACGCCGAAACTGCCGGCGCTGCGCGCCTACCAGCTCAGCCTGCACGCGCCGGTGCCGCCGGCCGGCAGTTACGACGCCATCGCCGCATTGCGCGGACGCGCCGTCTTCGCCAAGAACTGCAAGGGCTGCCACGTCAGCGCCACCGGCACCGACAACAACAGCGGCCGGCTGCACCTGCCCGGCGAAACCGGCATGGACGGCGCCTACGCCGCACGCACCGCGACCAAGGCCTACCGCACCACGCCGCTGCGCGGCCTGTGGCAACACCCGCCGTACTTCCACGACGGCAGCGCTGCGACGCTGGCCGACGTGGTCACGCACTACGACACCGCGCTCGGGCTGCGCCTGACGCCCGCGCAGCGCAGCGACCTGGTCGAGTACCTGAAGACGCTGTGAGGCGGCGCACCGTGGGCCCCGGGTAAGGCCGCAGGCCGCACCCGGGTTTGAATCCCGCGGCGTGACGAAAAGCTCCCGGGTGCGCTGCGCTTACCCGGGCTGCGTGTCCGGTTTGCGATGCCCCCATTTCCCAACGGCGCGGGTTTGCGTACACTTCGCGCCCTCCGCGGGAATAGCTCAGTTGGTAGAGCACGACCTTGCCAAGGTCGGGGTCGCGAGTTCGAGTCTCGTTTCCCGCTCCAGTTCAGTACGACGCCCCGCTTGCGGGGCGTTGTCGTTTCCAGCGCGCGCCAACACCGATGCGAACCCGGAGCAGCGCCGCTCACGCCCGCTTCGCGGCGAATCAGCGCCCGCCGGCAAGGTTGATGATCGTGGCCTGCATCACCGCGATCGTCTCCTGCCCGGAATCGCTCTCGCCGACCACTTCGCCCTGGCACACCGTCAGGGTCCTGCCCGCCTTGGTGACCCGGCCGATGGCGACGAAACGATCGGCGACCGCGGACCGCACGAAGTTGATCTTGAACTCGACGGTGAGCACGTCGCACTCCGCAGGCGCGACGGTCAGCGCGGCGTAACCGCAGGCGCTGTCGAGCACGCTGGTGAGCGCGCCGGCATGGATGTAGCCGTGCTGCTGCGACAGCTCCGGGCGCGGCAGCAGCGCAATCCGCACTTCGCCGGGCGCGATGTGCAGCAATTGCGCGCCCAGCGTCGTCATCAGACCTTGCGCGGCGAAGCTGCTGGCGATGCGTTCGTGCAGGCTGGACACGGCGGTTCTCCGGGGCGGTGCTAACGGGCGCCGTCGACCTCTCGCAGGAACTTCAGCAACCCGGCGAAGTAAGCGTCCTGGTCGTCGTAGAACGCCGCGTGGCTGCCGTTGCGCAGGTAGAGGTACTCGCCGTGCGGCAGGCGCTTGCTCATCATCTCCATCCACGCCGGATCCATCGTGTCGTACTTCGCGCCGATGACGAGCGTGGGAACGGTGATCCTGGCCAGCTCGCCGGTACGATCCCAGTCGGCGAGGACGCCGCCGGCGCCGAGCTCGCTCGGCCCCTGCATCGGCACGTAGACCTTGCGGTTCAGGTGCTTGACGAAACCGCGCAGCACCGGCTCCGGCCACTCGGCGATCGGACGGCGCAGGAAGTGCTGCTCGTAGTGCGGAACCAGCAGCTCCTCGAAGCGCGGGTTCGCGTAGTCCTTCGCCGCGTCGAGCCTGCGCAGTTCGGCGAGCGCCGCCGGATCGAGCTGCGGCATGAGCACGTCGTTCGCATACCGGTTGTACGCCGGAATGCTCGACATCATGTTGGAGATCACCAGGCCCTTGAGATGCTCCTGGTGCTTGAGCGCGTACTCCATCGCGAGGATGCCGCCCCACGAATGGCCAAGCAGGTAGAAGTTGTCCTTGTCCAGGCCGAGCGCTTGGCGCACCTGCTCCACTTCGTCGACGAAGCGATCGATCGCCAGCAACTTCGGATCGTCGGGTTGGTCGCTGTAGTAGGAACCGAGCTGGTCGTAGTAGTAGTACTCGACGCCCTCGGCGGGCAGGAACGAATCGAATACCTCGAACGGCTCGTGCGTGGCACCGGGCCCGCCGTGCAGCAACAGCACCTTGATGCGCGGATTGTTGCCGACACGCCGGGTCCACACGCGGAAGTCGCCGACCGGCGTGTGGATGGGGATCATGCGGACGCCGCCTTGCCAAGCGTCGGAACGGTTGGCGTTCGAGTGGTACCCACGCAGCGTGGGTGGGTCGGCGGCGAAGAGGGGGGAAACGAACAGCAGGCCGATCGATAGCGCGAACAGGAACCGGAACATGGGGTTCTCCGCAGGCGGTGCGTCGATGGAGTCTAGCGCCCCGGGCGCGGCCAGTTCGCACCGTGCATCAACCGCATCGCCGCCGCGCGGGCACATTCGCGGATGCAGGAGCGGACGCTAGACTCCGCCTCGGCCATGGCTTGTTCGCCAGGGACGATCCGGGCGCCTCGCGCCTCCACGCATCACAAGGGGAAGCAATCCATGAAGGTACGCATCACCGCGGCCACCGCCGCGTTCCTGTTCGCCGCCGGCATCGGCGTGGGCTTCGCCGCGCAGAAGCTGCGGCCGACGCCCGCCACCTACCACGAGAAGGCGCCGAAGGATGCCGCGCGCGCGCTGCTCGAGATGGCGCTGGTGCAGTCCGGCAAGAACGGCAGCTGGGAGCGCATCGGCGCGGGCCGCGTGTATTACCTGGGCGGCTTCAAGGCCGAAGGCCAGGCGATCTTCGACGCCCTGCTCAACGGCAAGCACGAGGACAGCGACGTCTACCGCATCGCCCGCGTGTACGCCGAAGCGGGCGAATGGGCCAAGGCCAAGCCGCTGTTCGACGGCTTCCTCGCCCGCAATCCCGACGACGGCAAGGGCCTGGCCGAAGTGGGCGCGCATTACCTGCTGCAGGGCGACCGCGCCACCGCCGAACGCCTGTTCGATCGCGCGCTCGAGATCGAGAACAACGATCCGTGGATGAGCGAGCACATGGCCGGCGCCTACCTGGGCGTGAAGCCGCAGGAGTAATCCTGCGCAGGGGAAGGGTCGGGTGCGCCCGGCCTTTCCCCGGGATTGTGGTTAAGGCGCTTCGAGCCAGGCCTGCGCGGCATGCAGTCCGGAAAAGCACTGGAACTCGAAGCCCAGCGCGGTCGTGTCGTCGCCCTTCGGCGCGGCATAGGGATGCGGCCGGCTGACGAACGCGACGCGGCACCCGGCGTATTCACCGGTCTGCCGCAAGGTTTCCTCGAACGGGACGCCGCCCTTGTCCAGCGGCGGCTCATGCCAGGCCGCGCTGAAGTTGATCAATATGCGGTCGAGCGTGCGGTTGGCGATCAGCGGCGCCACCAGCGCCAGCGTGTCCAGGCGATCCTGCACGCCGATGCCGCCGACGAACTTCATTTCCAGCCGGCGCGCTTCCGGAAAGATTCGGATGTCGCGAATCATGCCGGGCCCTGCACGAAGGCCGGGGATGAAGGACCGCAAACTTCCATGATGCTCGCCTGACGTACCCGGACTCGGGTGCGTCATGGTAGCAACCGCTGCCCCCGGCGGACGCAATGGCCCATGGCGCAGGCGAAAGCTTGAACCGGGCCGCCCCATCGGCGCCTGCACGGAAACCGGAACGCGCATCCGCCGCAGGCGTAATGCGTCGCCGCTCACTCATTGCGCCCCAGGCGGCCTAGCGCTTCCAGTCATCGCGAGGACCGTGCGGAAACCACGGCAGTGCATCGGTACGCCGCCGGCGAAGCAAGGGCGTGGCGGACAAGGGCGGCCAACCCTCACGCGTCACGACCTTCTGGGTTGCACGGGGCGCATCGGCAGCGTCAATCCGAAACACGCGCTTCAGCCGGAAGTTGAGCGATTGCAGTAGCGGGTTCATGTGTACTCCTTGAGCCACCAGAAAACGTAGCGAAGGGCGCGTTCGCCGCAATGTTGTTGCGCCTGGCAAGGGCTGCGGAAACGCGCGCCGGGAAAATCCAGGGACGGGCAACGGACGCGACCGAGGCCGTTGCGACGTTGCGTCGCAACCTGCGTGCGCCTGTCGGCGCGATCACCCGCGTGTTACAGGTTCGGCATCGACCCGCGCCGATGACGACCGCTCGTCAGCGCCACCACGCGCGACGCTCGTGCCGGGCGCCTCTTTCACCGCGCCGGCTGTATCCGTTGCATTGGTGGGCCAGGGCCCACCTGCGATAGATGTCGGTTAGGGCAGGCTCAAGCCCGCCTTATGCGGTTACGCGGTTGCAGCGGAACGACGTACCCTGCTCGCGACTCCCGCCCCTCGGGACCGGCCCATGCCCCCCAAAGCCACCCCCGAACGCCTGACGCTCTTCTCCGACGGCGTCTTCGCCGTCCTGATCACCATCCTGGTGCTGGAACTGCACCCGCCCGCGCAGCCGACCTACGCCGCACTGCTCGCGCTGTGGCCACGCTGGGTGAGTTACAGCATGAGCTACCTGTTCATCGCCATCGTGTGGATGAACCACCACTACCTGCTGCGGCATGCGCGCGAAGCCACGCCGCGCCTGCTGTGGACCAACTTCGCGCTGCTGTTCGCGATGTCGCTGGTGCCGCTGTCGACCGCGTGGATGGCGCAGAGCCGGCTGGCGCCCGCGCCGGTCTCGTTCTATGCGCTGGTCTTCATCCTGGTCAACGCGGCCTACCTGTGCCTGATCGAGGAGCTGATCGGCCGCGCTCCGGACGAAGCCGTTCCCGCCTGGGCGCGACTCCGGATGCGGCAACGCGCGGTGTTCACGCTGGCGTTGTTCGTGCTGGCGGCGCTGGTCGGATTGTTCGTCCCGCTCGCCGCGCTCGCGCTGTGCCTGGTGTGCCTGATCGTCTACCTCAGGCCCGGCCCGCCCGGTGCGTGATGCGCTGTCGGGTCGCCGCCCGACGCCCCTGCACACTACCCACGCTTCGGCGCAGCCCGCAGACAGGGCGGGGGCCGGTATCGTCCAATAGCCCTGCACCCATCACGCAACCTCATGGAGGAACGATGTCCGCGCTTTCCCTGTTTCTCGCCGCCGCTGGCGCGGCAGCCACGCCACCCGTTGCCGATCCGGCCACCATCGCCGCCATCGAGGCGACCTGCTTCGACTACGTGGACGGCCAGCTGGAAGCCGACCCCGAACGCGTTGCGCGCGCACTGCACCCGGACCTTGCCAAGCGCATGGTGCTGGGCGACACCCCGTACGAGCGGCTCGGCCTGCGTCGCATGGGCAAGGAGGAACTGGTCGGGCTGACCCGCGAGGGCGCGCTGAAGACGCCCAAGGAACAGTGGAGCCGCAGCTGCCGCGTACTCGACGTGATCGGCAACGCCGCATCGGTGCGACTGGAAACGCCGTGGTTCGTCGACTACTTCCACATGGGCCGGTTCGACGAGCGCTGGATCATCGTCAACGCGCTCTGGTACAGCAAACCGAAGTGATCCGAGGTAAACCGTAGCCCGGGTGAGGCGTAGCCGCACCCGGGGTTGAATCTCGCCGCGTTACGAAAAGCACCCGGATGTGCTTCGCTTACCCGGGCGACGCTGGCTTGATCCGAGGGCCGGATTCATCCACCACCGGATGACCCGCACAGCGAGGGGCATCGTGGCGCCGGTCCTTGCCCGGTGCTATCAATGACCGGGCGTGCTTGTTCCGGGAGTCGCTCGCCGATGGAGACCCCGAACTTCCTGATTGGATTGGCAGCAGTCTGCCTGTTGGGATTTGCCACCCAGCGCGGCGGCACCTGTGCCGTCGCGTCCATCGTCGAGCTCGTGAGCGAACGCCGTCCGGGCCGACTGCTTGCGCTGATCGAAGCGTCGGTCCTGGTCGGTGGCGGGCTTGTGCTCCTGAGCGCATTGGGGCTTCTGCCCATCATTCCGCGCGGCTATGCCACCAGCGCAGCCACGGTCGCCGGCGGCGTCGTGCTCGGCATTGGCGCGTTCTGCAATCGCTCCTGCGCCATTGGCACGATTGCGCGCATCGGGTCAGGCCAATGGGCCTATCTGGCTACCCCGATCGGATTCTTCCTCGGCAGCCTGGCGATGTCGCGCATGGCCGCACCCGAGCACCTCGCCGGGAAATCCCTTGTTCTTGATGCCCCAGGCTGGGTGGCGATCGTGTGCATCCTGATCCTGGCACTCCGGCTGGCAACCCACGGATGGCGTGCCTGGCGGACAGGTCACGGTCCCTTGCGTTACTTCTGGTCCCCGCATGTCGCGACGTCAATCAGCGGAGTCGCGTTCCTGGTCGTACTTCTGACGGTAGGCGGTTGGACCTATACCGAGACGCTCGGCGAGCTTGCGCGTGGCAGGCCCTTCGACACGATGCGGGCGTCGCTGCTGTTGGTCGCACTGATGGCCGGCGCTGTACTGGGGGGCTGGACGGTTGGTTTGAGACCCAAGGTGCCGACAGCAGCCCGGACCGGACGCTGTCTTGTCGGGGGAGGTCTCATGGGAATCGGTGCCGCGTTGATTCCCGGCGGCAGCGATGGCCTGGTCTTCGTCGGCATGCCACTGCTATGGCCGTACGCCTGGCTCTCCTTCGCGAGCATGTGCGTGACCATCTACGTTGCGGTCCTACTCGCACGTCCACGCTGACGACTGGCGGGGTAAGGCCGCAGGCCGCGCGAAAAGGGGAAGGAAAGCCATCCCAGACCCCTAGGCTGGCTCACGCCAGAAGGTCACCTGGGTTCGGACCAAACGCCTCGCGCAATGCGTGTTCGTCATCGACGAGCGCAGCGTGCATGCGTTCCGCCGATAGCGGGCGCACCACCCAACTCACCTTTACGCGACCCAGGCCCGCTTCGACCAGCGGAATGGCGAGGAAGTACGAGGGCCCGGGGCCGACGCAGTACCAGAAGGAATCGGAAATGTGCCGTGGCCCGACCGGGAGGTTGAAGACATCGTCGTAGATGAAGGGAACGCCCTGCTTGTAGACCTTGATCACGCGCATTGCGTCGCCGCCTGCGACGCCGCCGGGCGTGGTGAAGCGCAGCGCGAGGAAGGTGTTGCGCAGCTCGCGCTTGACCCGCTTGCGCCCCTCCAGCGTCTGGTAGATGACCAGTGCCAGAAACACCGGCATCAGCAGGATTGGCAACAATTCCATGGTCACCCAAGCGTCGTCGTCGCGGTAAAGGTAGTGGACCGCATCCGGCCGAATCAACGGGGTTCGCGTCCGCTAGTGTCGGGCGGACAATCAGTAAAAAGGGTCAGGTTCATTTATAGCCGACGCGAAAATGAACCTGACCCCTTTATTTGGGTGTTTAAGCATGGACGCTGCCCCTTTTACCCTTACGGATTGACGCCGTAACGCGCGTAACGCTCGCGGATGCCAGGCTCCAACGACAACGCCTGAGCGATGTCGGCGTCCGCCCCCTGCTCGCCCAATGCTTGCTTTGACAAGCCGCGAACGTAATAGGACGACGCCGCACGAGGGTTCTGTTGAAGGGAGGCGTCGTAACTCTCGATGGATTCGCGATATTCAGCGCGCCGGAAATGCACAAAACCTCGGGTATTGAGTGTATTGGCGAGGTCATCGCCGCCCGCTTCGACGCCGGCATTGCAGTCGGCCAGTGCAGCATCCAGATCGATGTTCAGCACGGCGCGGGACCAGCACCGACCATTAAGCGCAAACGCATTGTTCGGTTGCAGCTTCAACGCGCGGTCAAAGTCCGGAATCGAGCGCTCGAACTCGCCCTTGTCCGAGAAGGCCTTGCCGCGGTTGGTATACGAGTCAACCAAAGAGGGATCGCCATCGATGGACACGGTGAAATCGGCAATGGCGCCATCGAGATCGCCCTTCATGCCGCGCACGGCACCGCGCAGGCCGTAGACCCGCGCATCACTGGGCAGCAATTGCATGGCCTCGTTGAGATCGGCAAGTGCCAGATCCTGAGCGCCGGTCATAAAGTAAGCGGAGGCGCGATTGAACCGCGCGCTTCCCAGCGATTTGCCCGTGATTTCCCCGGACTCAATCAATACCGAACAAGCCGCAATCGCCTTCTGCGGCGTGCTGGCGTCGGCACAGGCCTCAACTTTCGCGGCCGTTGCACTACCCGGTCCGACGCAGCCAGCAGTGCAAAGCATGATCAGGCCAAGCGCGTTGCGAAAACTCATCTGACTCCCCAAAAAATAGTGTGATGATTTCAATGCTGGCTCAGCGCCTACGGAAAAAGTCGACTCTGACCCCTGTTTTGCGGGCAGTTCTTCCTGATCAGCAGTAAAAATGGTCAGGTTCATTTACAGCCGACGCGTAAATGAACCCGACCCTTTATTTCCGAGCTACGGCGACCGCGCATCAATAGCGAAAATGCTCCAAGCATATTTCCCTTGCCAGTCCATCCAAATCAGGAAACAAGGAGAACTCTGAAATACCAGACATCCTCAAGAATCGCCACGCATCTTCATGCAATGACTTGGGGATAACGAACTTCCTGACCAGTTTCGGATGAAGCTCATCCAGAGGTCTGTCCAGGACGCCATGTAGCGTAAACCCCCCTTGCTGCCTGTCTATTCTTGGGTTGTGCCGCGCTGGACTGATTGCAACAACGTCGTACTCAAAGGCCTTGGTATCGCTAATGAAATAATCGCTGTACTCACCGCCGAGCTCGAACGGCATCGGCACCGTTGCGCTATTCCAGCAGGCTTCGTTGAACTCGAATGGGTTCAAGACCCATACAGCAGCATCCGCTGTTGAGTCCTTCAGGGCAAAGTACAGAGCAACACCCAAGGTGTTCGACCAATCCAGCAAACGCGTTGGTATGCCGTGGTGCTGCATCGTTAGCAGCGTTTCCCACGAGGATGCCGATTTCAGGAGCCCGCCGGCCCGCGTCACAAAATCAAAATATGCAATCTGCTCGAGAACATCTGATCTGTTCACATTTTGACGAGCAAGGCCAGGCTTGAGCGGCCAGCTAGCGTCCCGCTGCCCGCGATAGAAGACAGGGTCACTACCCACGGCTCCTACTGTCGAGGACAGTTCTTGATACAGATCCAACCAACTCTGCCCAGGGTTCTTGGCCATCGGAATCCTGCACCTCAAAGAAAAGGGCCAGATCCAGAAGGAACCTGACCCTCTCAGACGTCTCGAATCAACTACTCACCCGCACTTGCTATACCCACAATTCAAGCAAGTCGCGCACCCATCCATGATCACCACCGCCTTGGTGGAGCACTTGTGGCACATGGTCGCCGACGGCGGGAACGACGCACCCTCGCCGGTGACTTCGATGACTTCCTCGGTGCGGGCGTCGACGTCGGCGCTCATGGCGCCGCCCATCTCGCCGGCGGTGACTACTTCAGACTTTTTTTTTGCGCGGTCTTCGTAGGCCTTGCGCTTCTCGTTGATGAGGGCGCGGGTGGCGTCGCTCATTTCCGGGTCGTGCATCAGGCCGATCGACTTGAGGTGCTCTTCGACCACGGCGCCGATCTCGGCGACCAGGGACGGCATGTACACGCCGCCGGCCTTGAAGTAGCCGCCGCGCGGGTCGAACACGGCGCGCATCTCGTCGACCAGGAAGGTGACGTCGCCGCCCTTGCGGAACACGGCGGACATGATGCGGGTCAGGGCGACGATCCACTGGAAGTGGTCCATCGACTTGGAATTGATGAAGACCTCGAACGGGCGGCGCAGTTCGTGCTCGGTGCCCGGGTTGAGGACGATGTCGTTGATCGTCACGTACATGGCGTGTTCGACCAGCGGCGTCTTGATCTTGTAGGTGGAGCCGATCAGCACTTCGGGGCGCTCGACGCGCTCGTGCATCTGGATGACGTCGGCCATGGGCTTGGCTTCGGCCTCGGCGGCGATGCGCGAGACGGATTCGGCCTTGACCGCTTCCTTGGCCTTGTCGTCGGCGGTGACGACGGCGTAACCCTTGATTTTCTTGTTGATCTTGACGGTCATCGACGTGGTTCCTGGTGTTGCGTGGGGGCGCGCGTGGTCGCGGCGCCAAGTGGTTCAGTGCGGTGACCGCGCCCGCGTGGGGCGCGGTCACCAATCGGGGCTTTCTGTTCTGGTTGCTGCGTGTTTCTGGTGATGCGTGTTGCGGTGCCGCTTACTTCCTGCGGGCGACTTTCTTCGCGGCCTTCTTTGCCGGCCGCTTGGTCGCCTTCTTCACTGCCTTCTTCGCCGCCTTCCTGGCGGGTGCCTTGCGCGTGGCGGCCTTCTTCGTCGCCTTGCGTGCGGTCTTCTTGACGGCCTTCTTCGCTGCCTTCTTGGCGACCTTCTTCGTCGCCTTCTTGGCGGCCTTCTTTGCCGTCTTCTTCGTGGCCTTCTTGGCAGCCTTCTTGGCAGCCTTCTTGCCGGTGACCTTGGCCTTCAGGGCGCTGGCTTCCTTCTTCGCCGCGGCGGAGGCGGAAGCGAGCTTCTTCTTGGCCTTGCTCACGGCCTTGCTGGCGGCCTTCTTCGCCTGCGTGGCTGCCTTCCTGGCCTTGCTGGCGCGCTTCTTCACCGCCTTGGCCACGGCGGTGTTGGCGATGGCCTCGCCAACGTTGGATGCGGTTTCCTTCACCGCTTCGGCGGCCTGGGACAGGGTCGCGGTCACTCCATTCCCGTTGCTCATGTGCCCTCCTCGCGGGCGCTATGCCTTGCTGGTTTTATCGGGACAAACAATCGGTACTGCGGTGTTGCGAAATCGATCCTATACCTGCGGCGGGTTGTTGTGCCGGGCGCTTCGCTCGCGCCTGCGGCGCTCGCCCCTCATCCGCCCTTCCCTCAGCGAGCTGTCGCTCGCCTCGACCTTCTCCCCGCTAGCGGGGAGAAGGGAAGCAAGGCGTCAGAACTTGCCGTAATAGCCTTCCTTGAGCGCGTCGAACAGGTTGGCGGCGGTGTGCATCTCGCCGTCGTATTCGATCTGCTCGTTGCCCTTGACCTCGATCACGCTGCCGTCTTCGAGCTCGAAGCGGTAGGTGGTGTTCTCCAGGTCGGCTTCCTTCACCAGCACGCCCTGGAAGGCGGCCGGGTTGAAGCGGAAGGTGGTGCAGCCCTTCAGGCCCTGCTGGTGGGCGTAGCGGTAGATGTCCTTGAAGTCCTCGTACGGGTAGTCCGTGGGGACGTTCGCGGTCTTGGAGATCGAGGAGTCGACCCACTTCTGCGCGGCGGCCTGGACGTCGACGTGTTCCTTCGGGGTGATGTCGTCGGCGGAGATGAAGTAGTCGGGCAGCTTGGCCTCGGCTTCCTCGCTGAACGGCATCGCCTTGGCGTTGACCAGCTCGCGGTAGGCGAGCAGCTCGTAGGAATAGACGTCGACCTTTTCCTTGGTCTTCTTGCCTTCGCGGATCACGTTGCGGCTGTAGTGGTGCGCGAACGACGGCTCGATGCCGTTGGAGGCATTGTTGGCCAGCGACAGCGAGATGGTGCCGGTCGGGGCGATCGAGCTGTGGTGGGTGAAGCGGGCGCCGACTTCGGCGAGCTCGTCCACCAGTTCCGGGGCGACCGAGGCGATGCGCTGCATGTAGCGGCTGTAGCGCGCGTGCAGGGTCTTGCCTTCGATTTCCTGGCCGATCTTCCAGCCGTCCTTCACCATTTCCGGACGCTTGCGCAGCATCTCGGCGGTCACGGCAAAGCGCTCGTCCATGATCGGGGCGGCGCCCTTTTCCTTGGCCAGCGACAGGCCCATTTCCCAGCCGGCCACGGCCATGTCGCGGGCGATGCGGTCGGTGAAGTCGCACGACTCCTTGGAGCCGTACTTCATCTTCAGCATGGTCACGGTCGAACCCAGGCCGAGGAAGCCCATGCCGTGGCGGCGCTTGCGCATGATCTCGTTGCGCTGCTGCTCCAGCGGCAGGCCGTTCACTTCGACCACGTTGTCGAGCATGCGGGTGAACACGCGCACGACTTCCTTGTATTCCTCCCAGTCGAAGGCGGCCTTGTCGGTGAACGGGTCGCGCACGAACTTGGTGAGGTTCACCGAGCCCAGCAGGCAGGCGCCGTACGGCGGCAGCGGCTGCTCGCCGCAGGGGTTGGTCGCGCGGATCGACTCGCACCACCAGTTGTTGTTCATCTCGTTGACGCGGTCGATCAGGATGAAGCCCGGCTCGGCGTAGTCGTACGTCGAGACCATGATCATGTCCCACAGGTGCCGCGCGCGGATGTGGCCGTAGATCTTGCAGGCGACCAGGCCGTCGTCGCGGACGATGTAGTTGCGGTGGGTCGGCCAGTCGCGCCAGACCACCTGCTCGGCGTCGGCCAGGTCGATGTCGCCCTGTTCCTTCTCGTTGACCGGGAACACCAGCGGCCAGTCGGCATCAAGGTTCACCGCGTCCATGAAGCCGTCGGTGATCAGCAAGCTCAGGTTGAACTGGCGCAGGCGCCCGTCTTCGCGCTTGGCGCGGATGAAGTCCTTCACGTCCGGGTGCGACACGTCGAACGTGCCCATCTGCGCGCCGCGGCGGCCACCGGCCGACGACACGGTGAAGCACATCTTGTCGTAGATATCCATGAAGGACATCGGGCCGGAGGTGTACGCGCCGGCACCGGCGACGAACGCGCCGCGCGGACGCAGCGTCGAGAACTCGTAGCCGATGCCGCAGCCGGCCTTCAGGGTCAGGCCCGCTTCGTGGACCTTCTCGAGGATGCCGTCCATCGAGTCCTCGATGGTGCCGGACACGGTGCAGTTGATCGTCGAGGTGGCGGGCTTGTGCTCCAGCGCACCGGCGTTCGAGGTGATGCGGCCGGCCGGGATCGCCCCGCGGCGCAGCGCCCAGACGAAGCGCTCGTACCAGTAGGCCTGCTTCTCGGAGTTCGGCTCGGCCTCGGCCAGGGCCTTGGCGACGCGCTGGTAGGTGGCGTCGATGTCGGCGTCCACGGCAGCGCCGGACTTGGTCTTCAGCCGGTACTTCTTGTCCCAGATGTCCTGGGACGCCGGCTGCATCGGAATTTCCTGCTCGGCCATGGGGGTCTTGACTGCCTCGAGGCGCACCGTGCTCATGCCTGTCCTGTCTCCTTGAATCGGGGACCGGAATGGCACCGGCCGCCCATGTTGTTCTTATGGTTGTGTGTTGCTCGTCACATCACCCCACGACGCCGACGGCCTGGCGCGCGATCGATGCCCTGAGGTGTTCCCGTGGTGCGGGATCCGGATCGCGTCGCGCTGCTGCGGCTGTTGTGTTTTCGTGGGTCTTCGGGCCGTCTGCCGACCCGGTCTGCTCCTGCCGGACGCCGCTCCCCTGCGTCTACCGGCCGTAGTCCTGACCAACCAAGCCTACCCCTAAGCTTGGGCCCCTCCCGTCTGGCCAACCACAAGATGTAGTGGCCGGACGAGGCCCAAACCTAATGCCGCCTCTCCACCAAGTCAACTTGTTTTTTGTGAATTCCCACCGCTTCGCAGGGCCACATCGCGCAGGCCCAGCAATGACGCGGCTTGGCCCGCAACTTGCGTTCCGCGTGGCGCCGCGGGCACTGCTGCGGTGCGAAACTTCATGGACGGTTCGGCGGACTGCGCCGACACTTGGGGCGTCCGCGACCGCTCGGAATCGCCGGTCGCGCCGTGACCCTCCCTAATCCCCTCTCCCGACCGACACCATGCGCCTGTCGAACGCCCACAAGACCCTGCTCGCCCTGACTGCCGCCGCCGCGTTCGGCGGCTTCGCCGCAACCGCGATGCGCGACCTGTTCGACGCGCCCGTGGAAGCGGCCCCCGCGGCCGTCGTCCCGGCCACGCCCGCCGTCGCCGCGCTGCCGGCCGCGGTCGGCACCACGCCGCTGCCTTCGCTCGCGCCGATGCTGGCGCGGGTGACGCCCGCGGTGGTCAGCGTCCACACCAAGCAGCGCGTGCGCGTGGCGGTGGGGCCGTTTGCCAACGATCCGATGTTCCGCCGCATGTTCCCGCAGCTCACCCAGGAGCGGATCAACGAGTCGCTGGGTTCGGGCGTCATCGTCGACGCGGCGCGCGGCCTGATCCTCACCAACCACCACGTGATCGAAGGCGCCGATGAGGTCTCGGTGACGCTGGCCGACGAGCGCACCTTCACCGCCGAGTTCATCGGCTCCGATCCGGACACCGACATCGCGGTGATGCGGATCAAGGCCAGCAACCTCAGCGCGTTGCCGCTGGCCGATTCCAGCCAGCTGAAGGTGGGCGACTTCGTGGTCGCGGTGGGCAATCCGTTCGGCATCGGCCAGACGGTCACCTCCGGCATCGTCTCGGCGGTGGGCCGCAGCGGCCTGCGCGGGTTGGGCTACCAGAACTTCATCCAGACCGATGCCTCGATCAACCCGGGCAACTCCGGCGGCGCGCTGGTCAACCTCAACGGCGAACTGATCGGCATCAACACCGCCAGCTTCAATCCGCGCGGCTCGATGGCGGGCAACATCGGCCTGGGCTTCGCGATCCCCACCAGCCTCGCCCGCGGCGTGATGGACCAGCTGGTCGCGACCGGCGAGGTGCGCCGCGGCACCCTGGGCGTGGAAAGCCAGGACGTGGACCCGCGCATCGCCGCCGGCCTGGGCCTGAGCGAGCCGCGCGGCGCCGCGGTCACGCGCGTGTTCGCCGGCTCCGCCGCGGCCGCCGCGGGGCTGAAGGCCGGCGACGTGATCGTCGGCGCCAACGGTCAGCACGTCGACGACCGCAACGCGCTGCGCAACTTCGAAGGCCTGCAGGCCGTGGGCAGCCGGGTCGAGCTGGACGTGGTCCGCGACGGCAAGCCGCTCAAGCTCACCGCCAGCCTGCGCGAGCAGCCGCGCGCGTTGGCCGGCGCCGAACTCGACCCGCGCCTGGAAGGCGCCACCTTCGCCGAACTGCCCGCCTCGCTGCGCCAGTCAGGCGCCGGCGGCGTGCTGGTCGAGAGCGTCGCCCGCGGCAGCCGCGCCGCGCGCAACGGCCTGGCCAAGGGCGACGTGGTGGTGGCCGCGACCAGCGGCGACTTCGACGACCTGCCCGGCTTCCGCGCCAGCTTCACACGCGCCCCGGCAAGGTTGGTGTTCCGCGTGGTCCGTGGTGGCGGCCGCGGCGAAATCGAGATGCAGTGACCCGACCGCCGCGGCACCTTCGCCCTATCCGAGGAGAACGAGCATGTCCCCCACCAGCACCGATGGCATGAAGGCCCACCTCGGCGAAGCCGGCAGCCACCTGCGCCAGGCCGCGACCGACACCGGCGACGCGCTGCGCAGTGCCGCGGGCGCCGCCGCCGACGAACTGCGCCTGGGCAAGGCCAACGTCAAGGCGGACCTGGCCGACGGCGCCTACGCGGGCCTGAGCGCCGCCGAGCAGGCCGGCGGCGCCGCGCGCGAACAGATGGACGCGCTGATGGACAAGGGCCGCGACCTGATCGACAGCGCCGCGGAACTGATCCGCGAGCGCCCGCTGGCCTCGTTCGGCGTCGCCTTCGCCGCGGGCTGGATCATCGCCAAGCTCGCGCGCGGCGGCGACCGCTGAGCCTTCGCATGTAGCCCGGGCGAGGCCGTCGACCCGCTGCCAGGATCGTTGTCGGGAACCTTCCTCGCGCAGGCCGCGCTTGCCCGGGCTACTCTCCGCCCACCGCCCGACCCGGTTGGACCGCGATGGACGAACCGCGCCGCGACGACACGAACCCGCCCGGGCCCGACAAGCCGGGCGCCACGCCTCCGCCATCGCCCGACCTGGCCGAATCGCTGCGCGACATCGGCGCGGCCGGACGCAGCGGGCTGAAGGCGGCCTCCGACGCGGCCAAGGCGCTGCGCATCCTGGTCGCCGCCGACCTCTCGCTGGCGCGCAGTGCATTCGGCCGCGCGCTGGCCTTCACCGGCGTGGCGGTGGCGTTCGGCGGCTCGGCGTGGATGCTGCTGATGGCCGCGCTGACCGCGGTGCTGCACGACGCGCTGGACTGGTCGTGGACGCTGTCGCTGGCGGTGTGCGCGCTGCTCAGCATCGCGGTGACCGCGTTCGGCGCGTGGCGGGCGATGCACTACTTCGAACACACGCGCCTGCAGGCGACACGGCGGCAACTGGCGCGGCTGGGGATCGGCGAACTCGCCGACCTGATGCCCGACCCGGATTCGCCCGAATCCACCCAGGACGCGGCCGCGCGCGTGGCCGCGGCCACCGACGGCGCGCCGATGAAGAAGGGCCTCGGCGTCGACGTGACGCCGCCGGGTGCGGACTGAGGAGCAGGTGATGGGACATGGCGTGGGCACCCGCGAAGCACTGGTCGAACACCTCTGGCAGGCGGTGATCAATCCGCTGCGCGAACCGGCGCGGCTGCAGAACGTGGTCGACAACTGCCGGCGCGCGCCGGACAGCGGATTCGGCGCCGCCGGGCCGGCGATCGAGCGCATGCTGGCCGCGGGCGTGTCGCCGCAGGACCTGTGCACGGTGCTGCACCTCACCGCCTACGAGGCCGTGTTCGGCACGTTGTACGCGCTGGGCGACCCCGGCGTGGACGACGACAACGTGTTCGGCCTGTACGAGGACATGGCGACCTCGCCCAGCGCCGATTTCGGCCCGGCATGACCCGCGGATGACCATGGGCTTCAAGCAACTGCTCGCCAAGGTGCAACAGGCCGAAGCCGCGCTCGAGGCGCGCGAACGCCGCGTGTCGCACGAATGGGACCACCTGAAGACGACCTGGCGCGCGGCGTGGACCCCTGGCCGCGTGATCATCGCCGGCCTGGCGAGCGGCTTCCTCGTCGGCCGCGCGCAGCCGCTGCGCGCGGCGGCACGCAGCGGGCAATGGATGCAGCTGGTGACGATGCTGTCCGGGCTGTTCGCCGGTGGCAGCGCGCAGGTCGCGGCCGAAGAGGCCGAAGCCGCGGCGGAAACATCGGCGCGTGCCGCCGGCGCGGCCGAAGCCGTCGCCGAGACGGTGGCGCCCGCGGCGGCACCGGTGCACGCTCCAGCGCAAGCCGCGCCCCATCCTCCAACCGGACCCTGATCCGTGCCGCTCCCTGCATCCGATTCCAGCGCATCCGACATCGTTCCGGATCCGATTCCCCCCGAATCCAACACCCCGCGCCCGCGCTCCTCCGTGGCGGCACTGGTGATCGCGACCATCGCGGTGGGCACGGTGCTGTGGGCGGCGCAGGAACTGATCCTGCCGGTACTGCTGTCGATGTTCTTCGCCTTGATCGGCAATCCGATCATCCGCGTGTTGCAGCGGTTGTGGCTGCCGCGCTTCGCCGCCGCGCTGCTGGTGCTGGTGGGCGGGCTGGTCCTCGCCGGCGCGCTGGGCAACCAGCTGGTGGAGCCGGCCGGCGAATGGGTGCGGCAGGCACCGCGCGAACTCAAGGCGCTCGCGCCGAAGCTGCGCGAGATGGTCAAGCCGATGCAGGACGCCAACCGCGCCGCGGAAAGCTTCGCGCGCGCGGCCGGCGGCGAATCCAAGCCGGTGCAGGTGGTGCGCACCGAGGTCAACGATCCCTATCGCGCCTTGACCACCACGCCGCGCCTGCTCGCGTCGATCCTGGCGGTGGTGCTGCTGACGTTCTTCTTCATGGTCTACGGCGAGAACCTGCAACGCAACGCGATCGCCCTGCTGCACAGCCGCCAGCAGAAGAAGCTCACGGTCGAGATCCTGCAATCGATCGAGATGGAACTGTCCCGCTACGTGCTGACGATCAGCCTGATCAACGTCGTCGTCGGCCTGGTGTTCGCGATCGCGCTGAACCTGCTCGGCCTGCCGCTGCCCGAAGCACTGCTGTGGGGCACGATGGCGGCGCTGCTCAACTACGCGCCGTACGTCGGCCCGCTGGTCGGCATCGCGGTGATGCTGCTGATCGGGCTCACCGAGTTCGACGGCCTCACCGCGCTCGCGCCGGCCGGCCTGTACCTGGCGCTGCACACGCTGGAAGGCCAGATCGTCACCCCGATCGTGCTCGGCCGGCGCATGCGGTTGTCGCCGCTGGTGCTGATCCTGGGCCTGATGGTGTTCGGCGCGCTGTGGGGCATCACCGGCCTGCTGCTGGCGGTGCCGCTGCTGGTGTGCGTCAAGCTGGTGCTGGAGCGCACCGAGGGCATGGACGGCTGGGCGCGGCTGCTGGAGTAACTCGCGGCAGAAGGACGCGATGGCCCATCCAATGCCACGCGGGCGGGCAATAACGGCAAACAAGCGGCTGTTCATGCCCGCACGCGCGACCCTCGCCGCCCCGCCCTAACGCCTTCTTAAGGGCCGGCCCGCCCACGCCGCTACAATGCCCGGGTGATCTTTCCCGTCCGCGCCATCACCCTCGACCTCGACGACACCCTGTGGCCGTTCGCGCCGATCGGGGCGCGGGTCGAACGGGTCCTGCACGACTGGCTCGAAGCGAACTGCCCGCGCACCGCCGCGCGGTTCCCGATCGAACGCATGCGCGAACTGCGCGACGAACTCAACGCCGCCCACCCGCAGCTGGTCCACGACTTCAGCGCGATGCGCCGGATGACCCTGGACCGCGCCATGCGCCTGGCCGGCGACGATCCGGTGCACGTCGAGGCGGCCTTCGAGGCGTTCTTCGCCGAGCGCAACCGCGTGGAGTTCTACCCCGACGCGCTCGACGCCCTGCAGCGCCTCGCCGCGCGCGTGCCGCTGGCGGCGCTGAGCAACGGCAATGCCGACCTCGCGCGGATCGGCGTGCACGACCATTTCGCCTTCCAGCTCGGCGCGCGCGAGCACGGTGCGCCCAAGCCCGACGCGAGCATCTTCCTCGCCGCCTGCGAGCGCCTGGGCGCAGCGCCGGCGCAGGTGCTGCACGTGGGCGACGATATCGAGATGGACGTCGTCGGCGCCGCGCGCGCGGGCCTGCGCACGTGCTGGCTCAACCGCGACAACCTCGAGTGGCCGCACGCCGACGTGCGCCCCGACCTGCATTTCGCTTCGCTCACCGCACTGGCCGACTGGCTGGATGCGCTCCATTCCGCCCACGAAGACGTCGCCGCATGACCCTCCCCGCTGGCCTTACCCTCGACTCCACCGATGCCCTGCCGCTGCACGTGGTCACGCGCGCGGACTACGCCGAATGGCGCGGCGCGCAACCGGCCGCGGTCGGCACCTGGCTCGACGCGCAGGGGTTCGACGGCAGCGCGTACAGCGCGCTGGTGGTACCCGACAGCGACGGCCGCATCGCCGCGGCGGTGATCGGCGTCGGCGACCGGCTCGATCCCGCGGCCTACGGCCACGCTCCGTACGCGCTGCCCGCGCGCAGCTGGCGCCTGGTCGATCCGCTCGACGCCGCCGAGACCGCGGCGCTGCAGTTGGGCTGGGGCCTGGGCAGCTACCGCTTCACCCGCTACAAGCAGCCGCTGCGCGCGCCGGCCACGCTGGCGATCGAAGGCGATGTCGACGCCGTGCTCGCCGAACTGGCCGCCTGCCTGCGCGTGCGCGACCTGGTCAACACGCCGACCGAGCACATGGGCCCGGACCAGCTCGAACAGGTGTGCTGCGAACTGGCCGAACGTTTCGGCGCGCACATCGACGTGGTCAGCGGCGACGATCTGCTGCGGCAGAACTACCCGGCGATCCACGCCGTCGGCCGCGCCTCGCACCGTGCGCCGCGGCTGATCACGCTGCGCTGGGGCGATGCCGCGCACCCGCACGTCGCGATCTGCGGCAAGGGCGTGTGCTTCGACACCGGCGGCCTCGACCTCAAGCCTGCCGACGGCATGCGCAATATGAAGAAGGACATGGGCGGCGCCGCGCACGCGATCGCCCTGGCCGAATGGATCATGGCGCGCGAACTGCCGCTGCGGATCAGCCTGTTCGTGCCGGCGGTGGAGAACGCGATCGGCCCGGACGCCTTCCGCCCCGGCGAGGTCATCGCCACGCGCGCCGGCCTCAGCGTCGAGATCGACAACACCGATGCCGAAGGCCGCGTCGTGCTGTGCGATGCGCTGGTCCGCGCCGCCGAGGACAAGCCGGAACTGCTGCTCGACTTCGCCACCCTGACCGGCGCCGCGCGCATCGCGCTGGGCCCGGACCTGCCGGCGGTGTACGCCAACGACGACGCCGTGGCGGGCGCGTGGCTCGAGGCCGGCGCGCGCCTGCGCGACCCGCTGTGGCGCATGCCGCTGTGGCGCCCGTACTGGCGCTACCTCACCAGCAACGTCGCCGACATCGCCAACGGCGGCCCGTCGCGCATGGCCGGCAGCATCACCGCGGCGTTGTACCTGGAACGCTTCGTGCCCGCGCAGCAGAAGTGGGCGCACCTGGACGTGTACGCATGGAACGACAGCGACCGCCCGGGCAAGCCCACCGGCGGCGAGGCGCAGGGACTGCGCGCGGCGTACGCGATGCTGCAGGCGTACGCGGGCGCTTGATGTTTCTTTCTTCTCCCCGCACTGCGGGGAGAAGGTGGCGCGCAGCGCCGGATGAGGGGCGCGCGAAGCGCATCGAACTACAACCACCCCTTCTGCCGCGCCAGCCGATACGCCTCGATGCGGTTGCCGACGCCGAGCTTGCCGATCGATTCGGACAGGTAATTGCGCACCGTGCCCTGCGACAGGTGCAGCTGCGCGGCGATCTCGCCCGCGGTGAGGCCCTCACCGGCCAGGCGCAGCACCTGGCGTTCGCGATCGTTGAGCGGATCGGCCTCGCCCCACGCATCCAGCGCCAGTTGCGGATCGATCGCGCGGCCGCCGCGGTGCACCTGGCGGATCGCCTCGGCCAGCTGCTCGGCCGGCGCATCCTTGAGCAGGTAGCCGCAGGCGCCCGCGTCCAGCGCGCGGCGCAGGAAGCCGGCACGGGCGAAAGTGGTGACGATGATGACTTTCGTCGCCATGCCGTGGCGCTGCACCCGCTGCGCCAGCTCCAGCCCGGTCAGGCCCGGCATCTCGATGTCGGTGACCAGCACGTCCGGCTGCAGGCGTTGCAGTTCGCGCCATGCGCTCTCGCCGTCGGCGGCGGTGCCGAGTACGTCGATGTCGGATTCGAGCTTGAGCAGGGCCGACAGCGCGCCCAGCACCATCGCCTGGTCTTCGGCCAGCACCACTCCGATCATCGACTCACGTTCCGTTGCGGCGGTGCGCGCACGTTAGCACCGCGCGTGCGCGCTCAGGCCGCGGCGGGCGGCTGCAGCGCTCCGGCGTCGGCATCGGCGTCACTGGTGCCCGGCTGGCGCAGCGGCACCTGCGCCTGGATGCAGGTGCCCCGCCCGGGCGTGGATTCCACGCGCAGGCGGCCGCCCAGCGCTTCGATGCGCTCGCGCATGCCGGACAGGCCGTTGCCGGGCGCGATCGCGCCGCCGTGGCCGTCGTCCTCGATCCGCAGCACCGCGCACTCGCCTTCCGTGCACAGTTGCGCACGCGCGTTGCGGGCACGCGCATGGCGCTGGATGTTGGTCACCGCCTCGCGCAGGGTCATCGCCAGCACCGTCTCCACCGCAGGCGGCGACGCCACCGGCGCGAGTTCGTAGCGGAACGTGATGCCGTCGGATTCCAGCAGCAACCGCGCCGACGCGAGTTCGGAGGCGACGCCGGCGGCGCGGATGCCGGTCACCGCGCTGCGCACTTGGCTCAACGCATCGCGGGCGACGCGGGTGACTTCGGCGAGCTCGCGGCGCGCGGCCTGCGGATCGCGCTCGACCAGCTTGCCGGCCAGTTCCGACTTCAGCGCCACCAGCGACAGCGTGTGGCCGAGCAGGTCGTGCAGGTCGCGGCCGATGCGCTCGCGCTCGGCCAGTGCGGCCAGGCGCCGGACCTCGTCGTGCGAGAGCTGCAGCTGCGCGCGCTTGCGCTGGCTCTCGAGGAAGTGGTGGTTGCCGAAGAACGCCGCGACCGCAACGATCACCGTGATCAGGAACACGAACACCGGGTAGCGCAGCAGCAGGATCTCGACGAGCAATCCGCCCAGCAGCAGCGCCATCCAGCCGATCCGCCGCCACAGCGGGCCACCGATCGTGGCGGCGAAGCCCACGGCATAGACCAGGTAGGTATTGGCGAACGGGTTGAACGGGAACAGCGCGTAGCCGAGCGCGGCAATCGCCAGCATGCACGCCACCGCCTTCGCGCCCACGTTGCGGTAGCCGGCGAAATACAGCGGCAGGAACACCGGAATCGACAGCAAGGTCGGCCACAGCGGCAGCGCCATGTGGCCGAAGGTCTGGTGGGTTTCACCGAGCCAGCCCAGCACCAGCGGCAGGAACAGGAACACCAGGTAGCCGAGCAGGTAGAACGGCGTCCAGCCCAGGCAACGCTCTTCCGGGATCAGGCGCGCGCGCAGCTGCAGCAGCGAAGTCATCAGTGTTCCTGGCATGGCGCGTCTCCTTCGGCGTGGCGCGTCGGCAACGAGGGTAGTCCGACGGCGCCCGGTACGAAAGGCGTGCGATCAGCGCGCAAAGGCGCGCTCAACGCGCCAGCCGGCGCCGCGAGAGCAGGAAGAGCGCCACGGTGATCCCCGCCAGCACCGCCAGGTGCGTCAGCACCGGGGCGCCCGCATCGCGGCCCACCACCTTCAGCGCGAGCTGGCCCAGGTGCCACGACGGCCACACCGGCGCGAGTTTGGTGAACACCGGCGGCAGCACCTGCAGCGGCATCCACAGCCCGGACAGGAACGCCATCGGCAGGTAGGCGATGTTGACCACCGCCGGCGCGCCGTTGCCGCTGACCAGGCTGCCGACGTACAGGCCCATCGCGCAGAACGGCAGCGCGCCGATCACATCGACCACCAGCAGCAGCGCCCATTGCGCCGGCGCCAGCGACACGCCGGCCAGGGTCGCGGCGATCACGGCCAGCAGCGTCGAAATGATTGCGGCGAACAGCATCGCCATCGCCATCTTCGCCAGCAGGTAGGCGCCGCGCGGCATCGGCAGCACGCGCTTGAGCACGAGGTAGCCGTTCTCGCGCTCGATCGCCACGCTGACACCGAAGCCGAACAGCGCCGCGCCCATCACCCCGAAAACGCCGTAGGTGGCCAGCAGGTACTCGGCGGCGCCGGCGCCGCCCTTGCGCCCGCCCAGCAGCACGCCGAACAGCACGTAGAACAATGTCGGGAACAGCAGCGTCGGGACCGCGAACATCGGCGTGCGCAGCAGGCGCAGGAACTCGAACTTCGCCTCCAGCCAGTAGCTGCGCCAGCTCGAATGCGCGACGGATGCGGTGAGGGACATGGTGTTCATCACGCGGCCTCCTGGGTGTGGGGCTCTGCCCCTGATACGCCACGGGTCAATTCGAGGAACGCCTCGGCGAGGCCGGCGCGTTGCACTTCCAGTCCGGACAGCGCGGCGTCGTCGGCGAGCAGGCGCCGCACCACCGGCTCGGCGGCATCACTGACGATCTCCAGTCGCGCGCCGTCGCGACGCGCGTCGAGCACGTGCGGCCAGCCCGCGACGACTTCGGCCGGCAACGCGCTGAGGCAGCGGATGCGCCGCTGCACCAGGTGGTTGCGCAGTTCGTCGACCGTGCCCTCGGCGACCAGGCGGCCGCGGTCGAGCACGGCGACGCGGTCCGCCAGCGCCTCGGCTTCTTCCAGGTAGTGCGTGGTCAACAGCACGCCGCAGCCCTCGGCGACCAGTTCGCGGATCGCACGCCACAGCATCCGCCGCGCCTCGATGTCGAGGCCGGTGGTCGGTTCATCGAGGAACAACAGCTGCGGGCGTCCGCACACCGCCAGTGCGAATTGCACGCGGCGCTGCTGGCCGCCGGACAGGCGGCCGTAGCGGCGCTCGAGCAGGCCGTCGAGGCCGGCCAGCGCCACGCAGTCGGCGAGGCTGCGCGGCTGCGCGTAGTAGCTGCGGGTCAGTTCCAGCAGCTCCACGATTTTGAGCGTGTCGGGGATGCCCGCGCTCTGCAGCATCACGCCGACGCGGCGGCGCACGGTCATGTCATGCGGCGGCGCGCCGAACAGCGCGACCGTGCCGGCATCGACCGTGTCCAGGCCGAGCAGCATGCCGATCGCGGTGCTCTTGCCCGCGCCGTTGGGGCCGAGCAGCGCGAGCAGCTGCCCACCGCGCACCTTGAGGTCGACGCCGGCCAGCGCCTCGACCTTGCCGTAGGCCTTGCGGACGCGGTCCAGCCGCGCCAGCACCGTGTGTTCGCCATTCATCGTCTCGCTCCATGCAGGGATAGACCCCGATGGCAGGCATGTTCCGCACGCCGGCCCGGCGCGATCAGTCGCAGCCGTCACCCGGAACACATGACAGGCATCAGGTGACCGCGGCGGCCGGGTTCGCATAGGCTGCGCAGGCCGTGGCGCCAGCGGCATGGCCCACGAAGTGACTTTTGGCCCCTCGCACGGGTGCGGCCGCGGGCCACACTCCCTCCTCCCGCATCGTCCTGGACGTCGATGAACAACTCCGAATTGCTCAAGGAACTCCGTATCGACCGCAGCGCGCCGCCGCCGGCACCCGCGCGCACCGGCCTGTGGATCGGCCTCGGCGTGGGTGGCGCGGTACTCGCGCTGGCCCTGCTCGGCTGGGCCGTGTTCGGCGGCGACGATGCGATCGAAGTGAAGACCGCCGATGTCACCAGCGCCGACAGCGGCGGCGGCAGCGCCTCGGTGCTCGATGCCACCGGCTATGTCGTGGCCCGGCGCATGGCCACGGTGTCGGCGAAGATCACCGGCAAGGTGCGCGAGGTGCTGATCGAGGAAGGCCAGCGCGTCGAGGCCGGCCAGGTGATGGCGACGCTCGATCCGATCGATGCCGATGCACAGCGCGAACTGGCCGCGTCGCAGCTTGCCGCCACGCGCAGCGAGATTGCGGCGGTGCAGGCGCAGTTGAAGGAAGCCGAAGCCAACGCGAGCCGCCTCAGCGGCCTGGCGCAGCAGCAGCTGGTGTCGAAGGCGCAGTTCGATGTCGCCATTGCCCAGCGCGATGCGCTGCGCGCGCGCCTGCAAACCGCGCAGCGCAACGCGCAGGTCGCCGGCAGTGGCCTGCGCATCGCCGCGCAGGGCGTGGACAACACGATCGTGCGTGCGCCGTTCGCCGGCATCGTGATCGCCAAGGCCGCGCAGCCGGGCGAGATCGTCTCGCCGCTGTCGGCCGGCGGCGGTTTCACCCGCACCGGCATCGGCACCATCGTCGACATGGACTCGCTGGAGGTCGAAGTCGACGTCGCCGAGGCCTACATCGGCCGCGTGCAACCGAAGATGCCGGTGGAAGCGGTGCTCAACGCCTATCCCGACTGGCGCATCCCCGCCGAGGTGATCGCGATCATTCCCACCGCCGACCGCGCCAAGGCCACGGTGAAGGTGCGCATCGCGCTGAAGGCGAAAGACGCGCGCATCGTGCCCGACATGGGCGTGCGCGTGTCGTTCCTGGAGCAGGACCAGAAGGCTGCCGCGGCGGCCACGGCCGCGCCGCGCGCACTGGTACCGGCCGGCGCGCTGCGCAGGGACGGCGACCAGGACGTGGTCTTCGTCCTGCGCGAGGGCAAGGCCGAGCGCCGCGCGGTGAAGCTCGGCGGCAACATCGGCGACAGCCGCCAGGTGCTGGCCGGGGTGAGCGCGGGCGAGCGCGTTATCACCGAGGCGCCGGCGTCCTTGCAGGACGGCGCCGACGTCGAGGTCGCGGAAGCGAAATGATTTTCCAGCGGGAGCGCGCCATTGCCCGACATCCCCGTGCAGGCGGGGATTTGGGACGTTGCCTCCGTTCGGAGGCATTCCAATGATGGCGAAGGCACAAAGTCCATGGATTCCCGCCTGCGCGGGAATGACCGGCAATAGCCAAGACGAGGGCAGGCAATGAACGACATGAGCAATCACGACGCGATGATCCGCATCCGCAACGTCACCAAGTCGTACGAGCGCGGCAAGCAGAAGGTGGAAGTGCTGCATGGCCTCAGCATCGACGTGCCGCGCGGCGATTTCGTCGCGCTGATGGGCCCGTCCGGCTCGGGCAAGACCACCCTGCTCAACCTGATCGGCGGCCTGGACACGCCCAGCTCCGGCGAGATCAGCGTCGACGGCCAGCGCATCGACCAGCTCAAGGGCGGCCAGCTCGCGCATTGGCGCAGCCACAACGTCGGCTTCGTATTCCAGTTCTACAACCTGATGCCGGTGCTCACCGCGGAAGGCAACGTCGAGCTGCCGCTGCTGCTGACCAAGCTGTCCTCCGCGCAGCGCAGGAAGTCTGTGGACATCGCGCTGCAGGTGGTGGGCCTGGCGGACCGCGCCAAGCACAAGCCGCGCGAACTCTCCGGCGGCCAGGAACAGCGCGTGGCGATCGCGCGCGCGATCGTCTCGGACCCGCACCTGCTGGTCTGCGACGAACCGACCGGCGACCTCGACCGCGCCACCGCGGACGAGATCCTCAAGTTGCTGCAGACGCTCAACCGCGAGCACGGCAAGACCATCGTGATGGTCACCCACGACCCGCTCGCCGCCGGGTACGCCAACCGCACCCTGCATCTCGACAAGGGCCGCCTGGCCGAACAGAGCGTGGGCGCGTGATGCGCAGCGCCTCCCGGAGGATCAGCCCATGACCAAGACCGGATTCGTCATCGCCAACCTGTTCCGCAAGAAGACTCGCACGATCCTGACCCTGCTGTCGGTGATCATGGCCTTCCTGCTGTTCGGGCTGTTGCAGTCGGTGAACCACATCTTCGACGCCGGCGCCGACTTCATCGGCGCGACCCGCCTGGTGACGCAGGCGCGGGTGTCGTTCACCCAGCCCATCCCGCTGAGCATGCAGCCCAAGCTGGAAGCGGTGCCCGGCGTGGCGCGCGTCGCGCACATGCAGTGGTTCGGCGGCGTCTGGCAGGAGAACACCCCGTTGTTCGTGTTCGCCGTCGACCCGGTGCGCCAGCACGAGGTGTACCCGGAATGGGTGATGCCCGACGCGCAGTGGAAGGCGTTCGCCAACACCCGCACCGCGATGATCGCGGGCCGCAACGTCGCCAACCAGTACGGCTGGAAGATCGGGCAGAAGATCCCGATCCGTTCCAACATCTACCCGCAGAAGAACGGCAGCAAGGCCTGGGCCTTCGACCTGGTCGGCATCTACGACGGCAGCGACGAGAACTGGCAGAAGCAGACCAACACCGTCTTCATCAGCCACTACTACTTCGACGAGGCCAACCAGTTCAGCAGCGGCCGCACCAATTTCTTCATGCTCAAGCTCGCTCCGGGCGCCGACGGCGCGAAGATCAGCGCGACCGTCGACAAGATGTTCGAGAACTCGCCGGACGAGACCAAGACGCAGACGGAGAAGGACTTCAACGTCGGCTTCATCAAGCAGATCGGCGACATCGGCATGATCGTGCGATGGATCCTGTTCGCGGTGTTCTTCACCCTGCTGCTGGTGGTGGGCAACACCATGGCGCAAAGCGTGCGCGAACGCATCCCCGAGCTGGCGGTGCTGAAGACGCTGGGCTTCTCCGACGGCAGCGTGCTCGGCTTCGTGCTGGCCGAAGCCGTGGCGCTGTGCCTGTTCGGCGGCGTGGTCGGCATGTCGATCGCGACATTGTTCGGCGCCCTGATCTCCAAGGGCACCGGCGGGCAGTTCGCGCTGAGCGTGAACGGCTGGGTGTGGACGACAGGCCTCATCGCGATCGTGCTGATGAGCCTGGCCGTGGGCCTGCTGCCGGCGCTGCGCGCACGCCGCCTGAAGATCGTCGACGCATTGGCCGGACGCTGAGGAGCACACCATGCTGAGTCAAATCACCGCCATCACCGGCCTCAACCTCAAGAGCATTCCGGAGCGCTGGGCGTCCTCACTGGTCATCGTCGTCGGCCTGGCCGGCGTGGTCGCCGTGTTCACCGCCCTGCTCGCCATGGCCACCGGCTTCGAGAAGACACTGGCCGCCACCGGCAGCACCGACAACGCGATCATCCTGCGCGGCGGTTCCGACGCCGAGCTCAACTCGGGCCTGAGCCGCGATTCGGCCACGCTGATCAAGCAGGCCGCGGGCATCCGCAGGGGCGCCGACGGCAAGCCGCTGGCTTCGGGCGAGATGATCGTGATCGCCGAGCTGGTCCGCCAGGGCGACGAGAAGAACGGTGCCAACATCACCGTGCGCGGCGTCGAGCCCAATGCGTTCGCGTTGCGCCCGCAGCTGAAGATCGTCGCCGGCCGCCAGTTCCGCACCGGCCTGCGCGAGCTGATCGTCGGCCGCGGCGTCACCCGCCAGTTCCAGGGCGCGGAACTGGGCAAGACCCTGCGCATGCGCGGCTCGGACTGGACCGTGGTCGGCATCTTCGAATCGGGCGACGCCTACGACAGCGAGCTGTGGACCGATGCCGAAGTCGCGCAGACCACGTTCAACCGCGGCGGCTACAGCTCGGTGCTGGTCGGGCTGGACGGCGCCAACGGGTTGAAGACGCTGCAGGACACGCTGAAGACCGATCCGCGCCTGTCCGTCGACGTGAAGAACCAGCAGGAGTACTTCAGCGGGCAGACCAAGAACTTCCGCAAGCAGATCGGGTTCCTCGCCGGCGTGGTCACTTTCATCATGGCGCTGGGCGCGATCTTCGCCGCGCTCAACACCATGTACGCGGCGGTGGCGACGCGCGCCAAGGAAATCGCCACGCTGCGCGCGATCGGCTTCGGCGGCTTCCCGGTACTGGTCTCGGTGATGATCGAATCGCTGGTGCTGGCCTTCGTCGGCGGCGCGCTCGGTGCGGTGATCGCCTACCTGCTGTTCAACAACTTCTCGGTGTCGACGCTGGGCGAGAACTTCACCCAGGTGGTGTTCGCGTTCAAGGTCACGCCGCCGCTGGTGGTCACCGGCCTGGTGATCGCGCTGGTGATCGGCTTCTTCGGCGGCCTGCTGCCGGCGTGGCGCGCGGCGCGGATGCCGGTGACCACGGCGTTGCGGGCGGCCTGACCGCTCTCCCACCCTCTTCCGCGTACGGGAGAGGGCGCTAGGCACCATCGAGCAGGCCGCGCGCAATCGCGGCCTGTTCGTTTTCGGGCGTGTCGATATCCAGTTGCAGCTCCGGTGCATGCAGGCGCCAGACCCTGTCCGGCGCGAACGCGTTGAGGTGGGCGCCGAAGCCGCGATCGCCCTGCAGGTCCTGCATCGACTGCAACCAGGCGACCGGCACCGCGGCCGGCGAACCCAGCCGCTCGCCGTGCACCGTGGCGGCGCAACCGGAAGCCGCAACGGCCGAGCCCGACAGCAGTTGCTGCAGGTGCGCGGCTTCCAGCGCGGGCTGGTCGCAGCCGAGGATCAGCACGCGAGCGACGGGCGCCATCGCAGCGATGCTCGAAGATGCGTGCTCCTGCAAGGCATGCGCAGCCAGTTGCAGGCTGCCGGCGAGTCCCTGCTCCCAATGCGCGTTGACGTGGACCTCCACATCCAGGTCGGCGATGGCCTGCGCGACGCGTGCATGCCCGCAGCCAAGGACCGCCACGACGCGCGTGGCACCGGAGGCGACGGCAAGCCGCACCGCGCGGTGCACCAGCGCCTCGCCACCGCGGGTCAGCAGCTGCTTCGGATGGCCGAGCCGGCGACTGCCGCCGGCGGCCAGCACGATGGCCGCGTGAGCGCTCGCCGCAGCGCCGTCGCTCATGGCGCGTGGCGGTACGCGTGCAGCTGCGCGGCGATGCTGAGCGCGATGGCTTCGGGACCGTGCCCGCCGAGGTTGAGGCCGACCGGCGCATGCAGCCGCGGTGCCAGCGCGACGCACGCCGCCGGCGGCAGCACGCGGAACAGGTCGTCGCGACGCCGCGGTGGCCCGAGCAGGCCGATGAAGCCGATGCCGGTGTCGGCGAGCGCGGCCAGCGCTTCGCGATCGAGTTCGAAGTGGTGGTGCATCACCAGTGCGGCATCGCAGCGTGCATTCGCCAGCGCGGCGATTGCCGCCTGCGGCGCGCGTTCGATCGCCGTGTCGGCGGTCGCGGCCAGCGGCGCCCAGCGCGGGCGTTGTTCGACCAGCGTGACCATCCAGCCGAGGGTGCGCAGTGCCGGCAGCAACGCCGGCGTTTCCGGGCCGGCGCCGAAGATCGCGACCGTGGGCGGCGCCGCGATGTCCACGGACCACGGACCGCTCCCCACATCGCCTGCCGACAGCGGCGCGAGCTGCCATTGCTGCTCCAGCGCGCCCGCGTGCGCGCGCAGTTCGCCTGCAGCGGAAATCGCGATGCACAGCGGCGCTTCGGCGCGAAGCCAGGCCTGGACCAGCTCCCCCCATCGGGGCATTGACCGCAACGGCAGCAAGGCCAGGCGCAGGCGACCGCGGCAGCCCAGGGCCGAGCCGGAAAACAGGTCCTCGTCGTCGCGGGTGTCGATATCCAGCCAGTCCATGCCCCCGGCCGCCGCCGCTCGCTGCGCGCGGCGTTCGATCTCCGGCTCCAGGCAGCCGCCGCTGAGCCAGCCGACCTGGCCCGATTCGCCGCCGAACAAGGCCATCGTGCCGGAACGGACATAGGTCGAACCCTCGGTCGCCACCACCAGCGCCAGCACCGCGGCTTCGTCGCGTTCGGCCGCGAGCGCGGACGCTTCCAGCACGGCGCGCGGGCCACCGGGCGGCGAACGGGTGACGGCAACCTCGATGTCCATGCGATGCAGGCCCGGAGCGCTGGCGACCTGCGCAGTCTATGCCCGCGCCGGCGGCCGGCGCTGCTGCGCCCCGCCGTGCATGCGCGCCGGTGCAGGAGTAGGCTCGGCCTTCCCGACTTGAGGGAGCGCGCCATGAAGCTGCACGTCAATGGCACCGAGCACGAGGTGGCCGCGCCACCGGAGATGCCGCTGCTCTGGGTGCTGCGCGACCTGCTCGGCATGACCGGCACCAAGTTCGGCTGCGGCGTCGCGCAGTGCGGTGCCTGCACCGTGCACGTGGACGGCGTCCCGCGGCGCGCCTGCGTCACGCCCGCCGAAAGCGTGGTCGGCAAGCAGGTCACGACGATCGAAGGCCTGTCGAAAGCCGGCGACCACCCGGTGCAGCGTGCGTGGACGGAACTGGACGTCGTGCAGTGCGGTTACTGCCAGTCCGGCCAGGTGATGGCCGCCGCCGCGCTGCTGGCGAAGCTGCCCAACCCCAGCGATACCGATATCGACCAGGCGATGTCCGGCAACATCTGCCGCTGCGGCACCTATCCGCGCATCCGCGCCGCGGTGCATCGCGCGGCTGAAATCGCCGGCCCGCGAGAGACTTAAAGCGGCGTCACCGCTGACGCCGCGCCTGCGGGCTGCGGCAGGGAGCAGCGGCGCTTTGTCGTAACGGCCTCGGCAACGCCGGTATCGAAGGTTCTACGGAGCATTCCCGTGAACGCAATCACCAAGCTTTCCCGTCGCAACTTCCTCAAGGCCGGCGCCGTGATCGGCGGCGGCCTCGTGGTCGCCTTCGTCATCCCCGGCGCGCGCCGGCTCGCCCTCGGCGATGCTGTCGCGAGCGCGGCCTTCGTGCCCAACGCGTTCCTGCGCGTGGGCAACGACGACACCGTCACTGTGCTGATCGCGCACTCGGAAATGGGCCAGGGCATCTGGACCGCGTTGCCGATGCTGATCGCCGAGGAACTCGATGCGGACTGGTCCAAGATCCGCGTCGAACACGCGCCGGCCGCAGCGGCCTATGCGCACACCGCGTTCGGCATGCAGATGACCGGCGGCTCGACCTCGACCTGGTCCGAATTCGACCGCTACCGCCAGGCCGGCGCGGCGGCGCGACAGAGGCTCATGCAGGCCGCGGCAACGCGCTTCGACGTGCCGCTGGAGCAGGTGCACACCGAGAACGGCGAAGTGATCGCCGGCACGCACCGCGTGCGCTACGGCGACCTCGCCGACGACGCCGGCAAGCTCACGGCGCCCGACCCTGCCTCGCTGAAGCTCAAGGACGCGAAGGACTGGAAACTCATCGGCAAGGCGACCAAGCGCCTGGACTCGCCGGAGAAGATCACCGGCCGTGCGCAGTTCGGCATGGACGTGCAGTTCCCCGGGCTGCTCACCGCGGTGGTGGCGCGCGGGCCAGTGTTCGGCGCGAAGGTGAAATCGTTCGACGCAGCCGCAGCGCTGAAGATCGATGGCGTGCGCAAGGTCGTGCAGGTGCCCAGCGGCGTGGCCGTCGTCGCCGACCATTACTGGGCCGCCAAGCTCGGCCGCGATGCGTTGCAGGTCGACTGGGAGCTGGGCGAGGGCGCGATGCTGGACAGCGCGGCGATGCACGCCGAACTCGCGCGGCTCGCCGCGACCGCCGGCGCCAGCGCCGCGCAGGCCGGCGATGTCGCCAGTGCATTGCCCAAGGCGACGCGGACACTGAACGCGATCTACGCCGTGCCCTACCTCGCGCACGCGCCGATGGAACCGCTCAACTGCACGGTGAAGGCCGGCAAGGGCGCGTGCGAGATCTGGACCGGCACGCAGTTCCAGACGATGGACCAGCAGGTCGCCGCGAAGATCCTCGGCCTCAAGCCCGAGCAGGTGCAGATCCACACCACCTTCCTCGGCGGCGGCTTCGGCCGGCGCGCGACGCCGACGTCGGACTTCGTCACCGAAGCGGTGCACGTCGCCAAGGCCGCGGGCGCGCCGGTGAAAACAGTGTGGTCGCGCGAGGACGACATCCGCGGCGGCTACTACCGCCCTGCCTACGTGCACGACGCGCGCATCGGCGTCGACGCGAAGGGCATGCCGGTCGCCTGGCAACACGGCATCGCCGGGCAATCGATCACTGCCGGCTCACCGTTCGAAGCGGTGATGGTGAAGAACGGCGTCGACGCGACTTCGGTCGAAGGCGTCGCCGATTCGCCGTACCTGAAGGAGGTCCCCGACCATCGGGTCGACCTGCATTCGCCGCGCACGCCGGTGCCGGTGCTGTGGTGGCGCTCGGTCGGGCACAGCCACACCGGCTTCGTGATGGAAAGCCTGATCGACGAACTCGCGCACGCGGCGAAGCAGGACCCGCTCGCCTACCGGCGCGAACTGCTGCAGAAGCACCCGCGTCACCTCGGCGTGCTCAACCTCGCCGCCGAAAAAGCCGGCTGGGGCAAGCCGCTGAAGAAAGGCCGCGCCCGCGGCATCGCCGTGCACGAATCCTTCGGCAGCTACGTCGCGCAGGTGGCCGAAGTATCGCTGGAACAATCCGCGGGACGATCGCGCGCGATCCACGTGCATCGCGTGGTGTGCGCGATCGACTGCGGCGTCGCGGTGAATCCGGAAGGCATCCGCGCACAGATGGAATCCGGCATCGCCTTCGGCCTCGGCGCAGTGCTGCACAGCCAGCTCAGTTTCCGCAACGGCCGCGTGCAGCAGTCCAACTTCCACGACTATGCGGTGCTGCGCCTGCACGAGATGCCGGCGGTCGAGGTGCACATCGTGCCGAGCACGGAGAAATCCGGCGGCGTCGGCGAGACCGGCGTGCCGCCGATCGCGCCCGCGGTCGCCAATGCCGTGTTCGTGCTGACCGGGCAACGCCTGCGCGAACTGCCGCTGCAACTGCCGGCCGACGCGTCGGCACGGGCCTGAGGTGCATGCCATGCGAATCCAGATGCCGACCCCATCCGTGCTGCACATCGCGGCCATGCTGTGCGCCGTGCTCGCCCTCGCCGGCTGCGATACCCAGGCCGCGCCGGAACGGCAACAGGCCGGCAAGGCCGCGTTCGCCACGGTGCATGCGGTGTTCCAGCACCCGCGCTGCGCCAACTGCCACATCCCCGGCAATTCGCCGCTGGTGACCGACGTCGGCGTGCCGCACCCGATGGGCATAGTGCGCGGACCGGAAGGCCATGGCGCCGCGGGCCTGCCCTGCGCGAGTTGCCACGGCGACAGGAATTCGCCGGCCAGCTACGGCCCGCATGCACCACCCGGCGCGCCGCACTGGGGCCTGCCACCACCGAGCCACAAGATGGCGTGGATCGGCCTGTCGCCGAAGGACACCTGCGCGATGATCAAGGACCGCAAGCGCAACGGGAACCGCGACCTGCCCGCACTGCTCAAGCACGTCAGCGAGGACAAGCTGGTGCTGTGGGGCTGGGAGCCGGGCGGCAAACGCACCCCGGTGCCGATGCCACACGCCGAACTCGTCGCGGCGTTCAAGACCTGGGTGGATGCGGGCGGGCCGTGCCCGGACGCGTGAGGTGACCGCGGCTGTTTTCTCTTCTCCCCGCCTGCGGGGAGAAGATGCCCGCAGGGCAGATGAGGGGGCGAGCGCAGCGAGCTGCTTCGACTCCCCGATGCTGAAAAACCCACAGCGCAAAGCAACCGCAACTCGCTGCGCTCGCCTCCCCTCACCCGCCCTGCGGGCACCCTCTCCCCGCCTGCGGGGAGAGGGAGATCATTCAGGCCTCACTTGCGGCAGCCACCGGCGTCACGCCCGTACGCCGCGCCCGCAACGCACCGTCGATCGCGAAGATCGCCAGCCCGATCCAGATGAAGACGAAGCCGATCAGCCGGTCGCGATCGAAGGCTTCGTGGAACACGAACACCCCGGTCAGGAACTGCAACGTCGGCGCGATGTACTGCAGCAGGCCGACCACCGACAGCGGCACGCGCCGCACGGCGAAGGCGAAGCCGATCAGCGGCAACGCGGTCAGCGCGCCGCCGAAGACCAGCAGCAGGTCGACGCCGAGGCCCCAGCCCGGCGCGCCGCCCAGCGGCAGGAAGCCGCCCGCACCCTGCGCCTCGCCCCACACCATCACCGCCAGCGCGGGCAGGAACAGGTACACGCTCTCCACACCGAGCCCGCCCACCGCGTCGATCGCCACCAGCTTGCGCAGTAGGCCGTACAGCGCGAACGACAACGCCAGGCAGATCGCGATCCACGGCGGCTGGCCGAACTGCACGGTCAGCCAGATCACCCCGGCGGTCGCCAACGCCACCGCGATCCACTGCGCGCGACGCAGGCGTTCATGCAGGAAGGCGACGCCGAGCACCACGTTCAGCAGCGGATTGATGAAGTAGCCCAGGCTGCTCTCGACCACGTGGCCGGCGTTCACCGCCCAGATGTACAGGCTCCAGTTGAAGCCGATCAGCGCGCCGCTCAACGCGAGCATCCACGCCGCGCGCGGTTGCGCCAGCGCGGCGCGCAACCAGCCGCGCCCCTGCTTCCACAGCAGCCACGCCACCACCAGCAGCGTGCTCCAGATCACCCGGTGCGCGACGATCTGCAGCGACGGCACCACCTTGAGCAGGTGCCAGTACAGCGGCATCAGCCCCCACAGCACGAACGAGGCGAGCGCGACCCACAGGCCCGCGCGGTTTTCCGGATGCGCGCTCATGCCGTGGACTCGTCGCTGGTGGGCTTCGGTGCGGGCTTGGCACGCGCCTTCGCCATCGTGATCGCGACCACGCCGACCAGGATCACGGCCATCGCGCCCAGATCGGAGGTGCTGAAGTGCTCGTTCGCCAGCCAGCCGCCCAGCACCACCGCGATGGCGGGATTGACGTAGGCATAACTGCCTGCGAGCGCAGGCCGCACGTGGTGCAGCAGCCAGATGTAGGCGGAGAAGCCGATGATCGAACCGAACACGATCAGGTAACCGACCGACAGCACGCCCTTCGCCGCCGGCCAGCCGTCGAAGCGCTCACCGAGCGCGAAACCGGCCACCAGCATCAGCACGCCGCCGCACAGCATCTGCGCCGCGGCGGTCATGAAGGGCGATGGCAGGTCACGGCCGCGACTCCAGATCGATCCGAACGACCACGCCACCGCGGCGATCAGCAGCGCGACCAGTCCCTGCGGCTGGCCACCCAGCGTGCCACCGGCGTTGAGCCACAGCACGCCGGCGAAACCGGCTGCAAGCCCGCACCATTCCAGCCGGTTCGGATGCTGCCCGCGCATCGCCGAGAACAGCGCCATCCACAGCGGCGCGGACGCCACCGCGACCGCCGCGAGCCCGGACGACACCCACTGCTGCGCGATGGTGACCAGGCCATTGCCGAGCCCTAGCAACAGCGCGCCCATCACCGCGGTGTTGAGCCATTGCGCGCGCGTCGGCGTCGCTTCGCCACGCAGGCGCAGCACGACGAACATGAGCCCGCCGGCGATGATGAAACGCGTGCCCGCCATCAGCAGCGGCGGCAACCCGCTCTCCAGGGCGAAGCGGATGCCGAGGTAGGTCGACCCCCAGATCAGGTACACCGCCGTCAGCGCGAGCGCGACGGCCAGCGTGGGCACGGAACGGGAGGTGCTTGCGGTAAGAGCGTTCATGGGGAGGGAACCGATTGGGGGATGAAGCGGGCGTGCTTCAGAGAGGTCGAGGATGCGCGGCGGCGATCTGGCCCAGCAGCCATTGCAATCCGGCGAGGTGCTGCTGGTCGTGGCTGCACAGGTAATGCATCAGGCCACGCACGGTGACGGGACCGTAGCCTTCGAATTCGGCCGGGCGCGCCCAATCGTCAGGATGCAACGCCGACAACAGCTCGATCGTATGCGTGCGCGCAACGCGGAATTCCACCAGCGCGCCCTGCACGTCGTCGTCGCCGGCATAGCCGCGTTCGGCCGCCAGGGCGTAGCTGTCGATGTCCGCCAGCACGGGCCGCGGCTCGTGCAGCGTCCGACGGAAGCGCACGTGGTAGCCGTCGATCTCGATGTCGCGTACGTGCAGGACCTGCTCCAGCGCAGTGAAGCGCTCGCTGGGAACGCCATCCCACGACGGCGGCGCCCAGCGCGCGAAGCCGGCCGGAACCGCCGCGTAATGCGCCGCCAGCTGCGCGGGGAACGCCGCCAGCGCCTGCAGGGTGGTGTCGATGCTCGCGTCGTTCATCGTCTAGGGTCCGGGCCGGGCGCGTCGGCACCATCGCCCGTGCCTTGCGCCGAAGGCAGCAGCCATTCGAGCGGGAGCATGGGCAACAACGACGCGGGTTGCAGGACAGCGTATCGGCGCACCAAGCATCGCGCTTGAAAATAAACCCGCCAATGCGCAAAAATTTTGCATGGCCTCCGCACCGCTGCCGCTGGACGAATTCGACCACCGCCTGCTCGACCTGCTGCAGCGCGACGCGGGCCAGACCCTGACCACGCTAGGCGAGGCGGTCGGCCTGTCCGCCAGCGCGGTGCAACGACGGATCAAGCGTTACCGCGCCAGCGGGCTGATGCGCACGGTCGCCGTGCTCGATCCGGCGCAGCTCGCCAACGTCACCCTCGCCACCGTACTGGTCGCGCTGGAACGCGAGTCCGCGCGCCATCACGCCGCCCTGTACGCGCGCCTGCGCGCCGCGCCGGAAGTGCAGCAGTGCTTCGTGCTCGCCGGCGAGTGGGACTATCTCGTGGTCCTGGCCACCACCGGCCTGGCACACACGCGCGAAGTCGCCGAGCGCCTGTTCGGCGGCGACGAGAACCTCAAGCGCTACGAGACGCGCATGGTGTTCGAAGCGGTGAAGCAGGGCCTCGCCCTGCCCACGCGCCCGCCGGGGCGGCGCAAGCGCTGAGGCGCGCGTGCCGTTCCCGGCAGTGGGATCGGCTTACATCCCCGGTATCGGCAGGCACTCCATGATCTCCACGCCGTCGCCGGGAAAGATCGTGAAGTGCGGATGGTTTTCGAACAGCCGCGCTGCCGCGTCCTGCGATTCGGCCTGCACGACCGTGTAGGCGGCCAGGTTGTTGCGCGTGTCCGCGATGCCATCGGTGGTGACGCGCTTGGTCTTTCCCAACGGGGCGCCGTGGTCGACGATCCGGTCGCCCAGCTGTTCGGCCCACTGTTTCCACGCCTGCATGCCGGCGGCTTCGCGCCGCTTGCGTTCGGCCTCGTCCAACGCCTGCCACTGGGCCATCGCGTCGGGTGAGCCGGTGAACACCGCCATAAACTTTTTCATGACATCTCCCTGGGGTTCAGGCCGCGGCGAATTTTCTGCGGCCCTTGCATCCTCGACGAATGGGCAGCGTCAGGATCGACATTCGCGGGTCACGACCCCGCGGCAAGGTGATGGCGTGACGGCCTGCGATGACGTGAGAAGCGGTTGCCGCCGCTCACGCCGCGCGTTCGCGTCGCAGCACCTGCTCCTTCAGCGGCAGACCCCAACGGTAGCCGCCGAGCGAACCGTCGCCGCGGACCACGCGATGGCACGGCACCACGATCGCCACGCGGTTGTGCGCGCAGGCACTGGCGACCGCGCGTGCGCCGCGCGGGGCGCCGAGCTGCGCGGCCACCTCCGCGTAACTGCGGGTTTCGCCCGGAGGAATGCGCATCAACGCGTCCCATACCTTCTTCTGGAAGGCAGTGCCGATGAGGTCGATGTCGACCCGTGCCTGCCTGCCGGCCAGCGCATCGGCCACCGCGCGCAGGCGCGGGCGGAGGAATTCGTCACGACCGGCGTCGACGCGCTCCAGCGCGGCACGCGGGAATTCGCCACGCAGCTTCGCCTCCAGCGCCGCGGGATCCTCGCCCAGTTCGATCATGCAGATGCCGCGCTGCGTGGTCGCCACCAGCGCGGTGCCCAATGCGGTGTCGAGCAGGCTCCAGCGGATCTGTTCGCCTTCGCCACCGGCGCGGTAGCGCGCGGGCGTCATGCCCAGTTTCGCCGCGCCGCGTTCGTACACGCGCGAGGGCGAACCGTAACCGGCGTCGTAGAGCGCGGCGCTGACGTCGCGGCCTTCGCGCAGGGCGGACTTCAACGTGCCGAGCTTGCGCTGGGCGAGGTATTCGGCCGGGCTGAGGCCGAAGCGCGCGGTGAAGCGGCGCTGCAGGTGCGACGGGCTCAGGCCCACCGCCGCGGCCAGATCGTTGAGCGAGGGCTCGCCGGCGTCGAGCAGCGCGCGCACGCGTTCCAGCTTGTCGGCGGAATCGATCCGATCGGGAGCGGCTTGCGGCGTAAGGCGTTTGAGCATGGCGTTCATGGCCCCAACGGTAACGGGCACCCGAAGGTGCCCGCTATCCGATTCTTGCTATCGCCCATTAGCCGGCGTCGCGGGCGGTCAGTCCGCCCAATGCCCCGGCGTCGCCGCCTGCGGCAGCACCTGCGCGGACAGCTTGGAGTCGCCCAGCAGTTGCACCGCGTCGGCGAGGATCGCCGCCGATTCGCGCAGCAGCGGGTCGGGGCGCTGGTCGGCCAGCTTCTCGCGGGCGGCGTCCTTGGCGATGTCGCGTTCGCTCGAGGCCAGGCCGTCGTCGGCGCTGTCGTCGGCGAGCGGATCGATCGCCAGGCCGAGCTGCTTGCGCTGCTCCTGGCGCAGCTTGCGCTTGGCGTCCTCGCGGTCGCGTTCGGCGCGGCGTTCGGCCTCGTTGAGCGACACCGACTTCTTCGCGCGCTCGTCGCGGAACTGCGCCACGTCATCGCTCCACCACTGGAATTCCTTGTCCTTGGCGATGCGCGCCGAATGCAGGGTTTCCAGCTTCGGCAGCAGCGGCGCGAAGTTGCCGTAGCGCGTGTGCGGCACGGCCGCGATGCGCGTCCACGGCAGCGCGTTGTCGTAGGTGCTCTCGCCGAACTCGCTGGCGTCCACCGACACCGGGAAGGCGATGTCCGGCACCACGCCCTTGTTCTGCGTGCTGCCGCCGCTGACGCGGAAGAACTGCGCGATGGTCAGCTTGACCTGGCCGAAGCGCGCGGTTTCGTTGGCCGGCCAGCGGTCGAGGTCGACCAGGTTCTGCACCGTGCCCTTGCCGAAGGTGGTTTCACCGATGACCAGGCCGCGGCCGTAGTCCTGGATCGCGCCGGCGAAGATCTCCGACGCCGAGGCCGAGCCGCGATTGATCAGCACCGCGAGCGGACCTTCCCAGGCGATGCCCGAGTCCTCGTCGCCGTACACCTGCACGCGGCCGCCGGATTCGCGCTGCTGCACGACCGGGCCGCGGTCGATGAACAGGCCGGTGAGGTCGATGGCTTCGTCGAGCGAGCCGCCGCCGTTGTTGCGCAGGTCGAGCACGACGCCGTCGACCTTCTGCCCGCGCAGCTTGGTCAGCAGCTTGGCGACGTCGCGGGTCGCCGAGGCGTAGTCGCCGTCGTTGCGGCGGCGGCCCTCGAAGTCCTGGTAGAAGCCGGGCAGCTTGATCACGCCGATGCGGCGCACCGGCGCGCCGTCGGCGGCCGGCAGCGAGATGATCTCGGACTTGGCGGCCTGGTCTTCCAGGCGCACCTTGTCGCGCACCAGCACGAGGCGGCTGGGCTTGCTGTCGAGGCCGGCTTCGGCCGGGATCACGTCGAGGCGCACCTTGGTGCCCTTGGCGCCGCGGATCTTGGCGACGACGTCGTCGATGCGCCAGCCGATCACGTCCTCCATCAGGCCGCTGTCGCCCTGGCCCACCGCGACGATGCGGTCGCCGGGCTTGAGCTTGGCCGACTTGCCGGCCGGACCGCCGGGGACGATCTCGCGAATCGCGACCACGTCGTCCTGCTTCTGCAGCACCGCGCCGATGCCTTCCAGCGACAGCGACATGGTCATGTTGAAGTTGTCGGCGGTGCGCGGGGTGAAGTAATCGGTGTGCGGATCGATCGAATTGGCGTAGCTGTTGAGGAAGGTCTGGAACACGTCCTCGCCCTTCAGCTCGGCCACGCCCTTGGACATGTTCGCGTAGCGCTTGTCGAGGGTCTTGCGGATGTCCTCGGGCTTCTTGCCGGCGAGCTTCAGGCGCAGCCAGTCGTTGCGCACGGTCTGCTTCCACAGCGCGTCGAGCGCGGCTTCGTCGGCCGCCCACGGCGCCTTCTCGCGGTCGTACTCGAAGCGGTCGTCGCCGGTGAAGGTGAAGATGTCCTGCTTGAGCAGGTTGCGCGCGTAGGCGACGCGCGCATCGAAGCGCTGCCGGTACGCGGCGAAGATCGCGTAGGCCGGATCGAGCTTGCCGCTCTTGATCGCATCATCGAACTTCAGCTTGTACGCGTCGAACCTGGCGATGTCCTGCGCGGTGAAGAACTGCTTGTTGCCGTCCAGCGCGTCGAGGTAGCGCTTGTAGATGTCGGCCGACAGCGCATCGTCGAGCGCGCGCGGGCGGTAGGCGTAGCGGCTGTCGGAGAGCAGGCCGTAGACGTAGCGCGCCGCCGTGCTCTGGTCGGTGGTGGCCGCGTTCGGCAACGTCTTGGCGTCGACCGATTTCAGCAACGCCTTGTCGCTCTGCGGCGGCACCGGCAGTTGCGCGGTGCGGGCGCCATCGGCCGCGAGCAGGGCCACCGGAGCGGTGAGCAGGAATGCAGCGAGCACCTTGAGTGCCGGTGCGGTCGTGGCGCGGGGGGGCTTGATGTTCATCGCGGAGTCTTCGCGGACCGGCATGGTCCGGTGCAAGGATGTCGCGGGATACGACCGCTCCACAGTGCCGGAAGTTGCATGCCCTGTCGACAGCACCGGTGCGCCAAAACGTGCCAATTACCGGCTTATTCGCCGGACCGGGCGCACGCGCGGGGAAAGGTTCAGTTTGGTGAGCAGCGCGGGCGCGTCGCCGCGGCCGGCACGCGAGTTGCGTGCGGGCCGTTTCGCCGCGACTTCAGGCCGCGACGAATCCGGCTTCGGCCGCCGAACGGTCGGCGTGGTACGAGGAGCGGACCAGCGGGCCGGAGGCCACGTGGGTGAAGCCCAGCTCGTAGCCGTAGGTTTCCAGCTGCTTGAACTCGTCCGGCGTCCAGTAGCGCAGCACCGGGTGGTGGTGCGCGGTCGGCTGCAGGTACTGGCCGATGGTGACCATGTCGACGTCGTGCGCGCGCAGGTCGCGCAGGGTCGCCTGCACCTGTTCCATGGTCTCGCCCAGGCCGAGCATGATGCCGCTCTTGGTCGCGACCTCGGGGTGCTGCGCCTTGAACTTCTGCAGCAGGGTCAGCGACCACTGGTAGTCGGCGCCGGGACGCACGTTGGGGTACAGGTCCGGCACCGTCTCGATGTTGTGGTTGAACACGTCCGGCGGGTTGGCCTGGAGGATGCCCAGCGCGCGCTCCATGCGGCCCTTGCCGCGGAAGTCGGGCGTGAGGATCTCGATCTTGGTGCGCGGGCTGAATTCGCGGATCGCGCTGATGCAGTCGACGAAGTGCGAGGCGCCGCCGTCGCGCAGGTCGTCGCGGTCGACCGAGGTCACCACGACGTACTTCAGTTCCATGTCCTTGATCGTCTGCGCCAGGTGCAGCGGCTCGGCCGGATCCGGCGGCTTCGGGCGGCCGTGGGCGACGTCGCAGAACGAGCAACGGCGGGTGCAGACCTCGCCGAGGATCATGAAGGTCGCGGTGCCGTGGCTGAAGCACTCGTGGATGTTCGGGCAGCTGGCCTCTTCGCACACCGTGACCAGGCGGTTCTCGCGCAGCTTGGCCTTGAGCTGCTGCACCGAGTTGCCCGACGGAATGCGCACGCGGATCCACGACGGCTTGCGCAGCACCGGCGCGTCGGCGAACTGCACCGGCGAGCGGCCGATCTTGTCGCCGCCGAGCTGTTTCACGCCTTCTTCAAGCCGGCCAGGTTGCGCGGCAGGCGCATCGCCCCCGACGACCGCAAGGGGAATGCTCTTGGAGGAATCGGAAACGGACGACATGGCGACTCAGGCGACGGCAGGAAGCGCAGGGGCGGCGGTCTGCACCGACAACCCGAACAGGCGGGCGATGTGCTGGACCAGGACCGGCTTGACCGCGTCCAGGCTGGACGGGCCGCCCAAGTCTAGCATCGAGGTCACCTGCAACCCCGCGTATCCGCAAGGATTTATCCGCATGAAGGGCTCCAGGTCCATGGCGATGTTGAAGGCCAGGCCGTGGAAGGTGCAGCCATGGCGGACGCGGATGCCGAGCGCGCCGATCTTGGCCCCGTTCACGTAGACGCCGGGGGCGCCGTCGCGACGCTCGGCGTGGATGTTCCAGTCGGCCAGGGTGTCGATCATCGCCTGCTCGATCCTGCAGACGTAGTCCTTCACGCCCACTTTGAGCCGGCGCAGGTCGAGCAACGGATACAGCACGATCTGGCCGGGGCCGTGGTAGGTCACCTGGCCACCGCGATCGACGTGGATCACCGGGATGTCGCCGGGGAAGAGCACGTGCTCGTCCTTGCCGGCCTGGCCGAGGGTGAAGACCGGGTCGTGCTCGACCAGCCACAACTCGTCGGGCGTGTCGTCGCCGCGCGTGTCGGTGAAGCGCTGCATCGCCCGCCACACCGGCTCGTAAGGCTGGCGACCGAGGTCGCGCAACAAGGCTGGCGGAACTGCAACCGGGAGCGCCGCGTCAGCCGGCGCCGACACCGGGCAGGCGACCGGGCTCACAGGGTCCACTTCACTTCCGGGTGGTCGCGCAGGACCTGGTGCGCCAGGTCGTACTGCTCGCGGCTCTCCGCGCGGAAGCTGATCCGCACCGACACGTAGCGGCCGTTCGAGGAATGCTTCCAGGACACCGATTCGTGCAGCACTTCGATGCCGGCATCGAGCAGCAGGGTCGGCAGGACGGTTTCCAGGTCCTTGTCGGCGGCGCCCATCGCGGACAGATCGAAGGTACCGGGGAACTGGAAGCCGTGTTCGGGGTTGTCGGACTTGAGCTCCATGCGCCGATTATGGGCGCCGTCCGCGGCGAACCCAAGGGCGACGGCGGCACGGGGCCGGAACGGGGCGTTCCACGCCCCCGAACCACGGCCCCGGAAACACAAAGGGCCGCCCGCAGGCAGCCCTTCGCACCGGCCCGAGGCGGGCGCCGGCCGTGTCGATCAGTTCTTCGACAGCTCCAGCAGGGTCGAGGACACCCAGCCCTTGTTGCCGAGCTCGTCCTCGACTTCCCACATCATTCCCTGCTTGGTGCCGGTCGGGTACAGCATCATGCCGACGTCGAGCCCGCGCAGCGCCTTCTTGCCATCGGCCGCGGCGAACAGGCGCGCCGGCTTGGTCACCGTGACCGCCTGCGACGCGCTCGCTGCCGAGGCGTCCTCGGGCAGGCCGCCGAGCTGGCTGACGATGTCGGTGTAGGCCTGCAGGTAGGCCATGGTGATGACCTGGCCGATCTCGGTGTTGGCGTAACCGCCGACGCCGGCGCCACCCAGGCCGCTGCCGCCGAAAACGCCGCCGCCCACGCCGAAGCCGATGTCGGTCTTCTTGCCGTTGCCTTCGGCCATCGCGACCTGCTCGGACGAACGCACGTCGGTCACGGTCAGCACCACGTCCGCGGTCTTCTTCTTGAAGCTGATCGCGCCGCCCAGGGCCGCGCCCTGGCTGCCGCCGAGCAGGCCGCCGATCAGCGCGCCCACGCCGCTGCCGCCGGCATTGCTGTTCTTCGAGATCAGGTCGGGGACCATGACGTAGTCGGCGGCCTTGATCTGGCCCTTGCCGATGTTGGAGCGGCCGCGCAGTTCACCGCCCGCGGCCAGCGCGCGCTCGCGCATCGCCGCGTCCATGCCGGCGCCGCGATCGACGAGGGTGAAGCACTTGGATTTGCTGACGAAGACCTTGATCAGCTTCGACGGCGCCGGCAGCTGCTGGCCGGTCCACCAGTCGGTGGCGTCTTCCGGTTCGATGATCGAGATCGAGCCGAGCTTCTTGGCGCACACCGGAATCTGCGCTTCCTTTTCCTTGCGCAGGTCCTGCGCGCTCTTGCGCTGCGCCAGCGCGGGCGACGCCGCCATGGCCAGGGTGAGACCCAGCACGCAGGCGCGCACGAACACGTGAGTCGTCTTGCCGTTCTTCATATTCCGTTTCCGTTCCCTTGTAGTCATCCATGAACGCCCGCAGGCGCTCCCCAAAACGCGCGATGGCCGGCCCACGCTTGCGGCGCGGGTCGGCCACCGGGTCCGATGCTAGCAAGGAAACGTGACCGCGATCACCAGAAAAGTCTGACCGCGGTTACGGAAAAGCCCTCAGTCGGACTCCCACCACATCCAGAACTCGTCCCACAGGCGCTTGAAGAAACCGCCCTGCTCGACCGCGTTGATCGCCACCAGCGGGCGCTGCGCGATCACCTTGCCGTCGAGCACGACCTTCACCGTGCCGATCTTCTGGCCCTGCTTGATCGGCGCCACCAGCGACTTGGGCACGTCCATCGACGGCTTCAGCTGCGCGTAGCGGCCGCGCGGCACGGTGACCAGCAGCGGTTCGGCGACGCCGAGCTGCACCTGGTCGCTCGCGCCCTTCCACACCTTCTGCTGGGCGATCGACTTGCCCGCGTCGTAGAGCTTGTGCGTCTCGAAGAAGCGGAAGCCCCAGTTGAGCAGCGCCTGGCTGTCGCTGGTGCGCTGGTCGTCGGAGGTCGAACCCATCACCACGCTGATCAGGCGCTGGTCGCCGCGCTTGGCCGAGGCCATCAGGCAGTAGCCGGCGCCGGAGTGGTGGCCGGTCTTGATGCCGTCGACGGTCGAGTCCAGCCACAGCAGGCGGTTGCGGTTGGGCTGGGTGATCGGGCCGACGGTGAATTCCTTGACCTTGTTGTAGGCGTAGGTGTCGGGGAAGTCGCGGATGAAGGCGCGGCCGAGCAGCGCGAGGTCGCGCGCGGTCGAGTAGTGCTCCGGCGCCGACAGGCCGGTGGCGTTGACGAAGTGCGAGTTCTTCATGCCGATGCGCGCGGCATAGGCGTTCATCAGCGATGCGAAGGCATCCTCGCTGCCGGCGACATGCTCGGCCAGGGCGATCGCGGCGTCGTTGCCGGACTGGATCGCCATGCCCTTTTCCATCATTTCCAGCGGCGCGGTCTTGTTGACCTCGAAGCCGCTGTAGCTGCCGTCGGTGCCGGCGCCGCCGGTGCGCCAGGCGTTCTCGCTCATCATCACCGGATCGGTGGCCTTGACCTTGCCGCCGGCGATTTCCGCGGCGATCACGTAGCTGGTCATGACCTTGGTGATGCTCGCCGGTTCCAGGCGGGTGTCGTAGCCCTCGCCCTGCAGCACGTTGCCGCTGGCGGCGTCCATCAGCACCCAGGCGGTGCCGGCGACCTTTGGCGGTGGCGGCACCGGCAACGCATCGCTGGCCGGCGGCAACGCCGGCTTCGGCGTGGGTGCCTGCGCGAGGGCGAGGCCCAGCGTCGAGGTGAGGACAAGGGCGGCGATGGCGAGGCGCGATTTCATGGAGCGCGATGTCAGGGGGCGCGGATTCATTGCGGGAGTTACTCCGGCGACCGCGCGTGCGGTCGCTACTGCAGGGGAAAAGATGTCGGGGCGAGGCGGATCGGGCTGGAAATCTTCATCGGCGCGCCGCGGCTTTCACGGGCGGCGCGGATGGCGGGATGCTACTCCCGCACGCGTTGCGGTGTCCCGAATCCCAGGCCGACGATGCGGGCGGCGAGGTCGGGAACGGTGGCGGCGGCCAGCGGGCCCACGCGCAGGCGCCAGACCTTCTGGCCGTTGGCGTCGGCATCGGCGAGCGAGGCTGCATCGATGCCGGCGCCCTGCAGCAGGGCCAGCGCGCGATCGGCGTTGGGGCGTGCAGCGAAGGAGGCGACCTGCAGGAACACGCGCCCGTCGCGGGACGCGGCGGCCGGCAGCGGCTCGCTCTTCACCGCCGCGGCGCCGCCGGGCTTGCTGGCTTCGGGCGTGCCGGGGCGGCCGGGGCGGCCGGTGGCGATGCGCACCTGGCGTGACTGCATCCACGCGTCGAATTCGGCCGCCGACATGGTCTTGCCGTCCTGGCGCATGTCGAAGCGGTGTTCAGCGGCGGCCACGCGCGGCCCGGGCACGTCGGCCGCGGCCGCCGCGGCGACCGGCATGGCGGCGACCAGCGAGTCCATCGCGCTGGGCTTGGTGTCATCGCGCCGCGCCGGCCGGGCATCGGCCTTCACCACGATGCGTTCGTCGCCCATGTCGCGCGGGGTGAGCGCGCGCACTTCCACCCGCGCGGTGCCGCGGTTGACGTAACCCAGCTTGGTCGCGGCCGCGTAGCTGAGGTCGATGATGCGGCCGGCGTGGAACGGGCCGCGGTCGTTCACGCGCACGATCACCGACTTGCCGTTGTCGAGGTTGGTGACGCGGGCGAAGCTGGGCAGCGGCAGCGTCTTGTGCGCGGCGGTGAAGGCGTACATGTCGTACACCTCGAGGTTCGAGGTGCGGCGCCCGTGGAACTTGTTGCCGTAGAAGGAGGCGACGCCGGTTTCGACGTAGCCCTCGGCAACGTCCAGCACTTCGTACTTCTTGCCGAGCACCGAATAGTTCTTGCGGTTGCCCACGGCCGAGCGCGGCTCGTCGGTGACTTCCGGCTCGGGAATCGCGTCGACGTCGATGACCTCGTCCGGCACGCTGTCGCGCACGCCCGGCGCGTACAGGCCGCCGGCGACGTAGTTGCCGCGCTTGCCGGGGTCTTCCTGCGCGGGTGCGTACGGCGACTTCCTGCGCGCGGCCGGCGCGGCGGCGGTTTCGGCCTTCGGCTCGGCCTTGCGCGCGGCCGCCGGCGGTGCGGATTTCTTCGGCGCGCCGGCGCAGGCGGCCAGGCCCAGCACCAACGCCGTTGCCAGCAGCGCCCTCATGCGCCCGGTTGCCCGTTCGCGGCGTCGGTCGGCGCGGGAGCTGCTGCGGGTGCAGGGGCGACATCCGGCGCCGGTTGCGCGATCAGCTGCGCCAGCTGGTGCACCGCGGTCGCGTAGCGGATCGAGTTGTTGTAGCTCCAGATCGCGCGGAAGTTGCGGAACGTCAGCCAGTACTCGTTGGCGTCGCCGTCGAGCACGATCGGTGCGGCGGTGAGGCCGGCCGGCACGGGTTCCAGCGGGCGGTAGCCGGCCTGTTCCAGCGTCGCCAGGGTGTGGATCGGCTCGCCCTTGGAATCGACCAGTGGCAGCGTGCCCGGCGCATACGCCGCGCGCACCATCACCGGCTGCCCGCGCAGCCAGCCGCCCTTCTTCACGAAGTAGTTGGCGACCGAGGCGAACACGTCGTCGAGGTCGTTGAACAGGTCGCGCTTGCCATCGCCGTCGCCATCGACCGCATACGCGCGGTAGCTCGACGGCATGAACTGGCCCCAGCCCATCGCACCGGCATAGCTGCCGGTGAGCGTGGCGACGTCCAGCCCGGTTTCCTTGCCCAGCTTCATCAGCTGCGCGAGTTCGTCGCGGAAGAACGCTTCGCGCTGGTTCTCGCGCTCGATGCGTTCGGGCAGGTTGGTGCGCGGGTAGTTGAAGGCGAGCGTGTACAGCGCGTCGAGCACCGAGGACTTGCCGGTGTTGCCGCCCCAGCTGGTCTCCACGCCGAGGATCGCGACGATCACTTCGGCCGGCACGCCGTACTGCGCTTCGACCCGCGCCAGCTGGTCGCGGTGCTCGGCGAGGAACGCGCGGCCGCCGTCGATGCGCTGCGGGGTGATGAAGATCGGGCGGTAGTCGCGCCACGGCTTGGTTTCGGCCGGCCGCGCCATCGCGGTGACGGTGCTTTCGCGGATCTGCGCGCGCGCGAGCACCGACTCGATGTAGGCGGCGTCGAGCCCGTACTTCGCCGCCGTCTCCGCGACGAAGGCGGCGCGCACCGCGTCGCTGGGACGCTGCGGCGGCGGCAGTGCCGTGGCGATCGCGTCGGCGGACGTCATCCCCGGCGCGGAGGGCGCGCTCGCGGGCTGCTGCGTGGTCGGGGGCGGCGGCGCCTGGGTGGCGCAGGCGGCGAGTGCGAGGGTCAGCGCGCAGGTCAATGCGGTCCGCATCGACGTGATCCGCGCACTGCCAGGGAACGGGCTTCGGGTCATCGCGGCCGAGGGTAGCACGCGATCCGGCAGCGAAAAACCCTTGTTTTCCGCTGCATGAACGCGATGGTCAGCTTCGCGCGCGGCGCGGAGACGCACGCGTCAGCGCGCGTGCACCGGTCGATGCGCCTGCACCGCCATCACCACGCCCAGACCCGCCAGCAGCGATACCGCCGAAGTGCCGCCGTAGCTCAGCAGCGGCATCGGCACGCCCACCACCGGCAGCAGGCCGGCGATCATCCCGCCGTTGACGACCACGTACACGCAGAACGCGAGCCCGAGCGCGCCGGCGACCAGGCGTGAATAGCCGTCACGCGCGCCCGAGGCGATCCACAGGCAGCGCCCGATCACGAACAGGTACAGCGACAGCACCAGCGCGACCCCCAGCCAGCCGAATTCCTCGCTCAGCACCGCGAAGATGAAGTCGGTGGTGTGTTCGGGAATGTAGTTGAGGTGCGACTGGCTGCCCTCGCCCCAGCCCTTGCCGGTGAAGCCGCCCGCGCCGATCGCGATCTTCGACTGGATGATGTTCCAGCCGGTGCCGAGCGGATCGGATTCGGGGTTGAGGAAGGTGAGGATGCGGTCCTTCTGGTACGGGCGCAGCAGCCAGAACCACGCCACCGGCGCGATCGCCGCGATCGCGCTGAAGCCCGCGCCGAACCACCACCATGGCAGCCCCGCCAGGTACAGCACGAACGCGCCGCTGATGCCAACCAGCATCGCGGTGCCGAAGTCGGGCTGCAGCAGGATCAGCCCGGTGGGTATGCCTACGATCACCGCGGCGACCAGCACGACGCTGAAGCGCGGCGGCAGCGGGCGGCGGTTGAGGTACCACGCCGCCATCATCGGCAGGCTCAGCTTGAGCACTTCGGCCGGCTGGAAATAGAACACGCCCAGGTTGAGCCAGTGGTTGCCGTGCTTGCCCGCGCCCAGGCCCGGAATCAGCACCGCCATCAGCGGCAGCAGCGACAGGGCGTACACCCACGGCGTCCAGTTGCGCAGCTGCGTCGGCGGCACGCGCGAGAGCAGCCACATGAAGCCCAGGCCCACGGCGAAGCGCGCGCCTTGGGCGAACACCAGGCGCATGGATTCGTCGCCGGCGCTGTACAGCACCGCCAGGCCGATGCCCATCAGCGCGAGCAGCGCGCCGAGCAGCGGCAGGTCCAGCGTGCGGGTGAAGCGCAGCAGCAGGTCGAGCAGCCAGCGCAGGATCAGGCTCATCGCGTCGGCTCCGGTGATGGCGACGGCGCAGGCGGCGTCGGGGTCGGTTGCGCCGGCGCGCGGGTCTGCGCAGGCACGGCCGCGGACCGCGCGGGCACCGCTGCAGGCGCCGGCGGCGGGTTACCGGCATTCGCGGCGCCCGGATTCGGCGCGACCGGCACGCCTGGCGTGGCGCCCGCAGGCACCATCGGCTGCACCGCCGGCGGCGGTTCCCGGCCGGCCATCAGCACGCCGCCCTGCGGCGAACGGGTCACGCCTTCCACCGGTTCGGGCATCTTGCCCAGCAGCCAGGCATCGAACACCTTGCGCGCGATCGGCGCCGCCGCGGTACCACCGAAGCCGCCGTGCTCCACCGACACCGCGATCGCGATGGTCGGGTTCTCCGCCGGTGCATAACCGACGAACAACGCCTGGTGGCGCAGGTTGTACGGCAGCGAATGCGGATCGAAGCTGACGTTGCCCTTGCGGCTGATCTTCTGCGCCGTGCCGGTCTTGCCCGCCATCATGTACGGCGCGCCGCGCGCCATCGCCGCGCCGGTGCCGCCGCCGTGGATGGTCGCGATCATGCCTTCCTGTACCGCGCGCAGATGGCCGGCGTTGTCGGTGATGCGCGGCGCGACCGGCTGCGGCAGCGGCGTCCACGGCCGGTCGTAGCCGTCGCGGCGATCGTCGACCAGGTGCAGGCGGTGCAGGTCGCCGCCATTGGCGATCGCGCCGATGCCGCGCACGAGCTGCAGCACGGTGGCGATCCAGTAGCCCTGGCCGATGCCGGCGTTGACGGTTTCGCCGGGATACCACTGCTCCTTGAAGCGCTTGGCCTTCCACTCCGGCGACGGCACCACGCCGCTGTTCTCGCCGGCCAGGTCGATGCCGGTCTTGCCGCCGAAACCGTACTTGTACATGTACTGGTCGAAGCGCGCGATGCCCATCTCGTAGGCGAGCTTGTAGTAGTAGTAATTGACCGACTGCGAGATCGACTTGCGCAGGTCGGTCCAGCCGGCACCGCCGTGCGCGTCGCGCCAGCCGCGGCGCTGGCCGGGGATGTAGAAGGTGCCGGTGGAGAAGACCTTGTCTTCGGGCGTGCGCATGCCGCTGTCGAGGCCGGCGAGCGCGATCAGCGGCTTCACCGTCGAACCCGGCGGGCCACCGCCGAGCACGTTGCGGTTGAACAGCGGGCGCGACGGGTTGTCCATCAGCGCGCGGTAGTGGTCGTGCTGGATGCCGTTGACGAACAGGTTGGTGTCGTACGCCGGCAGGCTCACCATCGCCAGGATCTCGCCGGTGCGCGGATCGATCGCCACGGCCGAGCCGTCCATGTCGCCGAACGCGGTGACCATCGCCTGCTGCAGGTCGAGGTCGATGCTCAGGCGCAGGTCGGCGCCCGGCTGCGCCGGCACGCGCCCGGCCGAGTACATCGGCCGGCCGTCGACGTTGGTCACGATCTTCTCGTAGCCGACCTTGCCGCGCAGGTCCTGTTCGTAGAAACGCTCCAGCCCGGTCTTGCCGACGTGGCTCAGGGCCGCGTCGCTTTCGCTCATCGTCTTGAGGTCGTTGGCGTCGACGCGGCCGACGTAGCCGATCACGTGCGAGAGCAGTTCACCGTAGAGGTAGCGACGGTTGAGGTAGGACTGCAGCTCGACGCCGGGAAAGCGCCAACGGTCGACGGCGAAGCGCGCGGCCTCCTCCTCGGTGAGGCGCAGCTTCAGCGTGACCGGCTTGAAGCCGCGCGCGACGAAGCGGTTGGCCTCGTAGCTGGCGATGTCCTCGGGCGAGAGCGCGACGATCTTCTGCAGCTCCGGCAGCCAGCGCTTGCTGTCGCCGGCTTCCGACGGGGTGACGTCGAGGCGGTACGCCGGCACGTTGTCGGCGAGGATGCGGCCCTTGCGGTCGTAGATCAGCCCGCGCGCCGGCACCACCGGGCGCAGCTTGATGCGGTTCTCCTCCGAGCGCGTGGCGTATTCGCTGTGCTGCCACACCTGCAGGCGGAAGTACCACAGCGCCAATCCGCCCAGCGCCAGCAGCACGCCGGCGAAGGCGACGAAGGCGCGACGGCGGAACTGGTCGGCCTCCAGCGCGGCGTTCTTCAGCACCCGGCGGCGCGGACGGAAACTCATCTATCGCCGGCGCCAGCCGCCCATGCGCAGCCCGTCCAGCAGGACGAAGACCGGGATCCACAGCAGCATCCCGACCAGCGGCGAGAACCACGACACCGACGTCGGCACCGCTTCGTCCAGCGCGACGTGCACGGCCGTGGTGACGATGCGGTCGTTGAGCAGCAACGCACCGATCGCCAGCGCCTGCTGCGACATCGGGAAGAAGCGCAGCCGCGCGCGGAAGCGCTGCAGGATGTAGGTGATGACGACCAGCCGCAGCGCCTGTTCGCCGAACAGGCTGCCCATGACCAGGTCGGCGACGAGGCCGACCAGGAAGGCGAAACCGAGGCCGACGCGGTCGGGGTCCTCGATCACCCAGTACGCCATCACCAGCGCCAGCCAGTACGGGCGCAGCGCCTGCAGCAGCGGCGGCACCGGCAGCAGGGCCAGCAGCAGCGCGATCAGCAGGCTGAGCGGCAGGATCCAGGGCGAGCGCGAACGCATCAGCGGTGCTCCTGCGTCGGCGCGGCCGGTTCGGGCTTGGGTTCGGGCTTGGGTTCGGGCTTGGGTTCGGGCGGCGTGGTGGGCACGGGCGCCGGCGCAGCGGGGGCCTGCGCTTGCGTGGCGGCGGGCTTGGTCGTGTTGATCGGCGTTGCCGTCGCCGGCTTGGCGGCGGACGACGTCGGCTTCATCGTTGTGTTCGCTGTTGCGTTCGTCGCGGCGCCGGCAGGTGCCGGGGCGGTCGCGCCCGGCGCGATCGGTGCCGCGGTCTGCGCCGGCGCGCCGATGATCGGGCGCGGCGGCAACGTGCGCAGCAGCAGCACGTCGCGGCCGCGGTCGAGCTGGGCGGCCGGCTTCACGTCGCCGACGAGGAAGGCGCGGCTGTCGTCGGGCCGCAGCGCGGTGATGGTGCCGACCGGGAAGCCGGCGGCGAAGCGCCCGCCCAGCCCCGAGGTGACCAACACGTCGCCGACCTTCACGTCGCTGGAGAGCGGCACGCTGGCGAGCGCGAGCCGGTCGGCGCGGCCGGTGCCGTAGGCCACCAGGCGCACGCCGGTGCGCGCGATCGCCACCGGGATGGCGTGATCGGGATCGGTCAGCAGCAACACCGTCGACTGCAGCTGCGCGACTTCGATGATCTGGCCGACCACGCCGCCGGCATCGATCACGGTCTGGCCGACGCGCACGCCGTCGCCGACGCCGGCGCGCAGCACCAGGCGCTGGCGCGTGGGGTCCAGGTCGATGTCGAGCACCGGCGCCAGCTGCACGTCGAGGCTGCCCTGTTCGGACGCCCCCAGCAGGCCGCGCAGGCGCGCGTTGTCGGCATTGACGGTCGCCAGCCGCGCCATGCGCGCGCGGGTCACCAGCAACTCGTTGCGCAGGCGGCGGTTCTCGGCGGTGAGCTGGCCCAGGGTGCCGGCATCGTTGGACACGGTCGCGATCACCTGCCCGGGCAGCCCGGCCACGGCACGCACCGGCTGCACGAACACCTGCATCTGCTGGCGCGCCCGCGCGAGCCAGCCACCGCGGTGGTCGAGCACGATCAGGACCACGGCCAGGGTGAGGTACGCCAGTAGCCGCAGGGTTTCGGCGATCTCGCCGGAGCGGTTTGCGGAAGGACCGGCGTAGGGAGGCACGTCAGGGGTTCGAAGAGGCGGAAACGGGGACTGGGAACAGGGAACGGGAAAGCACGCTTCCCCACGGCCTAAGCATCTGGCGAATGTTGCGCGTTTTGCAGGAACTTACCGGAAGCCGCATCACAGGAAACGGCGGAATCCTCGATTCCCCGTTCCCGGCTCCCCGTTCCCGCTGCGCCCCACTCACTCCGGCGCGAAGAACTCGTTGCCGTGCATGTCGACCAGCTCCAGCGCACGGCCACCGCCGCGGGCGACGCAGGTCAGCGGGTCGTCGGCGACCTGCACGTGCAGGCCGGTCTCCTCGCTGATCAGGCGGTCGAGGTCGCGCAGCAGCGCGCCGCCGCCGGTGAGGACGATGCCGCGCTCGGCGACGTCGGCGCACAGTTCCGGCGGGGTCTGTTCCAGCGCCAGGCGGATCGAGGCGACGATGCCGGCGAGCGGTTCGCGCAGGGCCTCGTAGACCTCGTTGGAGTTGAGCTTGACCATCTTCGGCACGCCCTCGGCGAGGTTGCGGCCGGAGACCTCCATCGAGCGCGGGTCCTTCTGCGGCACGGCGCAGCCGATCTCGAGCTTGATGCGCTCGGCGGTGGTTTCGCCGATCAGGGTGCCGTAGGTGCGGCGGACGTAGCTGATGATGGCTTCGTCGAAGCGGTCGCCGCCGATGCGCACCGACTGCGAGTAGACGATGCCGTTCAGGGCGATGACCGCGACTTCGGTGGTGCCGCCGCCGATGTCCACGACCATCGAGCCGCGGGCCTCGGTCACCGGCATGCCGGCGCCGATCGCGGCCGCCATCGGTTCCTCGATCAGGTAGACCTCGCGGGCGCCGGCTTCTTCGGCCGATTCCTTGATCGCGCGGCGCTCGACCTGGGTCGAGCCGCAGGGCACGCACACCAGCACGCGCGGGCTGGGTCGCAGGAAGCGCGACTTGTGCACCTTGCGGATGAAGTACTTGAGCATTTCCTCGGTGTAGGTGAAGTCGGCGATGACGCCGTCCTTCATCGGGCGGATCGTGTTGATGTGGCCCGGGGTACGGCCGAGCATCTGCTTGGCCTCCGAACCGACCGCCGCCACCGAGCGGTTGCCGCCGATCAGGCGGTCCTGGCGCACCGCCACCACGGACGGCTCGTTCAGCACGATCCCCTGGCCGCGGACATAGATGAGGGTATTGGCCGTGCCCAGGTCGATGGACAGGTCATTGGAGAACATGCCGCGGAACTTCTTGAACATCAGGGAATCAGCCGTTTTCTGGGCGCGGGGGAAGGGCGCAAGGAGCCCGGTAGACTACGCCTAGCCCCTTGTCCAAACAAGGAAATGTTGCCCAAAAAGGGCGATGGCGCTGGCCCGCCCGGGGCCCAGCGGCTACCCTACGCGCCGCGCGGCCACCGCCGCCCCCGGGGACGCCCCGGACCCGCCCCGCTCCACCCTCCCGACCAGCCCCGATTCCGGGGCTTCCGACCAGGACGATTTCGCCGATGGCAGCCTTGATCTGCGGCTCGCTGGCCTACGACACCATCATGGTGTTCCCGGACCAGTTCAAGAACCACATCCTTCCGGACAAGGTGCACATCCTCAACGTGTCCTTCCTGGTGCCGCGCATGCGCCGCGAATTCGGCGGCTGCGCCGGCAACATCGCCTACAACCTCAAGCTGCTCGGCGGCGACCCGATCCCGATGGCGACGGTGGGCCAGGACTTCGGCCCGTACCGCGACTGGTTCAGCGAACAGGGCATCACCCTGGACCGCGTGAAGGTGATCGACGAGCTGTTCACGCCGCAGGCCTTCATCACCACCGACCACGACAACAACCAGATCACCGCCTTCCATCCGGGCGCGATGATGCGGTCGTACGAGAACCACGTGAAGGACGTGCCGGGCGTGAGCTTCGGCATCGTCAGCCCCGACGGGCGCGAAGGCATGCTGCAGAACGCGAAGGAATTCGCCGACGCCGGCATTCCCTTCATCTTCGACCCGGGCCAGGCAATGCCGCTGTTCAACGGCAAGGAACTGCGCGACTTCATCGAGCTGGCCGACTACGTCACCGTCAACGACTACGAATCCAACCTGCTGCAGGAACGCACGGGCTGGAGCGAGCAGGATATCGTCGCGCGGGTGAAGGCCTACATCACCACGCGCGGCCCCAAGGGCGCGCTGATCCACACCAAGGAGAAGACCTTCGACGTGCCGCCGGCGCACGAGCGCCGCGTCACCGACCCGACCGGCTGCGGCGACGCCTTCCGCGCGGGCCTGATCTTCGGCATCGAGAAGGGCTACGACTGGATGACCATCGGCCGCATCGGCAACCTGATGGGCGCGCTGAAGGTCGAGCATCCGGGCACGCAGAACCAGCGTTTCGATTACGAAGAGTTCGCCGAGCAGTTCAAGCAGCAGTTCGGTTACGCGCTCTGACGAGCCGGTTCCGATTAACGAGTAAAGGCCGCCATTGGGCGGCCTTTTTCTTTCTGGCGCCAAGTTCGCACTTGATCCTGGATCCGGCCTTGCACCCCCGTTCAATCGTAGACCCGAAGGGCGACGCGCATGGATGCGCGTCGTTCTTCGACCACGCCATGGATGGCGTGTCGAAAAATCCCCGCGACCAATGAAGCGGCCGGTTAGACCTGGACCTACCGGCTCTTTCTTTGGTTACTTTCTTTGAGCCCGCAAAGAAAGTGACTCGCCCGCTTGCGGGCGAAACGCTCTTGATCTTGCAAGTCACGCGCTTCTAGCTTCAAGAAGCAACAGCAAAAGCTTCCGCCTGACGGCGGGTCACTTCTTTGCTTGCCCGAAGAAAGTAACCAAAGAAATGGCAATCCTTGGCCAAGGCAAACCGGCCGCGTCATTGCCGCCGGGATTTTTCGACACGCCATCCATGGCATGGTCGAAAAACGGCCGGCATCCATGCCGGCCGCCCTACGGGTCTGTCGACATGGTTGTTGTTTGCCTTGCGTAAGCGAGGATCAAAAAAGTGCGGAGCGCGCCTACGGCGTGAACGTGAACCGGCTGATGACGATCTCCACCGGCTGCTTGTTCGACGGCGGCGCCACCAGCCACAGGTTGAAGTGCACCGGCATCGCCGCGTGCGCGATGCGGTTGCCGTAGTCCGCCGGCGCGAACGTCCAGTCCGCGATCGGAAACCGGTTGTCGTCGTAGTGCCCGTGCGTCGACTGGTAGCGGATGAAGGTTGGCTGCCAGATGAAGCGGTGCGTGCTGAGGTCGCCATTGAGCGCCAGCGGGAACGTGTTGCCCGACGGCCCCAGCGACTGCTGCACCGGCCAGGCGGTGTAGTTGAGCATGTCGGCCGCGGCGTCGCCCCACTTGGCGAACTCGATATCGATCTCGTTGGTCGCATCCGCGCCGACGTCGGCCGTGGGGTAATTGAACAGGCCGAGCACGACGTTGCGATCGAGCCGGTCGACGCGACTGCGCAGCTGGAACTGGTAGGTGCCGTAGCCCAGGCGCATGTCGCTGACGATTTCCGCCGCGCACCACTTGTTGCCTTTCATCTTGGTGATGCGCAGGTGCAGTTCGCCGTTCGCATCGACGAAGGCGTTGGCCGCGCACCAGTAGTTGTTGCGCGGCCCACCTTGCCCATCCGGCCGCACCGTCCAGCTCATTCCGGAAAACCACAGCGTCTTCGCTTCGACCGCCGGCGCCGCCATCAATCCGGCCAGGCCCATCGCCGCGGGTGCCATCCACGTCCTCAGCAAACGATCCATCACCTGCTCCCGTGTCATGACCAAGTTGTGTGCAGGCGTTGCCTCGCGCAAGCGCCCGTGCCCGATACCAACTCCCTCGAAACGGAACCCCGACAACGCGGGAGGGGCGTGACCGCCCCTCCCCTGCTGCCAACACCGGTGCAACTGTTACATCACATGCGCCAGCCACAGCAGCTCGGGCTGCGCCAGCTTCTCGAACTCCTCGTACGGCATCCGCACCGCATCGGTGTGCGAGCCGGCGTTGAAAGCGATCTCCGCTTGCTGCGCCAGGCGCGAATCCACGTATACCGGCATGCCGTAGAGATGGCCGAACGGCGGCATCGCGCCGACTTCGCAATCGGCGAAGGCGTCCTTGAATTCGGTTTCGCCGGCGAGTTCGACCATGCCGCCGCCGAGCGCGCGCGAGAGCCGGGTCAGGTCGACGCGATAGGCCGCGGGCATCACCATCATCGCCAGCCGGCCGTCGACCTTGAGCATCACCGTCTTGGCGAACTGCTGCTGGTGGATGTGCGAAGCGGCCGCGGTCTCGTGCGCGGTGACGGTGCGATCGTGGACGAGGGTCTGGTAAGGCGAGTGATGCTCGTCGAGCAGGTTGTGCAGGCGTGGGGACAACATGACTCCCTCCGCGAGGCTATCCGCCTTCCGTCCCGTGCGGCGGCGCCGCTGGTGGACGCGGCGCGCGCATCCTGCGGCGCCGACCGGGCGCCGCTGGTCTGCTGCCATTGGCGCCGTCGCGGCGAGAGTACTCCGCCCGCGACCGCCCTGCGTGAAACACTTGTTGCGCCGCCGTCCGCGCGGCCTGCGCCGCGCGACGGCTCACCACTTGGGCAGCCGCCCCTTGTCGAGGCCGCCGACTTCGAACACCGCCGTGCGCTTGCCGCCCATCTTCACCGGGAACTCGATGCTCATGGCCTTGGCGCCGCCGCCGGCCAGGCGCCACAACGCACGCTCGTCCTCGATGAACATCGCGATCGCCTCGTCGGTGTCGGGGCGCGAGGCGGCCATCGCCCGCGGCTTGCCGTCGTCGAGCGTCACCTGCACCTTGCAGCCGCCGTAGCAGTCGAAGTCGCCGTTCTCCAGCACCAGGTAGCTGCTGCGCCCCCACGACGGGTGGTCGCGGAAGATCAGCCGCACCGGCTGCGCGGTGCCGACGCCGGTATCGACGGGCTTCTTCGAATAGATCGCCGCGGACAGCTGCTCGCCGCCCTTCACCTCGATGCCCTGGTACTCCCACAGCGCGGCCAGGCGCTGCTGCTCGCGCGCGGCCTCCGCCTTGGCCTTGGCTTCCTCGAACTGCGGCCGGATGCGCGCGGTCACCGGGCTGTCGGGGTGCATGACCACCAGCTCCTCGCCGTGCGCGCGCGCCAGCACCCAGTTGTGCTGCGCGTATTTCTCGTCGAACAGCTTGCCGAGCTCCTGCGCCTTCTGTTCCTTCGCCGCGGCCTGTGCGGCGGCCGCGGCTTGCGCGGCGGCTTTCTGTTTCTCCGCCGAATCGCAGGCGGCGAGCGCGAGGACGGAAGCGAGCAGCAGCGCGGAGCGGGTCGGTTTCATCACTTGGGATTTCCGGAAGCAGGTTTTTCGATCAATGCCGTCACCGCGGCGGCGACGGCGTCGGGGCGTTCCATGATGGACATGTGGCCGCAATCGTCGAGCATCACCCGCGCGGCCTGCGGAATGCGCGCAGCGTACAACTCCAGCGCACTGGGATCGATCACCGCGTCCTGCCGGCACCACAGCAGCAGCGCGGGCTGGCGGATGCGCGCGGCCTCGATGCCGGGCAGGAAGCGCTCCTCGCTGCGCCCGATGCGGTCGAGCACGGATTGCTCGAAGGCGGCATCGTGGCGGCGGCGCGCGATCAGCGCGCTCGAAGCGGGCCACGGGATGAGTGGCTTGGCGGCTTCATCAAAGAACACCGTGTCGAGGTAGCGCTGCAGCGAGGCCGCATCGCGCACCGCGAACGGGTTGGCACCGGCCAGCACCTCACGACCGAAACGGTTGTCGCGGAAGCGCACGCCGGCCGCATCGAACAGGCCGACGCGGGCGATGTCGTCGGGATGCCGCGCCGCGACCAGCGCCGCGATGCCGCCGCCCATCGAATGCCCGAGCAGCACCACCGGTCGCCCCGGTGACGCCCCGAAGGAAGTCCCCTTGGGGGACAGCGCGCGCACGAAGGCATCGACGCGTGTGGCCTGCGCGGGGAAGCCGTAATCCTCACCCGGCTTGCGTTCACTCTCGCCCCAGCCGGGCAAGTCGGGCAGCAGCAGGCGATAGCGGCCGCGCAGGCGCTCGGCCAGCGGGTACCAGTTCTCCTTGCTGCCGGTGAAGCCGTGGAGCATCACCACGACCGGCGCATCACGCGGCGCGTCGTCGCTGTAGGCGTAGACCCAGCGATGGCCGGCGACGGTGATGGTGCCGCGCGCGAGCCCGGCGGCGAGGCGCTGGCGTGCGAACTCGGCGCGCACCAGGCGGTAGGGGTCGAGGGCGACCAGGACGATCGCGGTGGCGATCGCCAACAGCAGGAGGGCGAGTGCGTAGCGGGCGAAGCGGAAGGTCATGGACAAGGTGTGCGGGTCACTTCCGGAACATTACTTCGAAAGAAGCACATCTCCCTCGCCCCGCTAAGCAGGAGAAGCCCCAGACCTCCCTCTCCCCGCTTGCGGGGAGAGGGACAGCGTCGCGCAGCGACGCAGGGTGAGGGGACGTAGCGACGCGCCATGGTGCAAAGCAACAGCGCCCCTCATCCGCCCTGCGGGCACCTTCTCCCCGCAAGCGGTGAGAAGGATTCGGTACAACGCGACTTTGCTTACTTCGTCGGCGCCGCCTTCGCCTCGGCAATCGTCGTCTCGACGCTGCCGGTGGTGATCGGGTGGTAACCCGGCTTCGCCTTGGCGAAGGTCTCCTCGGCCAGCTTCAGCCCGGCCGGCGTCTTCACCAGTTCCTTGTACGTCGGCATGATCAGCTTGCGGCGGCCGACGCGTTCCAGGAACTTCGCCAGCTCGGCGTTCGCCGCGGCATAACCGCTGCGCACCGCCAGCGGGTACCAGCGCTGCGCGATCTCGCCGTTGGGGGTGCCGGTGAAGTGGTACGCGGCGTCCAGCGCGGCCAGCTGCTCGGGCTGCAACGTTTCCGGCATGCCTTCGATGAAGTGCACCCACTCCTGCGTCGTCCACTTCGCGCTGGCGTCCTTGGCCGGCAGCGTGCCCGCGTCGAGCCAGGCCTTGCGCGCGGCGTCGACCGCGTCGAAGCGCGCGGAGGTCGTCTGCGGCGCGTCGGCCGGCACGCCCGGCTCAAACAGCCACGCGTCGAACTCGGCCTGCGTCACCTTGCCCGGGTACTTGTCCAGCAGGTTGGCCTTGGCGTACTCGCGGAACTGGTCGGTCGAGATCGACTGGAACGCGAAGTGGTCGAAGTAGCCGCGCAGGAACGCGTCGAAGTCGGCGCGGCCGAAACGCTGCTCGAGGAACTGCAGGAACCACGCGCCCTTGGTGTAGACGGTGGAGCCGAGGTTGTCATCCGGGTCCTTCAGCGTGCCCGCCTTCACCGCGAGCGCCTGCAGCGGCTTGTTGTCGGCGGTGAATTCGGACTTGAGCTCGTTGCGCTCGATCACGTTCTCCATGTCGGCGCGTTCCTTGCCGTACATCGATTCGATGATGCGGTTCTCGACGTAGCTGGTGACGCCTTCGTTGAGCCACGCGTCCTTCGCGGTGGAGAAGGTCACCAGGTTGCCCGACCAGCTGTGCGCCAGCTCATGCGCGATCAGCGAGACCAGCGACTTGTCGCCGACGATCACGGTCGGGGTCAGGAAGGTCATGCGCGGGTTTTCCATTCCGCCGTACGGGAACGACGGCGGCAGCAGCAGCATGTCGTAGCGGTCCCAGCGGTACGGGCCGTACAGCTGTTCCGTCGTCTCGATCATCTTCTCGGTGTCGGCGAACTCGGCCACCGCCTTGGCGACCGCGGTGGGCTCGGCCCACACGCCGCTGCGCTTGCTGATCGGCTTGAACACCAGGTCGCCGGCACCGATCGCCAGCAGGTAGGACGGGATCGCCTGCGGCATCCTGAAGCTGTAGTCGCCGTCGCGCTTGTCGCCGCTGTTGTCGGCGCCAGGCTCGATCGCCGCGCTCATCACCACCATCGTGTCCTGCGGTGCCAGCACGTGCGCGGTGTAGGTGAAGCGCACGCTCGGCGTGTCCTGCAGCGGCACCCACGAACGCGCGTGGATCTGCTGCGACTGGCTGAACATGAAGGGCGTCTTCTTGCCCTCGGTCATCGCCGCGGTCAGCCACTGCAGGCCGGACGCATCGGGCGAGGTCGTGTAGGTGATGCGCACGCGCGCGTTGCGCTGCGGCGTTTCGATGGTGAGCTTGCTGCCGAGGACCTTGTCCGCCGGCGCCAGCGCGTACTTGAGGTCTTCCCACTTGCCGTCGCTGCGTTCGCCGACGACCTTGCCGATGGCGAGGTCGCGGGTGTCGAGCACCAGCTGCGTCGCGGCCTTGTCGAGCCAGTCCAGCGCCAGCGTCGCGCTGCCGTCGATCACCTTCTTGTCGAAGTCGACCTTCAGTTCCAGGGCGAGGTCCTTGACCTTGACCTTGTCGGGCTGGGCGTAGGAATGCTCGTCGATCATCTGGGCGGCAGCGGGAGCGGTGGCGGCAGTGGACGCCGGGGCATCGCCGGCCGGCGCGGCGTCGCGCTTGCAACCGGTCGTGGCGGCCAGCACGGCCGCGAGGGACAGCATCAGGATCGAATGGCGCATGAAACGGGCCCGTGGACGGTGGAAAGCGCGGAGTGTAGCGCCCCGCCCCCGGCCCCATGCCGGCACCCGCCCCGTGGCCGGCGCAAGCCGCCAAGTTGCGGACAACGGTTCAGGCCATCAGGCCCCGGCGACGCGCATGGCCGGCGCCACCGCGCGCAAGCCGTCGTCGCACACCAGCATCGCCCCGCCCTGGGCCTTGGCCGCATACATCGCCGCGTCGGCCTCGCGGTACAGCTGCGCCGCGTCGACGCCCGGGCGGTACTGCGCGCAGCCGATGCTCACGCTGATCGGGATGCCGTCGGGCCGCGGCGCCGCCAGCTCGCGCAGCCACTGGCGCATGCGCTCGTTGGCGGACTCCTGCGCGTCGTGCACGCACAGCAGGAACTCGTCGCCGCCCCAGCGCCCGATCCAGTCGGACTCGCGCAGGAAGTGGCGCGCGCTGGCGACCAGGTCGATGAGCATGCGATCGCCGGCGACGTGGCCGTACTCGTCGTTGACCGGCTTGAGGTTGTCGACGTCGAGCACGTACAGCGCCAGCGGCAGGCCACGCTCGGCGCGCTCGACGCAGGCATGCAGGGCGCGGTCGCTGCCGCGCCGGCTCAGCGAATGGGTCAGGGGGTCTTCCAGCGCATGCCGCTCGAGTTCGCGGATGCCGTTGTCGATCTCGCGCAGGCCGCAGTTGATGCCGCGCATCAGCACGCCGACTTCGTCGCGGCCGTCCTCGGGCAGTTCCGGCAGGCGCTGCTCCTGCCAGTACGCGCGCACCACCTCGGCCATCATCCGCAGCGGCGTGAGCAGGTGGTAGAGCAGGAACAGCGCGGCCAGCACGCCGAGCAGGCTGGCCACCACCGTCAGCGAAACGCCGATCACCAGCTGCTGCTGGGTCGGCGCTTCATGCAACAGCACCCACGCCAGGAACACGCCCAGCGGCGGCAGCGTGCAGCCGGCCACGACCGCCATGAGCTTGGCGCGGAACGAGCGCGGAAACACCCGCGATAGGGTGCGATAGACGCCAAGCCCGGCCATGGAACGATCGCTCGGTGGAACAGTGGTTCCAGCATAGCGGTGTGCATCACAAAGCTGAGTGACGCACAGGCGCTACACCCGATCGGGTGTAGCGAAACCCGAGGGGTCGGACTGTCGGTTAGACCTTGTAACCGGTGTGGATCGCGACGATGCCGGCACTCAGGTTCTTGTAGCCGCAGCGGGCGAAGCCGGCAGCTTCCATCATCGTCTTCAACTCATCCTGCGGCGGATGCTTGCGGATCGATTCGGCCAGGTACTGGTAGCTGTCGGCGTCGTTGGCGAACAGCTTGCCGAGCTTGGGCAGGATGTTGAACGAGTGGAAGTCGTAGATCGGCTTGAACCAGTCCGCCGTAACGGACGAGAACTCCAGCACCCGCGCCTGCCCACCGACCTTGAGCACGCGGCGCATCTCGCGCAGCGCGGCGTCCTTGTCGGTGACGTTGCGCAGGCCGAAGGCGATTGTCACCAGGTCGAAGCTGGCATCGGGGAACGGCAGCTTCTCCGCGTTGCATTCGGCGAACTCGATGCCCGCGACGATGCCGCGATCGGTCAGGCGGTCGCGGCCGACCTTGAGCATCTCGCCGTTGATGTCGCCCAGCACGATGTGGCCGGTCGCGCCCACGCGCTCGTGCAGCAGCGCGGCGATGTCGCCGGTGCCGCCGGCGAGGTCGAGCACGCGGTCGCCGCGCTTCACCTGGCAGGTGCCGACGAAATAGCGCTTCCACACCCGGTGCACGCCCAGCGACATCAGGTCGTTCATCAGGTCGTAGTTGCCCGCGACCGAGGAGAAGACTTCGCCGACCAGCTTCTGCTTCTCGGCGACGGGCACGTCGCGGAAGCCGAAGTGGGTGGTGCCGTTGGGGGTGTCGTGTTCGCTCATGCGGGGATTATCGCAAAACGCGGGGCAAGGGCTCCGCCCGGCAGGAAAAGCGACAAGAAATCACCCGGGGAGGCCGCAAGCAGAAATCCGTCATCCCACACGCAGCGAGGGACCCCGCTGCTGCCCCGGCACGAGCCCCCGCGGCATGCGGATGCCAGAATCCCCCCACACCCAGCCCGATCCGACCACGATGCTCGAAACCCCCGACTACCGCGCCCTGCTCGCCACCGCCGTTGCCGAAGCCCGTGCGGGCCTGGCCGAAGGCGGCATCCCGATCGGCGCCGCGCTCTACCGCAACGACGGCGCCCTGCTCGGCTGCGGCCACAACCGCCGCGTGCAGGAAGGCGACCCGTCGGTGCACGGCGAGACCGACGCCTTCCGCAAGGCCGGCCGCCAGCGCCGCTACCGCGACACGATCATGGTCACCACGCTGGCCCCGTGCTGGTACTGCAGCGGCCTGGTGCGCCAGTTCAACATCGGCACCGTGGTGGTCGGCGAATCGGTGAACTTCCGCGGCGGCATCGACTGGCTGCGCGAGCACGACGTCAACGTGATCGACCTCGCCAACGCCGAATGCATCGCGATGCTCGGCGACTGGATCGCGACGAATCCGGAAGTGTGGAACGAGGATATTGGTGAAGATTGAGGAGCCTCACCCCTCGCCCCGCCTGCGGCGGTGAAGGCGGGCGTTTGTGCGCCACTGGCGCACGCCCGACTGAACGCCCTTGCGCCATGCGCAAGGGCCGGGAGCAGAGCCAGGAACCGCGTCGCGCAGCGACGCAGGGTGAGGGTCAGTCACCCCGAAGCGACTTCAGTTGTCATCCCGAGGGCAGCGAGGGATCTGCTGTTCCGCTTCCGATTGAGCGCCTGCAAAAGCAGATCCCTCGCTACGCTCGGGATGACAGCATTACCCGTTACTTCACCACTGCTGCTTCACCAGTTGCTGCTTCACCAACTTCCTGATTCACCACTTATCCCCCCATGCAAACCGAACCCACCGAATTCAACGGAACCCCCTGCCTCCGCCTCCACGCCGACGGCGCCACCGCCCTCGTCGCCCTGCACGGCGCGCACGTGCTCTCGTGGATCCCCGCCGACGGCCGCGAACGCCTGTTCCTGAGCGAACGCGCCAATTACGGCGAAGGCGCCTCGATCCGCGGCGGCGTGCCGGTGATCTTTCCGCAGTTCGGCGAGCGCGGCCCGCACGGCCGCCACGGCTTCGCCCGCAGCCAGCCGTGGCAGTTCGACGGCATCGCCGATGGCCGCGCCGTGTTCGCGCTCCACGCCAACGCCCGCACCGCGCACTGGCCGCACGCGTTCACCGCGCGCCTGTGCATCGCCCTGTCGGCGTCGCGGCTGGAACTCACCCTGGACGTCGACAACCCCGACACCACCGACTTCGCCTTCACCGCCGCCCTGCACACCTACCTGCGCGTGCACGACCTCGCCGACGTCGCGCTGGAAGGCCTGCAGGGTTGCGACTACGAAGACAGCGCCGCCGGCGGCGTGCTGCGCCGCGAACACAACTTCGACGTGCGTTTCGACGGCGAAGTCGACCGCATCTACAACGACGTGGTCGCGCCCCTGACGCTGCGCGACGGCGCGCACACCACCGCGATCGAACAGGACGGCTTCAGCGACACCGTGGTGTGGAACCCCGGCGCGACCCTGGCCGCCACGCTGCGCGATCTCGCGCCCGTCGACCACCAACGCTTCGTCTGCGTGGAAGCCGGACAGGTGCTGCAGCCGGTCGTGCTGGCGCCGGGCGAACGCTGGTCGGGAACGCAGCGCCTGGGCTGAGCGGCGGCGCAATCGCACCGCCTTAACGGCCCGGGGCAAGAATGCGCGTGCCGGCCGTGCGGACGCGTTGCGTCGCCCGCGCCCGGCGCTCCAGGGGACCGCCATGCCGGAGGTGTTCCGATGAAAGCGTCCATCCTGTTCTGCCTGTGCCTGCTGCCGGGCCCGTTGTGGGCCGCCGAACCGCAAGCCGATCCCGCCAATGCCCCCATGACCCACGCGATGGTGCGTGCCGCGTCCATCCAATGGGGTGCTGCGCCGCCGGCGCTGCCGCCTGGCGCGCAGGCGGTGGTGCTGTCGGGCGATCCCGGCAAGCCCGGCGCATTCGCGATCCGCCTGAAGGCACCGCCGGGCTACCGCGTGCCGCGCCACTGGCACCCTACCGACGAGCAGGTAACCGTGCTCGAAGGCGACTTCACCCTGTCGATGGGCGATGCCGCGGACGCGCACGCGGCCGACCTCGTGCCGGGCGACTACGTGCTGCTGCCGAAGCAGATGCTGCACGAAGCCAGTACCCGCAACGGCGGCGTCGTGCAGATCAACAGCACCGGGCCGTTCGAGATCAACTACATCAATCCGGCGGACGATCCGCGCAAGCAGGCCGCGCCGAAGGCGGCCGGCAGCAAGCGCTGATCGGCGGAGCGGCAATGCGGATCGGGCCGACTACTACAGCCGCAGCTGGCTCTCGAAGCGGCGCTCGACCCCACTGAGCGGATCGACGAAGGCCAACGCCCGCGCCAGCAACTGCAACGGCCGCGAATAGTCGTCAGCGGCCGCCGCCACCAGCTGCGGATACAGGCGATCGTTGCGGATCGGCGCGCCCAGCGTCGCCATGTGCACGCGCAGCTGGTGCTTGCGCCCGGTGACCGGTTCCAGCGCGTAACGCCACGCATCGCCCATGCGCTCGATGACCTCGATGCGCGTCTCGCTGTTGGCCACGCCGTCGACCTCGCGCATGCGGAAGAACGGTTCGCCCACTTCCAGCCGCGATGCATGCACCAGCGGAAACGCCTGCCCCGGCAACGCGGGCGCGATCGCCTCGTAGCGCTTGTGGATGCGGCGCTCGCGGAACAGCGCCTGGTACGCCGCGCGCGTGGCGGGATCGGCCGAGAACAGCACCAGCCCGGCGGTGTCGCGATCGATGCGATGCACCGGCACCAAGTCCGGATTCCCCAACCGCTGCACCAGCCGCGCCAGCAAGGTCTCGCGCACATGCCCGCCGGCCGGCGTCACCGGCAGGAAGTGCGGCTTGTCCGCCACCACCAGATGCGCGTCGACATGCAGCAGCGTTTCCTGGAACGGAATCGCCGCCTCGTCCGCGACCTCGCGGAAGTAGCGGATCTCCGCGCCCAACCGGTACGGCGCATCGACCGCGAGCGGCGCACCGTTCGCATCCAGCACCATCCCGCGCGCGAAGCGGTCCAGCCACACCTCGCGCGGGATCAAGGGGAAGCGCGCGCACAGGCAATCGAGCACGGTGTGCCAGGGGCCCGGCGGGAGTTGCAGGCGGCTGGCGGCCAGCCCATTCGCGTCACGCATCGGCCTCGACAACCGTGGTTCTGTGCCCACACCCTACCGCACCCCGCGACGGGCTTCGTCGGGCGGCGGCAGGTCGGGAAAGATGGGAGGTGCGACGGATTCTCCATCAGGCGGGCCGCTCGCTGCGGCCCGCCCGGCCGGCATGCCGTATCCGGTCTTACAGCGACTCCTTGATCGTCACGGTCGCGCCGTTGTTCTGCACCGAGGCGATGCCGGCATCGCGCGAGTCCGCCGATGCGTACATCTGGCTGGTGCCGATGACCTGGTGGTTGGCGGCCTTGAGCGTGAAGTAGGCCTTGCCGTTGCTGGCTTCCTTCTTCTCGTAGCGCGCCGCGTCCGCTGCGTTCTTCTGTACCGAGGCAATGCCGTTGCGGGCCGCATCCAGCGACTTGTACAGCTCGCTGTTGAGGATGATTTCCGAATTGCCCGCCTTCAGCACGAAGCGGAACTGCCCGTCCGAACTCTTGCTCAGTTCATACCAACCAGCCATGCGTATCTCCTGGGTCCTGCGTGGAAGAGATGGGGTGCCGCGCCGCCTGCACGTGTTCAGCGCGATCACTCGCGCGTGAAGGCATCGACGCCGGGCCAAGCATACGGATGGGTGTCTGCATCGCGTGAAGATGCCGCGACCGGGCACGACCGACGTGCGCACCCGACCTGCCGACGCCATCGCTGGGTATCCGTCGGCGCAACACATCGGTGTCCGAAAGCGGCAGGTAATGCCAGGGCACATCTGCGAAGCTGGCCCATCCCGAAGCTGCCGAGGCCAACATGCCCAACGCCGACCACGCCGCCCACTTCCGCCGCCTGCACGCGCAGGGCGTGCTGCGCATCGCCAACGCCTGGGACGCGGGCAGCGCGCGGCTGATCGAGAGCCTCGGCGCGCCGGCCATCGCGACCACCAGCGCCGGCGTCGCCTGGAGCCGCGGTTACGCCGACGGTGACCAGCTGCCCGTCGAACAACTGTTCGCCGTCGCCGCCGAGATCGCGCGCGTCGTACGCGTGCCGCTGAGCATGGACGTGGAAGGCGGCTATTCGGACGATCCCGACACCGTCGCCGGCCACGTGGTGCGGCTGGCCGAACTCGGCGTGGTCGGCATCAACCTGGAAGACGGCGCCGCCGCACCGGACCTGCTGTGTGCCAAGATCGCGCGCATCAAGCAGGCCCTGGCCGCGCGCGGGCTCGACGTCTACATCAACGCGCGCACCGACGTGTACCTGCGCGGGCTGGCGCCGCCGGAACGCCGCGTCGAAGCCGTGCTCGAACGCGCCGCGCAGTACCGCGACGCCGGCACCGATGGCCTGTTCGTGCCGGGCGTGACCGAAGCCGGTGCGATCCGCGCCATCGCCGCCGGCACGCCGCTACCGCTCAACGTGATGCTGCGCCCCTCGCTGCCGCCGCTGGACGAACTCGAAGCGCTGGGCGTGCGCCGCCTGAGTGCCGGCTCCGACCTGGCCGAGGCGGTGTTCGCCCACGTGGGCCGACTTGCCGGCGCATTCCTGCAGGACGGCCGCGCGGCGGATGCACCGCGCGCGAGTTACGGAGAGATCAACGCGCTATTTGGAACGCGATAGCTGGCAGCTCGCAGGAATGGGTTGGGTGAAACGAAACCCGTCATCCAGATCGCGTGCATTGATGGGTATCGCCTTCGGCTCAACCCACCCTACGTGCTTCCAGCGGATTTGAACTGGTTTGCATAGTTCGTCAACTCGACCCTGATCTGCTCCGCACCCGGAGACAGATGGGCCTCTCGGTGACAGTTGGGACACAGCGCAACGCACGTGTGCAGGCGGTCGCTCTTCTCGACGCCCATGATGTGGTGCACGTCCATGAAACCCGGGAAGTCGCGCGACGCGCCACAACGTTCGCACTTGCCGTTGGCTCTGGCCCTGACAGCATCACGCACGCGCGGGTCGCGCTTGACTGCCGAGCGAATCATCTTGATCCGCTCTCCCCCATCGCTACCGATATCCCCCGTCACGCCCGGGCAGTCGTCGAAGGTGTCGTCCGCGGCCTCGGCGCCGATCCCGCCAGCGTCGCCACGCATGAGGTCGATCACGCCGGGCCAAGTCCACAGCACTCTGGGAACCGCGTGTGCGGCCGCCGTCCGATCATCCTGCAGCCATATCGTTGGGCTGTGCCCATTTGCTGCATGGTTCTTGCGGATTCGACCCATCAGGCCCTGCCCGATCAGTTGATTGCTGACCTGGTACTGCCCGTGCCAGATCGGCGCAACCGCATCAATCGGAACCAGAGCTGCGTGGGTTGTCTTGTTCTGATCCCGCTGGAACAGCAACAAATGCGTCACACCCTGCTGTTTGTTGCGGCGCGTGATGTCGTCCATCGTCGCCGCCCAACCAGCCTCAAGGCGTCGCGCCCGAAGCTGAGCGGCCGAGTACAGGTGTTCACGTGGGTTACGACCATCCCTGCGCCAACACAGCCTGACCTTGATCGAAGCCAGGCTGCCATCCGGAAGCCGGGCGGAAACGGTTTGCGAAACCGCAGTTCCCGTCTTGACGCGCCGATCCTCGATCACCTGCAGTCCACGAGAGGACAAGAACGGAGCGACTTCGTCGCGGGCCACTTCTTCAAAGCGCAGGCTGTCCTCTCCCCTAAAGGGCCGCTTGGCCATTCCCGTCCCCCTCAAGTTCACTCATGTTCTTGTGCCAAGCCCGCGGCACTTCGCCGTCAGGCCGGAATGTCCGGATAGCGAACTGCCAGCGCATCGCGGATCAGGTTGCGCGTGGTCGCGTCGATGGCCTGGATGTCCTTGGCCATGAAGTTGGCGCCGCCGCCCATCGGCGAGAAGACCTTCACCGCGGCGTTGCGCCATGTGTCGTCGCCCTGCTCGATGAGCCACCCCGGCAGGGCCAGTGCGGGAATCACCGGCACATCGCGCCCCAACGCTTCGCGCAATACCTTCGCCAGCCACTGCGCCTGCCGCCGTGCCTGCTCCAGTGCGTTCTTCTCCGCGAAGTCCGGGAAGCGCAGCAGTGCACCGTCGAAGACGACGCGATAGGCGTCGCCCGCGCCGGTCTGCTTCGGCTTACGGAACGACTTGGTTTCCACCGCGTACACACCGCGTGGCGCGATCACCACGTGGTCGATGTTGAAGCCCTCGCCGGGCAGGTCGTGCATCACCGTGCAGCCCTGCGCGACCAGGCGATTGAGCTGCATGCCAGTGACACGTTCGGCCAGCAGGCCGTCGCGGGCACGCTCGCGGGCCCTGAACGCACGCACGTAGCCGAACAGCCCGTACCCAAACAGCGCCAGCGCCCCGAGCAGGAAGATCGTCTCCACCGATCCCCACACCACCGTATCCAGGCGGAAGCGTGTGCCGACCCAGCCCAGGAACATCAGCGGCAACGCCATGTACATCAGCATCACCGCCAACAGCAGGTCGGTTTCGTGGTCCGACACGCGCTCGACCAGTTCCTGCCCCGGCAGCTTGCCGACCTTGCGTCCCGCCAGCGGCGAGCGCCGGCTCATGCGCCGGTTCAGGGCCTTGTAGGCCAGGGCGAAGGTCAGGGCGAGCCCGGCGGACAGCGCGAACGGCGCGAGGCCGATCAGTCCCGACCACCACTTCATGCGTTGTCGCTCCGCGGCGCGCGGACCTTCTTGGGTTTGACCGCGGGCAGCAGTGAGGTGAGGGCCTGGTAGCGCTCGAACAGGAAGGCGACGCGCTCGGCATCGGTGCCGAGCTTGGGAGTCTTGCGCCCGCCGGCCTTCTCGGCGGCGAGGTAGGCCGCGTCCACCGCGCGATCCAGTGCCTGGTGCGCCTTCACCAGCGCGGGCGGCATGGTCAGCGGATCGTAGAGGTCGGCCAGCGTGCTGCCAGGGAACTTCGCGCGGGCGTCGAGGACGCCCTGCGCGGCAGTCTCGATAGCGGAGTGGTGCTTGGCGTCGGCGAGTTCGGGCCAGGGGAAGTTGTTGTAGACGATGCCGGCAGAGTAGCGATATCGGCTCTCGAGGCGACCGCAAACCGACCGAATCCACGACATGTGCATTTGTGAATGCAACACCCCGAAATGAAAAAGAGTCGCGTCAGCAAGCACGTAGATCTGGTTAGACGCGACCGTCTCTGGCCGCAAAAACGCCATCGGAATGTATAGGCGCTTCTCGGAAGACACGGTTGGAATGGCTACATAGCTTGTCGTCGGTTGCCGGTTCTCTGCGAACAGAGTTGGCGTTGCGGCGAGCTTCTTAGTTGTCTCTCGCTCACTTCGGGAGCGCCAAGTACGAACCTTTTCTACGCGCTCTAGTACGACAGGGGCAGCCTTGATGGCAGTCGGGTCTGCTCCAAGCAACCAGAGGCACCACCTTGCCTCTGAATGCAACAACTCCTGCCCGCCAATGAATGGATGCAGCCAGCCCTCCGCTTGCGGACTACTTGCGAGAATCTGAGCTCTTTCGGATGCATCTAACGTGTAGTTGCCATCGTCGAGCGCAAAGCTACCGTAATTCATCGAAGGCGCTGTCGAAATTGGAGATGATCTGTTTGGTAGCGCGACAAATGGCCCATCCACTAGATACGGATTGATCTCCGTAGCGCGCATGAAATTCGGTTCACCATTAACGTCACCGTAATCGGCAAGCTGAGGCGCCGGCTCCCGATCAAGTCCAAAACCAATGATCACGCAATGCACCGCCGCCTTTCCACGAGCCTCGCTGCTCCATCGGAAAGTTCGGTGAGCAAACTGGATTTGGATCCCCTTCGCATGGAGAAGCGGCCATAGAACTCCGACCTGCTCTCCTTGAGTTATCGAATTCGTTGATACGAAGGCGCATCGAATGCTCGTAGAACTAATGAAATCAGCCGCCTTCTGGTACCACGCAGCAACGAAATCGAGGACACCGGCACCTTTAGTTCCATAAAACACAACTGCCATGTCTGCTTTCTGTTGTGTGTTCTGCTCCTTTTTTCCAACAAAAGGCGGATTGCCGAGGATGAAACTCAAATCCTTTGCTCGCACAACATCGTTCCAGTCGATGCGCAATGCATTCCCATGCACGATCACTGCGGACTTCTTTAATGGCAGGCGAACCACGTTCTCGCCGAACTGCTCGGCCACGCGCAAGTTCATCTGGTGGTCCATCAGCCACATCGCCACCTGGGCGATCTGCGCGGGGAATTCCTCGATCTCAATGCCATGGAACTGGTCCACGTCAACCAGCACATGGTCGCTGACGTGCGCCAGCAGCGATTGCTGGGTGGCGAACTGGCGCGTGAGGACTTCCAGCTCCAACTGGCGCAGTTCGCGGTAGGCGATGACCAGGAAGTTGCCGCAGCCGCAGGCCGGGTCGAGGAATTTCAGCGTCGCCAGGTTCTTGTGCAGCTGTGCCAGCTTCTTCTCGTCATTGCCGGCCTTGTCCAGCTCGGCCTTCAGCCCGTCGAGGAACAGCGGCCCGATCAGCTTGAGGATGTTCTTCTCGCTGGTGTAGTGCGCACCGAGGTTGCGCCGCGCCTTGCTGTCCATCACCGACTGGAACATCGAGCCGAAGATCGCCGGGCTGATCCGGCTCCAGTCCAGTGCGGAGGCGTCCAGCAGCTGCTGACGCATTGTCGCGTCGAACGCGGCCAATGGTAGCGGCTCCTCGAACAGCTTGCCGTTGACGTAGGGGAATTCGGCCAGTTGCGCGTCCAGCGTCTTCTGGCGCTTGTCCTGTGCGGTATTGAGCACCTGGAACAGCTGCGCCAGCCACAGGCCGAGGTCGGCGCCGTCAACGGACGTGCGCTGCACGACCAGCTCGTGGAAGGCGTGGCGCTGGAAGATGCCGGTGTCGTCGGCGAACAGGCAGAACAGCAGCCGCACCAGCAGCACTTCCAGCGCGTGACCATCGAAGCCCGCCGCCTTGAGTGCGTCATGCAGCTTGCCCATGCGCTCGGCGGCCTGGATGTTGACCGGGTCTTCCTCCTTGAAGCTGCGCGCCTGATAGCCGGCGATGAAGCCGAAGCGGCGGATGTGCCTGTGCAACTCGCCGATGGGAAACTCGACCGGCGGTTCGTCGCTGTCGAGGTCGTAGAGGCGGAAGCGGGCGAAGTCGGAGACCAGCAGGTACTTCGGAAGCTCGGCGTCGCTGAGGCCGTGGAAATAATCGCGAGCCTGGCCGTGGGCGCGGTCGAGGTCCTTGCCGCGCGACTTGTGTTCGATCAGCAATACGCCTTTCCACAACAGGTCGATGAAGCCGTCTTTTCCGTCAACCTTCTTCACCCGCTTCTCGAACGCGGCGACGCGTCGGCGCGAAACTCCGAACACATCGAAGAAGGCATCCCAGAACGACTTGGCCTCGGCGTCCTCGCTGGCTTCATCCTTCCATTCGCGTGAGAACCTGAGCGCGCGGTCCTTGATCTCGTTCCAACTCAGCGGCACGCCGCATCCCCCGGTGTATGTGTGCAGCGCGAGGATACGACAGGGGACGCGGCGGACGCAGGATCAAAGGTAATGAGGTAGCTGCTTGAGGAAGGCCACGACGTGTGCCGCCTGGTAGTCGTGTTCGTCCAAGCCGCGCTTGCGCCAGAGCTCGAACACCGCACGCTCGTGCGGCGTGGGTGGACGGCCACCGGCGCCGGAACCGCAGGTCGGCGTGGCCAGCGTCATGTGCAGATCGGGCGTGCTGATGGAAACCCGCACGCAGACCACCAGACCGTCGCGGCGACGGCCGTCGATCTGCTGGATGATCCACTGCGGGTCCGCAGCGGCGAGCGGGCGCGTTTCGGCGTTGATGCCAACGGTGATGGTGCTCATGACGGGAAGGCTCCGGATGGCTGGGGCTACAGGAATAGCCGCACCCGGTCGCGGGGGCTGCGACCAGCCCGTCTGCAGCTTCATCGGTCCCTATCGGCAAGTGGACGTCCGGCTACCCCGGGGTCGTACCCGGCCTGTCTCCCGGCAGGCCCGGCCCTATCCCCCATGGATACGCGGCATCCGGGCTGCGAGTGCCGTACCTGGGTCCGACGAGTGGCACGCGCTTACCGCGAGAGTGGCCGACGTATCCCCGGCGAGTGACCCATATGTACCGGGAGGGTGACCCGCACCTCCCCGGCGAGCGAGCGGCGCGTACCGGGAGAGTGGCGCGCATCTACGCGTCGGGTAGCCGCGGTAGCCGGAAGCGATAGACTCCCGGTGCCCGCCAAGATGGCCGGCATCGGACGTTCAACCAAGACATGGAGTTAAAGGAATGAGTCAAAACCTCGCTTCGACCCACCTCGACGACGCCCAATGGGCGGGTATCGACCAGCACCTCGATACGCTGGAAGCAGCGCTCGAACCGATCCTCGTGGCGATCAATGGCAACGGCCAGCGCCGCCGCCTCGCCAAGATGGGCGACGGCTCGGAGGCGTTCTGCCGCAAGGCGTACGACGCGATGCACGCCAACCGTGCGCTGTTACCGCCGGCCGTGGACGTGGACGAGATGGGCCGCGACCTGCGCAGCCACGACGCGCTCAACGCGCGCATGACCCGGGTGGTGCGCCTGCTGGAGAAGATGCGCGACACCGACACGGCGCTGGGCAGCGACGTGATGGTCGCCGCGCTGGCTGGTTATCACCTGTTGAAGTTCAGCAAGGGCGAAGGCCTCGAAGCGCTCAACCGCGAGATGGGCAAGCGGTTCGAGGGCAATGGTCAGCGCAATGAGGTCGAAGCGCCAGCGGCGTAAGGCTTCGGCGGTTCGTTCAATGGAAAGGCCCCGCATGGCGGGGCCTTTTTTTTGGCTCAGGATTAAGAGCAACAGCAAGGGCGCCCCTCATCCGGCGCTGCGCGCCACCTTCTCCCCGCGGTGCGGGGAGAAGGGTACGGGTGGGGAGAAGGGTACGGGTGGGGAGAAGGGTGCGTGCGGGGAGAAGGGAACTGCGCGGTGCGGGAGCAGGAGCGCGGGGTTACAGGATGTACCGGCTCAGGTCCGGGTCCTTCACCAGCTCGTTGAGGTGGGCGTCGACGTAGCTGCGGTCGATGGCGACGGCGGTGCCGTCGCGGTCGGGGGCTTCGAAGCTGAGGACGTCCAGCAGGCGTTCGAGCACGGTGTGCAGGCGGCGGGCGCCGATGTTTTCCTGGCGCTCGTTCACCGTGGCGGCGATCTCGGCGAGGCGGTCGATGGCGTCGGCGGTGAACGCCAGCGCCACGCCTTCGGTCTTCAGCAGTTCGATGTACTGGGTAATCAGCGCGGCCTTGGGTTCGGTGAGGATGCGGACGAAGTCGTCCTTGCTCAGCGCGCCCAGTTCGACCCGGATCGGGAAGCGGCCCTGCAGTTCGGGGATCAGGTCGCTGGGCTTGGCGAGGTGGAACGCGCCGGAAGCAATGAACAGGATGTGGTCGGTCTTCACCGAGCCGTACTTGGTGCTGACGGTCGAGCCTTCCACCAGCGGCAGCAGGTCGCGCTGCACGCCTTCGCGGCTGACGTCGCCGCCGATGGTGCCGGCGTCGCTGCGCTTGGCGACCTTGTCGATCTCGTCGATGAAGACGATGCCGTGCTGTTCGCAGGCTTCGATCGCGGCGTCGCGCACGTCGTCCTCGTTGACCAGCTTGCCGGCTTCCTCTTCGATCAGCTGGCTGCGCGCGGCCTTGATCGTCAGCTTCTTCTTGTGGGTCTTGCCGCCGGCGACCTGCGAGAACATCTGCCGCAACTGCTGGCCCATCTCCTCCATGCCGGGCGGCGCCATGATGTCGACGCCGACGTTCACGGCGAAATCGAGTTCGATCTCGCGGTCGTCGAGTTCACCGGCGCGCAGCTGCTTGCGCAGCTTGGCGCGGGTCTTGTCGTCGGCTTCGGATTCGGGCGGCGGCTCTTCCTTCTGCACGCCCTCGGGATCGCCCTGGAAACCGAACAGCGTCACCGCGCGGCGCGGCAGCAGCGCTTCGAGGATGCGGTCCTCGGCGTTCTCCTCGGCCTGGGTGCGCACGCGCTGCTTGGCCTGCTCGCGGTACATCTTCATCGCGGTGTCGGCGAGGTCGCGCACGATCTGCTCGACGTCCTTGCCGACGTAGCCGACCTCGGTGAAGCGGGTGGCTTCGACCTTCACGAACGGCGCGTTGGCGAGCGTGGCCAGGCGCCGCGCGATCTCGGTCTTGCCGACGCCGGTGGGGCCGATCATCAGGATGTTCTTGGGCATGACCTCGTCGCGCAGCTCCGGGTCGAGCTGCATGCGGCGCCAGCGGTTGCGCAGGGCGATGGCGACGGCGCGCTTGGCGGCGTGCTGGCCGACGATGTGCTGGTCGAGCTCCTGCACGATCTCGCGCGGGGTCATGGTGGCGGAGGTGTTCACGGACTTCTTCATTGCAGTTCTTCCACCACGATGTTGCGGTTGGTGTAGATGCAGATGTCGCCGGCGATGTTGAGCGCTTCGGTGGCGATGGTCCTGGCGTCGAGCTGCGTGTGCGCGGCGAGTGCGCGCGCGGCCGACAGCGCGTAGGAACCGCCGGAGCCGATGGCGACGATGCCGTCTTCGGCCTCGATCACGTCGCCGGTGCCGCCGACGATCAGCGAGGTTTCGCGGTCGGCGACGATCAGCAGCGCTTCGAGCTTGCCGAGGCGGCGCTCGGTGCGCCATTCCTTCGCCAGTTCCACCGCGGCGCGGGTGAGCTGGCCGTATTTCTCGAGCTTGGCTTCGAACAGTTCGAACAGGGTGAAGGCGTCGGCGGCGGCGCCGGCGAAACCGGCGAGCACCTGGCCGTCGCGGCCGAGGCGGCGCACCTTGCGCGCGTTCGACTTCATCACCGTGTGGCCGAGCGTCACCTGGCCGTCGCCGGCGACGGCGACGTGGCCGTTGCGGCGCACGGACACGATGGTCGTGGCGTGGAAGACATCGGGATTGCGGCTGGGGTCCATGGGGATCTCCGTGGGGTCCCACGAAGTTGGGGGTGGGCGCGCGGGGGTTCAAGCGGTCCGAAAGTCATGCGTGGCGCGGCCTTCACGCCCCCTCACCCTGCGTTGCTTCGCAACGCTGTCCCTCTCCCCGCAAGCGGGGCGAGGGGTCGGGGGGCGCCGCACGCGGAGGATCACGTGAAATCGGAAGGAAGTTCCTCTTCTCCCCGCGTGCGGGGAGAAGATGCCCGAAGGGCAGATGAGGGGCGCTGTTGCTGTTGCCTCTATGCAACGTCCGTAGGGTGGGATAACCGACGCCTACTTTTTCCGCTTCGCGCGCGGATGCGCGGCGTCGTACACCTTGGCCAGGTGCTGGTAGTCCAGGTGCGTGTAGATCTGGGTGGTGGCGATGTCGGCGTGGCCGAGCAGTTCCTGCACGCCGCGCAGGTCGCCGGAGGATTCCAGGATGTGGCTGGCGAAGGAATGCCGCAACAGGTGCGGGTGCACGCGCTTGAACAGGCCTTGCTGCTGCGCAAGCTGGCGCACGCGCAGCTGGATCGCGCGCGGGGTGATCGGGCCGTTGCGGCCGGGGAACACTGGTGCGTCCTGCGCGGCGCCGGTGGACGCGCGCCAGTCGTGCAGGGCCGCGCGCGCGTGCGAGCCCAGCGGCACGCTGCGCTGCTTGCGGCCCTTGCCGAGCACGGTGACGAGACCCTCGAGGAGATCGAGGTCGCGCCAGCGCAGCGCGCACAGTTCGCTCAGGCGCAGGCCGGAGGAATAGAACAGCTCCAGCAGCGCGCGGTCGCGCAGGCCCAGCGGTGCGTCGGTGGGCACTTCGACCAGCGCCTTGGCCTCGTCGGGATCGAGCACCTGCGGCAGCTTGCGCGGTGCCTTGGGCGCGCGGATGGCAGCGGCGGGATTGGCGGCGATGCGGCCGTGCTTCAGCAGCCAGGTGTAGAAGCTGCGGCAGGCGGAGAGGCGGCGCTGGATGCTCTTGGGCGATTGCGCGCGGCGGTGTTCGTCGGCGGCGAAGGCGCGCAGCTGTTCGGCGTGCAGGCCCACGATGTCGCCGTGGCCGCGCTCGGCGGCCCAGGCGGCGACGGCGCTGAGGTCACGGCGGTAGGCGTCGAGCGTGTGCACCGACATCTGCCGTTCGACGGCGAGGTAGGCGAGGAAGTCGTCGATGGCGGAGGACATCGGGATTGCTCGTCATCCCGGCGAAAGCCGGGATCCACCTTGCGGTTGCTGGTGACTTCGCAGCGGGAACGCAACGGCAAAGTCAAAATGGATCCCGGCTTTCGCCGGGATGACGGCAGAAGCGGGTCTAGGCGACGAACGCATAGCGCTTCAGCGCCACGCCCAGCGCCTCGCCCATCATGCGCAGGAACAGCGTGCCCATGCCGGGGAAGAAGCGGTTGGGATCGCGGCTGCCGATGGCGACCAGGCCGACGCCGGCGATCGGCAGCAGCGCGCTGGACTGCACCTCTTCCGCGCGCATGCCGTACAGCAGCGCGTGCTTCTCCGGCTGCAGGCGGCCGCACAGCGGTTCGCCGGCGGCGATGAAATCGCGGAACGGGTGCAGGCGCGCGTCGTCGCTGGCGATGTGCTGCAGCCAGTCGGCGTCTTCCAGGCCCGCGACCGGGGCGTAGGTGACGATGCGCACGAGGTCGCCGTTGAAGTCCTCGGCCAGCGTCGCGGCCATCGCGCGCAGGGTGTCGGCGGCGTTGCCCTGCTTGAGCAGCGCGAGGGTGAGCTGGTGCGTGCGCACGGCGAGGCGTTCGTTTTCCTGCGCGTTGCCGAACAGGTCCTGCAGGCGGCGCGCGAGTTCGCGGTTCTTGTCGCGCAGGACTTCGAGCTGGTAGCTCGCCAGCGAGGCCGCCGGGCCTTCGTCGCGCGGCACGACCAGGCTCAGCGCCAGGTCGGGGAACTGCTTGAGGAACTGCGGATGCCGGCGCAACCACGCGGCGACTTCATGCGCGCTCAGCTTTTCCTGCACATCGCTCATGCCAACCCTGCTCCTGTCTGGAATGTTCCTTCGAACACGAATGCGGCCGGACCGGCCATGGTGACCGCGGCATCGTCGCGCGGCCATGCGATCTGCAATTCGCCGCCGGGCAAGGCGACGGTGACCTCGCGCGCGATGCGGCCGCGCTGCATCAGCACCACGGCCGCGGCGCAGGCACCGCTGCCGCAGGCCAGGGTCTCGCCGGCGCCGCGTTCGTACACGCGCAGGCGCACGCGTTCGCGCGATTCGACCTGGACGAAACCGATGTTGGCGCTGTCGGGGAACGCGGGCAGCGATTGCAGCAACGGGCCGGTGGTTTGCACCGGCGCGGTGGCGACGTCGGCGACTTCGATCACCGCGTGCGGGTTGCCCATCGACACGGCGCCGAAGGTGTACGTGCTGCCGTCGTGCGCGAGCGCGTATTCGCCCTGCGCGGCCGTGTAGCCCTGCAGCGGCACGTCGGCCGGAGCGAAGCGCGGCACGCCCATGGCGATGCGGAAGCGGCCGTCGGCGAGGCGCTCGACGTGGTGGGTGTCGACCGGGCTGTCGACGTCGAAGCGGTCGCCGCGCGCGGCGCCGTCGCGCAGCAGCCACGCGGCGACGCAGCGCGCGCCGTTGCCGCACTGGCGGGCGAGCGAGCCGTCGGAATTCCAGATGCGGTAGCTGGCCACTGCGCCCGCGCTGCGCGGCGCTTCGATGGTGAGGATCTGGTCGCAGCCGACGCCGGTGTGGCGGTCGCCGAGCGCGCGGCACAACGCCGGATCGAGCGGATGCGCGTCGCCGCGCAGGTCGATGACGACGAAGTCGTTGCCGGCGCCGTGCATCTTGCTGAAGCGCAGCGTGCGCCCGGCGCGGGTGGACGGCGCGACGGGCGAGGACACGGCTTCAGCCATGGTCGCCATGGTCCGGCAGGGGCGGCGGTACGTCGGTCGGCGGCGCTTCGGCGGGCGGCGTGGCCGGGACGGGCGTGCCGGTTTCGACCGGCGTCGCGGTGGGCTCGGCGTTGGGTTCGGCCGGCACGGGCTCGGTGACGGCCGGCTCGGTAACGGTCGGTTCGGCGACGTCCGATTCCGCCGGCTGCACGGCGTCGGCCGGCGGCGACGGCAGCATCAGCGGGCCCTTGTTGCCGCAACCGGCCAGGGCGGCCAGGGCGACGGCGATGACGAGAAGACGGGGGATGCGGTTCATGCGGGGAGTGTAGCGCGTGGTCATGGCGCGGTCGGCACCGTGGCGGGCCGCAGCGTTCAGCGTCGTCGCGCGGCGCCGCGATGCGGCGATGGCCGGCTCAGCGCGGCTCCGGTCGCCGCCACAGCCACGCGGCGACGGCGGCCATGATCGCGGTGCCGGTCGCGGCCATCCACCATTTCGGCGCGGTCAGGAACATCACCAGCGCGCACGCGGCCATCATCCCGCTGGCCAGGCGCTTGGCGCGGCGGCTGACCGCGCCCTGCGCCTCCCAGTCGCGGATCAGCGGGCCGAACTGGCGGTGCGCCAGCAGCCGCTCGCGCAGCCGCTGCGAACCGCGCGCGGCGGCGTAGGCCGCAAGCAGGACGAAGGGCACGGTCGGCAGGCCCGGCACCACGATGCCGATGAGGCCGAGGGCGAGGCTGGCGTAGGCGAGGAGCCACCAGAGCCGCGCCGCGATCACTTTCCGCAGCCGCTGAGTCCGTGCCGCCGCAGCGGCCTGCGCCGCAGGCACGCCCATTCCATCGCGGTCATGGCTGCGGCGAGGCATGCAGGACCGGGGCTACTTGCCCGAATCGACGCCCAGCTGGTCGAGCATGAACGCATACATCTCCGCACGTTCCTTGTAGCTGCGGAAGCGGCCCGACTTGCCGCCGTGGCCCGCGTCCATGTTGGTGCGGAACACCACGGTGTGGCTGGAGGTGTCGAGGTCGCGCAGCTTGGCCACGTACTTGGCCGGCTCGAAGTACTGCACCTGCGAATCCCACAGACCGGTGCCGACGAACATCGCCGGGTAGGCCTGCGCGCTCAGGTTGTCGTAGGGCGAGTACGACAGCATGTAGTCGTAGTAGTCCTTCTTCTCCGGGTTGCCCCACTCGTCGTATTCGTTGGTGGTGAGCGGGATCGACGCGTCGAGCATGGTGGTGACCACGTCGACGAAGGGCACCTGGGTCAGGATCACGCGGTAGCGGTCGGGCGCCATGTTGCTGATCGCGCCCATCAGCAGGCCGCCGGCGCTGCCGCCGTGCGCGGCGACGCGGTCCTTGGCGGCGTAGCCTTCCTTGACCAGGAAGTCGGTGACGTCGATGAAGTCGGTGAAGGTGTTCTTCTTGTGGAACAGCTTGCCGTTGTCGTACCAGGCGCGGCCCATTTCCTCGCCGCCGCGGATGTGCGCGATGGCGTAGACCATGCCGCGGTCGAGCAGGCTGACCACGGTGTTGCTGAAGCCCGGGTCCATCGACGCGCCGTAGCTGCCGTAGCCGTACTGCAGCAGCGCGGCGGTGCCGTCCTTCCTGAAGCCCTTCTTGTAGACCAGCGACACCGGCACCCTGGTGCCGTCGCGCGCGGTCGCCCACAGGCGTTCGGTCGTGTACTGCGCGGGGTCGTAGCCCGGCACCGGGTCGCGCTTGAGCAGGCGGCGCTCGCCGGTCCGGGTGTTGAGCTCGTAAGTGGTGTTCGGCGTGGTCATCGAGGTGTAGCTGTAGCGCAGCCACGGCGTGTCCGGCTCGGGATTGACCGACAGGCCCATCGAATACGCGGGCTCGTCGGCCTTCACGTTTTCCGATTTGCCATCAACGCCGAGCACGCGCACGCGCTCGAGGCCGTCGGCGCGCTCGGCAATCGCGGTGAAGCCGTCGAACAGTTCGAAGCCGTCGATGTAGACGTCGTCGCGCGCCGGGATCCAGTCCTGCCAGTCCTTGCGCGAGGTCGACGCGGTCGGTGCGGTGACCAGCTTGAAGTTCTTCGCCGGCTTGCCGTCGGCGCCGGGCGCGTTGGTGCGGATGACCCAGCGGCCGCCGTGGTGGTCGGCGTCGTATTCGACGTCGCGCTGGCGCGGCGCGAGCACGGTGAACTTGGCCGGATCGGCGGCCGGTGCGCAGCGCAGTTCGTCGGAGACGGTGCTGCTCACGCCGATGCAGATGAACCGGTCGTCGCGCGTGCGCGAGACGCCCATGTAGAAGCTGTCGTCCTTCTCCTCGTACACCAGCACGTCGGCGGACGCCGGCGTGCCGAGCACGTGCTTCTTCACGCGCACGGTGAGCAGGGTTTCCGGGTCGTTCTCGACGTAGAACAGGGTCTTGTTGTCGTCGGCCCAGACCAGGTTGGGCGAAACGCCGGTGACGGTATCGGCGTAGACCTCGCCGGTGGCGAGGTTCTTGAAGCGGATCGTGTACTGGCGGCGGCCGACGGCGTCGTCGGCCCAGGCCAGGATGGTGTTGTCCTGGCTCACCTCGTAGTCGCCGACGCTGAAGTAATCCTTGCCGGCAGCCATCGCGTTGACGTCGAGCAGCACCTGCTCGGCGGCGAAGTCGGCGGCGGCGTTGGCCTGCTGGATCGAGCCGGCATCGACGCCGCTGCCGTCCTTGCGGCGCGCGTACACCGGGTAGTCCTTGCCGGTCTCGAAGCGCGAGTAGTACCACCAGCCGCGCTCGCGCGCCGGCACCGAGGCGTCGTCCTGCTTGATGCGCGCGACGATCTCGCCGTAGAGCTTGTCCTGCAGCGGCCGCAACGGCTGCATCACCGCGTCGGCGTAGGCGTTCTCGGCGTTGAGGTAGGCCAGCATCTCCGGGTTCTGGCGGGTGTCGTCGCGCAGCCAGTAGTAGTCGTCATTGCGGGTGGCGCCGTGCGGCGCCTTCACCGCGTGCGGCTTCTTCGCCGCGTCGGGCGGGCTGGGGAGATCGGCGGCGAATACGGGGGTGGTGGTCATCAGCAGCGTGGCCAGCAGGATGGATGGCTTCATGGATGGGGTCCCGGGTGACGGTGCGCAATGGGGACTCGCTCATCCCCGATAAAAAGCGGCAGAACCGTAGCCCGGGTAAGCGCAGCGCACCCGGGGCCGGTCGCGGTGACCCGGGTGCGGCCTGTGGCCTTACCCGGGCTACGTCGTCTTACTTCAGCTTTTCCCACAGGAACGTGTAGGCCAGCGCGTTCATGTGCGCGGCCTGCGCGTTGTTGGCCGCGCCGCCGTGGCCGCCTTCGATGTTCTCGTAGTAGGTCACGTCCTTGCCGGCCTCGAGCATCTTCGCTGCCATCTTGCGGGCATGGCCCGGGTGCACGCGGTCGTCCTTGGTCGAGGTCATGAAGATCACCGGCGGGTAGGTCTTCTTGGCATCGAACAGGTGGTACGGCGAGAAGGTCTGGATGAATTCCCAGTCGGTGGTGTCCGGATCGCCGTACTCGGCCATCCACGACGCACCCGCAAGCAGGTGGCTGTAGCGCTTCATGTCGAGCAGCGGCACCTGCACGACGACGGCGCCGAACAGCTCCGGGTACTGGGTCAGCATGTTGCCGGTGAGCAGGCCGCCGTTGCTGCCGCCCTGCACGCCCAGGTGCCTGGTCGAGGTGATCTTGTTGGCGATCAGGTCCTGCGCGACCGCGGCGAAGTCTTCATAGGCCTTGTGGCGGTTGGCCTTGAGCGCGGCCTGGTGCCAGCGCGGGCCGTATTCGCCGCCGCCGCGGATGTTGGCGACCACGTACACGCCGCCCTTCTCCAGCCAGCCCTTGCCGACGCCGCCGGAATAACCCGGGGTCAGCGAGACCTCGAAACCGCCGTAGCCGTACAGCAGCGTCGGCGCGCTGCCGTCGAGCTTGAGGTTCTTCGGCTTGACCAGGAAGTACGGGACCTTGGTGCCGTCCTTGCTGGTGGCGAAGTGCTGCTCGACCACGTTGCGGGTGGCGTCGAAGAAGACCGGATTGGTCTTCAACACTTCCGGCTGCTTGCCTAGCTGCGCGATCGCCAGCGTGGTCGGGGTGAGGTAGTCGGTGGTGGTCAGCCACACCGCGTCGCCTTCGTCGGCGTCGACCGGGCTGACGCCGACGGTGCCGATCGTGGGCGCACCCACGAACGCCTCGCGCTTCCATTCGCCGACACCTGGCGTGAGCACGCTGATGCGGTTCTTGACGTCTTCCAGCACGTTGAGGACCAGGCGGTTCTGCGTCCACGCGTACGACGACAGCGAGGTGCGCTGCGTCGGCGCGAACAGCGTGGTGAACTCGCGCTTGCCGGCCATGAAGTCGTCGAACTTCGTGGCGATCAGGCTGCCGGAGGCGTAGGTCTTGCCGCCGGCTTCATAGGCGTCGCGCAGTTCCAGCAGCAGCCACTGCTTGTGCACCGACTTGTTGGCGGAGTTCGGCGCGTCGACCTTGGCGAGCTTGCCGTCCTTGCCGCGCAGGTACAGCTCGTCGTTGTAGAAGGCGAGCGTGCGGCTGACGAAGTCGCGCTCGAAGCCGACGGTGTCGTCGTGGTAGGCGGCGATGTACATGTCCTGCGCCTGGCCTTCGTACACGGTGGCCGCGCTGTCCAGCGGCGTGCCGCGCTTCCATTCTTTGACGATGCGCGGGTAACCCGACGGCGTCATCGAACCGGCACCGAAGTCGGTGTAGACGTAGACGCGGTCCTGGTCGATCCAGCTCAGGCCGCCCTTGGCCTCGGGACGGTAGAAGCCGTCCTGCACCCAGGTCTTGCTGGCGAGGTCGAATTCGCGGGTGACGTCGGCATCGGAACCGCCGCGCGACAGCGCGACCAAGCAGCGCTCGTACGCCGGCTTCAGGCATTGCGCGCCGTGCCACACCCACTTCTCGTTCTCGGCGGCGTTGAGCGCGTCGAGGTCGAGCACGGTCTCCCACGCAGGTGAAGCCTTGCGGTACTCGGCCAGCGTGGTGCGGCGCCACAGGCCGCGCTGGTGCTGCGCGTCCTTCCAGAAGTTGTAGTAGTACGCGCCGATCTTCTCGACGCCGGGAATCTTGGCAGTGGAATCGAGGATCGCGCGGATGTCGCCTTCCAGCTGCTTGAACTGCGGCGTCGCGGCGAGCGCGGCTTCCGACTTGGCGTTCTGGGCACGGACCCAATCGAGCGACTGGCTGGCGTCGACGGCTTCGAGCCAGGCAAACGGGTCGGCGGGGTCTTTCATCTTCGGAGCGTCCTCGGCGTGGGCGGCACCCACGGTCGCGGCCAGGCTGGCGGTCAGGAGCACGGACAGGGCCGCGCTTTTGGCGGCCTTGCGGGCCTTGGGCGTTGGGAGCATGGGCATGCGGCGGGTCTGGTGGAAAGGCCCGAACGCTAGCACAGGGGTCCCGGCGCGACGCCGTGTCCTAGGTCATGGCGCGCGGCGACACGCCTGACGCGGCAAGGAGTCCCGGCGCGTCGCCGCGCCTGAGCGCTGCGCAGTGCCGCGGGGCTTCAGGCCGCCCGCGGCAGCGCGCGGCGCGGGGTGCTGCGGATCCACCGCCGCGCCTGCGGACCGGACCGGCGCGCGCGGCGTTCGGCCGCCCGGTTCGGTGCCGCCCGCCCGGGCAGCGGGAACCCGCGCAGCGCCCACCACGCCACCGCCGGCATGACCAGCAGCCACAGCGGCAACCAGCCCAGGGTGGCGCTGAAGCCACGCGCGCCCGGCAGCAGCACGACCAGGGTGAGACCGATGGCGAGGACGTAGCGAAGCGCGGCTTCGAGGCGCGGCTGGAATTCGTCGTGGACGGCGGTGTCGGTGTGGCGCATGGCGCGGGCTCCCTGTGTGTGGAGCCAGCCTCGCGCGGCGGCATCTCAGGGGCTGCGACGGGTTCAACGAGGCCGATGACCGGTGTAGCCCGGGTAAGCGCAGCGCACCCGGGTGCTTTTCGTAACGCGGCGGGATTCAACCCCGGATGCGGCCTGGGCCTTACCCGGCTACGTGAGGCGAACGGGCACGGCGCGCCTCAGCGCTCGTAGTTGCTCAACGCCAACGCATGCAGCGTGCGCGCCTGTTCGCGCAGGGATGCGGGTTCGACCACTTCGGCCTCGCTGCCGTAGTGCATCACGTCCATCAGCAGTTCGCGGCCGGCGCTGTAGGGCACCTTCAGTTCGTAGCGGCCGTCGGACAGGTAGCGGCCCTGCTGCTGCGAATGCCAGTGCTCGTCGGCGACCCAGCGCGCGGCCTTGGCGCTGAACACGATGGTCGCCCAGCCCTTGGGCGTGCCGGAGAAGATGCCGTAGCTGGAGGCCAGGTGGCGGTCGAGTTCCTCGTCGGCGACGTCGTGCACGGCGGTTTCCAGCAGCTTCGCGCCGCTGATGCGGTCGACCGAGAAGCTGCGCAACGCGTCGCGGTCGTGGTCCCAGGCATCCAGGTACCAGTTGTCGCGGTAATGGGTCAGCCGCTGCGGCGAGACGGTGCGGCGCGTGCGCTCGTCGGTGGAGCGCGCGCGGTATTCGAAGCTGAGCGGCTTGCGGTCGAGCACCGCGGTGGCGACGACGCGGAACGCGGTCTCGTCGAGCTTGCGGGTGCGGTGCGGGACCACGCGCACGCGTTCGACCGGCAGGCGGCGGCCGCCGGCGTGTTCGTCCAGCAGCTTCTCGATGCGTTGCTGCAACGGCGCCAGCGCGTTCGACAGCACGCCGCCGCCGCTGCGCACCAGCAGCTGTTGCGCGGCGAGCAGGGCGTGCAGTTCTTCCGAGCTCAGCCACAGGCCCGGCAGCTCGAAGCGCTGCGCCTCCTTGTGGTCGTACTGGAAGCCGGCCTCGCCGTTGCCGATCACCGGCGCCATCAGGTAATCGCGCAGGTAGGCGAGGTCGCGATAGACCGTCGCCCGCGAGCACTCCAGGTCTTCCTGCAGGCGCTGCACGGTCACCGGATAGCGCGCGGCGCTGAGGATGCGGTGCAGGGCGTGGATGCGTTCGATGCGTTCCATGTCGGAGTGCCGGGAGCGTGCGGGGAGGTGGCGACGGCGCGCGAGACTCAGGCCGGCCGCGTGCAAGTATGGCAAACACCAGCGGCGTGCGTATGGCAGCGCCATTCCCTTCCCTCTCCCCGTCGACGGGAGAGATGCCGCGAAGGGGCGGTGAGGGGGCGAGCGTAGCGAGTGCTTATGTTGTTGCTGCTAGAGAGGCAGCGGGAGCAAAACAGCTCGCTACGCTCGCCCCCTCATCTGCCCTGCGGGCATCTTCTCCCCGCGAGCGGGGAGAAGACGGCTGCCATTGGCATACGGCGGGGCTCAATACGGCGGGCTTGAGCCCGCCCTACAATGCGCGGCATGCACGCGCCTGCCGAACCCGTGATCGACTACTCGCCCTCGCCCGGGGACGAGGTCAAGACCACCACCTGCTACATGTGCGCCTGCCGCTGCGGCATCAAGGTGTGGCTGGCCGACGGCAAGGTGCGTTACATCCAGGGCAATCCCGCGCACCCGGTCAACAAGGGCGTGCTGTGCGCGAAAGGCTCGGCCGGGATCATGCAGCACTACTCGCCGGCGCGGCTGGACAAGCCGCTGCTGCGCGTGGGCGAGCGCGGCAAGGCCGAGTTCAAGGAAATCGAATGGGACGAGGCGCTGGCGATCGCGACCTCGTGGCTGGCGCCGATCCGCGAACGCAATCCCGACGAACTCGCCTTCTTCACCGGCCGCGACCAGTCGCAGGCGCTGACCGGCTGGTGGGCGCAGCAGTTCGGCACGATCAACTACGCCGCGCACGGCGGCTTCTGCTCGGTGAACATGGCCGCGGGCGGGCTGTACACGCTGGGCGGTTCGTTCTGGGAGTTCGGCGAGCCCGATTGGGAGCACGCCAGATACCTGATGATGTGGGGCGTGGCCGAAGACCACGATTCCAACCCGATCAAGCTCGGCCTGGGCAAGCTCAAGGGCCACGGCGCCAAGATCGTCGCGGTGAACCCGGTGCGCACCGGCTACGGCGCGATCGCCGACGAATGGATCGGCATCCGCCCCGGCACCGACGGCCTGTTCGCGTTCGCACTGATCCATGAACTGCTCAAGGCCGACCGTGTCGACCTCGATTACCTGGTGCGTTACACCAACGCGCACTGGCTGGTGGTGCAGGACCCGCAGGGCGAAGACGACGGCATGTTCGCGCGCGATGCCGAGGGCAGGCCGCAGTGCTTCGACAAGCGCACGAATGCGCCGGCGGACGCGGATTCCATCGACGTGTCGCCCGCCGTCGTCGGCGAAGTCGCCCTGGCCGACGGCCGCCGCGCCGTGCCGGTGTTCCACCTGGTGGTCGAGCGCTACCTCGATCCGCGGTATTCGCCGGATGCGGTGAGCGAACGCTGCGGCATTCCCGCCGACACCATCCGCCGCATCGCGCGCGAACTGGCCGAGGCGGCATTCGACAACGAGATCCGCCTGCCGGTGCGCTGGACCGATGCGCACGGCCGCGTGCACGAGGAAATGATCGGCCGCCCGGTGGCGATGCACGCGATGCGCGGCATCAGCGCGCACAGCAACGGCTTCCACACCTGCCGCGCGCTGCACCTGCTGCAACTGCTGCTGGGCGCGGTGGATACGCCGGGCTCGTTCCGCTACCAGCCGCCGTTCCCCAAGCCGATCGCGCCGCCGAACCGTCCCGGCAAGGCGCGCCAGGCCAACGGCGTGCTCGATGCCGCGCCGCTGGGCTTCGTGCACGCACCGGAAGACCTCGTCGTCGACGCCGACGGCAACCCGCGCCGCATCGACCACGCCTATTCGTGGGCCTATCCGCTGTCCGCGCACGGGATGATGCACGGCGTGATCCGCAACGCGTGGGCGGGCGATCCCTACCGGATCGACACGCTGATGATGTTCATGGCGAACATGAGCTGGAACTCGTCGATGAACACGCGCGAGACCATCGCGATGCTCACCGACAAGGACGCGGCTGGCGAGTACAAGATCCCGCGCATCATCTACGCCGATGCCTATGCGAGCGAGATGGTCGCCTACGCCGACCTGGTGCTGCCGGACACGACCTACCTCGAACGCTTCGACGCGATCTCGCTGCTGGACCGGCCGATCTCCGACGCCGACGCGGCGATCGACGCGATCCGCCATCCGGTGCTGGAGGCGGCGGATCAACGCGAAGGGCGCGACGTGCGCGGCTTCCAGAGCGTGCTGATCGACCTGGGTGCGCGCCTGGGCCTGCCCGGCCTGTGCAACGAGGACGGTTCACCGAAGTACCGCGACTACGCCGACTACATCCAGCGCCACGAGCGCGCGCCGGGTGTCGGCCTGCTCGCCGGCTGGCGCGGCGAGGACGGTTCGCTCGAAGCCAAGGGCGCGCCCAATCCCGGGCAGCTGCAGCGCTATATCGAGAACAACGGTTTCTGGCGCAGCGAGATCCCTGAGGACGCGCGCTATTACAAGATGGCCAACCGCGGCTATCTCGAATGGGCGCAGCGCATGGGCTTCCTCGCCGGCACCGCGCCGATCACCCTGCAGCTGTATTCGGAGACGCTGCAGAAGTTCCGCCGCGCCGCGCGCGGCTTCGGTGACCGGCAGCCACCGGCGCAGCACCGCGAACGCGTGGCGACCTACTTCGATCCGCTGCCGATCTGGTACGAGCCCTTCGAATACGCGCAGACCGGAGCCGAGGCGAACCCGGTTACCGGCGCGGATCATCGAAGCGACTCCCGTTCGGCACCAGCTCCCCCGCTCCCGCCTGCGGGAGAGGGCCGGGGCGAGGGCCGGCCGGCGGAGGACCATCCCTTCCCGCTCAGCGCGATCACCCAGCGGCCGATGTTCATGTACCACGCCTGGGGTTCGCAGAACGCCTGGCTGCGGCAGATCGCCACGCGCAACTACCTGTACCTGCATCCGGCGACGGGCGCCAAGTACGGCCTCGATGACGAGGACTGGATCAACGTGACTTCGCACCAGGGCACGATCACCGTGCAGGCGAAGTTCGCCGCCAACGTGCAGCCCGACACGGTGTGGACGTGGAACGCGATCGGCAAGCGGCGCGGCGCATGGCGGCTGGGCAAGGACGCGCCGGAAGGCCAGAAGGGCTTCCTGCTCAACCACCTGATCAGCGACATCACCCCGCGCGGCGATTACTTCAACGCCGACCCGGTCACCGGGCAGGCCGCGTGGTTCGACCTGCGCGTGCGCATCACCAAGGCCGAAGACCCGGCGCAGCAGAGCGCGCCGCAGTTCGCCGCGCTCAACATGGGCGCAGCCGACGACCGCCCGCTGCGCTACGGCGCCGGCTTCCGCGCGAAACGCGCGGAAGCGGAAAACCAGCGCGATCGCGCGAAACGCGCGGAAGCCGAAAACCAGCACGATCGCGCGGCGCGCGCGGAAGCGGCCCGCAACAAGAAGGAATCCGCATGAACGCCCGCAAGTACGCCGGCTACACCTGCGTCGCGCTCGGCTTCGCCCTGATCGTGCTGCTGGGCTATGGCGTGATCGATCCGATCGGCGGCCTGCCGGCGCACGCGGCGTCGATGCGCGACGTGCTGATCGGGTTGATGCCCAGCGTGCTGCTGGCCGTGGGGGCCTTCGCCATCGGCCTGCTCCTGCTCCGGGGGCCGAAGAAGTGACCGCGCTGCCGCCGCCGTCGACGAAGAAACTCGGCCTAGTGATCGACCTCGACATCTGCGTGGGTTGCCACGCCTGCGCGGTCGGCTGCAAGGAATGGAACGCCGGCGGCTTCGCCGCGCCGCTCACCGACGAGCAGCCCTACGGCAAGGATCCCAGCGGCGTGTGGTTCAACCGCGTGCACAGCTACGAGGTCGCCGCGACCGACTTCGCCACGCCGGCGCATGATCCCGGCGCGCACCAGGCGCTGAACTTCACCCAGAGCACCTCGGCCACGGCCTGCAGTTCCAATGCCCCGCTGGCGCAGCAGCTGGCCGCGCAGCCGGCGATGACCCTGCACTTCCCGCGCTCGTGCCTGCATTGCGAGACGCCCGCGTGCGTGACCGTGTGCCCGACCGGTGCCAGCTACAAGCGTGCGGAGGACGGCATCGTCCTGGTCGACGAGGACAAGTGCATCGGCTGCAAGCTGTGCTCGTGGGCTTGCCCGTACGGCGCGCGCGAGTACTCGCACGTCGAAGGCGTGATGAAGAAATGCACGCTGTGCATCGACCGCATCTACAACGAGCAGTTGCCGGAAGCCGAACGCGAACCGGCGTGCGTGCAGGTCTGTCCGACCCGCGCGCGCCACTTCGGCGACCTCGGCGATCCCGACTCGAAGGTGTCGCGGCTGGTGGCCGAGCGCGGCGGCGTCGCGCTGATGCCGGAACTCGGCTACGCGCCGGTCAACCGCTACCTGCCGCCGCGACCACGGCGCGCGGGCCAGGGCGTCGATGTGGCGAATGCCGGTGAACCCGGCGGAGAAGCGCTCGACACCGCGGCGCTCCCGCCGGTCCTGCGCTGGCTCGATCGCGTGCTGTCGCGATGAGCGCGCGTCGCCACGGCCATCGTCTTCACCCGCACCGTGCCGAGCAGATCGGCGTCCACCTGACCGGCTGAGTCGTCCGCCATGCATCCTGCGTTTTCCGTCATCTTCTTCACCACCCTGTCCGGCGCCGGCTACGGCCTGCTCGCGTGGACCGCACTCGCGGCGATGCTGCGCTGGGCTGGCGCGCAATCGCTGCTGGCCTGCGTGGTCCTCGCGCTGGTGCTGGTGACGGTGGGACTGCTCAGTTCCACCGCGCACCTGGGCAAGCCGCAGCGCGCGTGGCGTGCGTTCTCGCAATGGCGCACCTCGTGGCTGTCGCGCGAAGGCGTGCTCGCGCTGGCGACCTACGTGCCGGCGCTGGCGCTGGCCGCACTGGCGGCGGTGACGGTGTTCGCCGCGCACGGCGACGACAGCCTGCCGCGTGGCTGGAGCGGCGCGATCATCGCGACCGGCGTGCTGCTGCTGCTCGGCGCCCTCGCCACCGTGGCGTGCACGGCGATGATCTACGCCTCGCTCAAGCCGATCCCGGCCTGGCGCCATCCGGCGGTGGTACCGGTGTACCTGCTGTTCGCGCTGCTGACCGGCGGCCTGCTGTGCGGCGCCCTGCTCGCCCGCGACGGCATCGGCAATGGCGTGGCGATCGCAGGGATTGCTGCAGCGATCGTCCTGGCCGTGCTGAAGTCGCGCTACTGGCGCGACATCGACACCACGCCGCTGACGGTGACGCGCGCCGATGCGGTCGGCCTGCCGGGCCGCGACGTCAGCGTGTTCGAACGCCCGCACACCGAAGCCAATTACCTCACCCGCGAAATGGGCTTCGTGGTCGCGCGCAAGCATGCGCGGCGGTTGCGGCAGGTCGCGCTGGCGTTGTTCGCCATCCTGCCGGCACTGCTGCTCGTGCCGGTGTGGCTGTTCGTGCACGTCGATGCCGCGCCGTGGCTGCTGGCCGCGGCGCTGAGCGCGCTGATCGGCGCCCTCGTCGAACGCTGGCTGTTCTTCGCGCAGGCGCGGCACCTGGTCACGCTCTATTACTGAGACGCAAGGCTACTGAGACGCAAGGCGTGCCGATGGCGCCTGTATCCTGCGAGCGCACCTCCACTCCGCCGCCGCACTCACGGGTAACTGTCTTGCGTCCTTCCGACATGCCGCAACAACTGAATGCCGTGATCGGCCTGTTGCGCAGCGGCGTGATCGGCGAGGCGCTGCCGCTGGCACAACAACTGGTCGCACGCGCGCCCCAGGACGCCGAAGCGCGGCAACTGCTCGCGCTGTGCCTGGCGCGTTCCGGCAGCGCCGCCGACGCCGAACGCGAATTCGTACAGGCGCTGCAGCTCGCCCCCGCCCATCCCGGCATCCTCGCCAACCTGGCGGTGCTGCTGCGCGGTCAGGGGCGCGTGCAGGAAGCGATTCCGCTATGGCGCCGCGCCCTCGCCGTGCAGCCGAAATTCGTGCAGGCCTGGATCGACCTGGGGGCCGCCGAGTTGTCGCTGGGGCAGCACCAGGCGGCCACGGTCGCGTTCGAACAGGCCCTGGCGCTGCAACCGTCCGCATTGGCCTGGCATTACCTGGGCAACGCGCGGCGCGACGCCGGCGACCTGCCCGCGGCGGAGACCGCGTTCCGCAATGCGGTGGCGCTCGATCCGCGCTCGGCCAGTGCGTGGATCAACCTCGGTGCCGTCCTGCGCCTGCTGGGACGCGCCGACGAAACCATCGCCTGTTACGAGCGCGCCGAAGCCCTGGGCTATCCGGGCGCGGACCTGCGCGACGCATTGGTCGGCGCATTGATCGATGCGGGGCGCATTGCCGACGCGCTGCGCCATGCGCGCCGCCTGGTCGCGGAACAGCCGGGCTTCGCGCCGGGGCATCGCACCCTGGCGGGCGTGCTGTGGGAATACGGCCCGCCCCTGCAGGCGCCCGAAGATCCGTTCGCGCTGTTCGCCGCCGCCGCCGATGCGCAACCCGAAAACCTGGTCCTGCAGTCGGCGCACGTCGCGTTCCTGATCGAGGCGCGCCGGAGCGACGAGGCCCTGGCGCGTTTGCAGGCGTTGCGGCGCCGGGCCGATTCCGCGCTGCTGGTGCGCATGCACGCCGACGCACTCGATCGCAGCGGCCAATCCGGCGAAGCCGCCCCGCTGTATTCCCGCCTGTACGCGGACGGCGATCGCAGCGCAGCCTTCCTCAATGCCTACAGCCGCCATCTGCTGGTGATCGGCGACGCGACGGCGGCGGCTGCACGCGCGAGCGACGTGCTGCAGCAGGATCCCTGGAACCAGCAGGCGCTGGCGTACCTGGCCACCGCATGGCGCCTGCTCGGCGACGAGCGCGAATTCTGGCTGTGCGACTACGGGCGGCTGGTGCAGGCGATCGATGTCGAGGTGCCGCCCGGATTCGGCGATCGCGACGAATTCCTCGTCGCGCTCGCAGCGACACTGGACACCCTGCACCTGGCCGCACGCGAGCCGCTGCCGGAAAGCGTGCGCGGTGGCTCGCAGACACCCGGCCAGTTGTTCGGCCGGCGCGATCCCGTGATCGAGTCGACGCGCCAGGCGTTGCAGCAGGCCGCCGGGCGATGGCTGGCGCAGCTGCCGGCCGATCCGGCGCACCCGTTCCTGCAACGCAACGTCGGGCGCACGCGCTTCGCCGGCTCGTGGTCGGTCAAGCTGTGGCAGGCGGGCCGCCACGCCAACCATATCCATTCGCAGGGATGGATCAGTTCCGCGTTCTACGTACAGTTGCCGCCGTCGATGCGCGACGCGGCGGACGGGGCGGAAGCGGGCTGCATCCAGTTCGGACAGCCGCCGCAGGAGCTGGGACTGCCACTGCCGCCGCGCCGGGTGATCCGGCCGCAGCCCGGCAAGCTGGTCCTGTTTCCGTCCTACCTGTGGCATGGGACCGTGCCCTTCGATGACAGCGAGCCGCGCGTGACGGTCGCGTTCGACCTGGTGCCGTTGCCGCCCGCGCGTTAGCGGGTGGCGCCGACGCGTCGTGCGCCGGTGCGAACGGGTCAGTCCAAGCCGAGCAGGGCGTCGGCCCCTTGCGCGCGCAGCAGGTCGGCGACTTCCAGGCCCAGGCACTCGGGCGCATCGCCGCGACCCTGCGCCTGCGCGCGCACCGCGCGGCCGTCGCCGGCGGAACCGACCAGGCCGTGCAGGTGCAGGTGTTCGCCAGCGAGTTGCGCGTAGGCCGCGACCGGCACGTGGCAGCTGCCGTGCAGCGCGCGGTTCATCGCCCGCTCGGCTTCGACGCAGGTGCGCGTGTCGGCGTGGTCGAGCGTGGCGCACAGCGCGCGCGTGCTGGCGTCGTCGTCGCGGCATTCGATCGCGATGGCGCCCTGCGCCGGCGCCGGCAGCCAGTGCGGCGCATCCATGCGCGAGCGGATGCGCGCCTCGAAGCCGAGGCGCTGCAGGCCCGCGCAGGCGAGCACGATCGCGTCGTATTCGCCGGCATCGAGCTTGCCCAGGCGGGTGTTGACGTTGCCGCGCAGGTCGCGCAGCTGCAGGTCCGGCCGCAGCGCGCGCAGCTGCGCCTGTCGGCGCAGCGACGAGGTGCCGACCACCGCGCCCTGCGGCAATGCGGCGATGTCGTCGTAGGCGTTGCTGACGAAGGCGTCGGCGTGGTCGGCGCGCTGCAGGATTGCCGGCAGGGCAAAGCCGGGCTCCAGTTCCATCGGCACGTCCTTGAGCGAGTGCACCGCGCAGTCGGCTTCGCCGCGCAGCATCGCCAGCTCCAGCTCCTTCAGGAACAGGCCCTTGCCGCCGATCGCGGCGAGCGAGCGGTCGAGGACCTCGTCGCCACGCGTGCTCATCGGCACCAGCACGACCTCGAGACCGGGATGCGCGGCGCGCAGCGCGGCGGCGACGTGTTCGCTCTGCCACAGGGCGAGCGGGCTCTTGCGGGTGGCGATGCGGAGCAGGTTCATGCGCGCATTATCGCCGGTTTGGGCCGCGCCCCAAGGCAATCGGCTGCGGCAAGAAGGCTGTTGCTGCTGCCTTTGCCTGCCCTTGACCTTGCTCCCGGGCCCCGTGCACAGCGGCGGCCGGGACTGACAAGGCCCGCAGGGTGCGCGGCACGGATGCCGCGCATTTTTCGACAGGACAGGGGTGAGGCGGCGCCGCTGTTGTCTTTGCCTGTGTCGTGCCTTTGGCCCTTGATCTTGACTCCGGGCCCAGTGCGCAGCGGCGGTCGGGACGGATCAGGCCCGCAGGGTGCGCGGCAAGGATGCCGCGCATTTTTCGACAGGACAGGATGTCCTGTCTAAAAACCCCGGCCCGACCGCGAACCCGTAGCGAAGCGGAGGGCGCGCAGCCCCGGGGGGCCCTTTCTTTGGTTACCTTTCTTTGGGCAAGAAAAGAAAGTAACTCGCGCCGCAGGCGCGAAAGCCTTGCTCCTGTTTAAAGCTTCAAAAGCAAAGGCTGGATCCCGGCTTTCGCCGGGATGACGAGCTTCAAGGCTTCAAGGCCTCAAGGCAAAGACACCGGATCCCGGCCTTCGCCGGGATGACGAGCAAGGGCAGGCGCAGCCGCCTCAGAGGTGCTTCAACGTATCCCGCAACCCCGCCACGCACCGCCGGCTGACTTCCAGCGGCTGCTTGCCGTGGCGCAGGACCGCCTGCACGTGGCCGTCGGCGCTGCGCTTGAGTTCGATGATCTCGTGCCGCGCGACCAGGCAGTTGCGGTGGATGCGCACGAAACGTTCGCCGAATTCCTCTTCCAGCGACTTCAGCGACTCCTCGATCAGGTCCTCGCCGCGCGCGTGGTGGACGATGACGTACTTCTCTTCCGCATGCAGGTAATGCACGTCCTCGACCGGGATCAGCCGCAGGCTGCCGCGCAGGCGCGCGCACAGGTGGGTGCGGCGCTGCGTCGGCGCGGTGGTGGACGTGGTCGCCTGCACGCGGCCGGCGGCGAAGGTGCGCACGCGGTCGATGGCGGCGGCCAGGCGTTCGGGACGCACGGGCTTGACCAGGTAGTCGATGGCCTCGGCTTCGAACGCCGACAGCGCGTGCGCGTCGTAGGCGGTGCAGAACACCACCGCGGGGCGCGGTTCGAATGCGGCGAGGTGGCGCGCGGCTTCGAGCCCGTCGATGCCGGGCATGGCGATGTCGAGCAGCACCAGGTCCGGATGGTGGGTCGCGCAGGCGTGCAGCGCCTCGTGGCCGTCGGCGGCGTCGGCGACGATCTCCACGCCCTTGATGTCGGCCAGCAGCCCTCGCAGTCGCTCGCGTGCCAGGGGCTCGTCGTCGGCGATGACTACCTTCATGCGTTCCTCTTGCCTGTGCTGTTGCCTGTCGCCGCGGGGCCCGCCGCGCCGGTCGCGACCGGCAGCCGCAGGTCGACCTGATAGTAGCCCTCGTTCCACCCCGCGACCATCCGGGCGCGCGGACCGTAGGTGTAACGCAGGCGCTGGGCGATGCTGAACTGTGCGTGGCGGTTACCCGAGCGCGGCTGGTTGCCGGCGTCGAGCGTCGGCAGGACATCGCCTTCGCGCGGCGGTGGCGCCGGGTTGCGGATGCACACGGCCAGTTCGTCACCCTGCTGGGCGAGCTCCACTTCGATCTCGCCGCCGCCGGGCAGGCGCGAAACGCCGTGCAGCACCGCGTTCTCCAGCAACGGCTGCAGCACCAGGCGCGGCATCGGCATGCGCCACGGCAGCGGTTCGGCCTTGCGCCAGGCTACGCGCAGGCGGTCACGCAGGCGCAGCTGTTCAATCGCGAAGTAGCGCTCGCATAGCTCGATCTCTTCGCGCAGGGTCGAATCCGATTCGCCGGCACCGAGCGCGGCGCGGAACAGGTCGGACAGGTCGAGCACCGCACGCTCGGCCACCACCGGATCGCTGCGCACCAGGCCGGCGATGGTGTTCATGCTGTTGAAGAGGAAGTGCGGCTTGATCCGCGCCTGCAACGCATCGGCCTCGGCGCGCGCGCTCGCGCGCACCTGCGCCGCCCAGCCGTCGTTGACGTAGAGGTAGCGCAGCACCACCGCCACGATCAGCGTGGTGGTCGCGGCCGAGCCCCAGGCGAAGCGGCCCATCGAGACGCCCTGCGGCACCAGGCCGTAGCCGAGGCTGTCGTCGATCACGAAGGCCATCGACGCGCCCAGCGCCGCCATCGCGCCGCTGCCGAACAACGCCAGCGCGGTGCCGACCGGCTGCGACAGTTTCGACAGCCATTGCCGCGACACGCACAGCAGCACCGCGGCGGTGAGCGCCAGCCACAACGAGAAGCCGCTGCCGGTGACGAAGCGCTCCAGGTCCCAATGCGCGCCGCCGGGCGCCAACGCCAGCACCACCACCACCAGCTCGGCCATGCCCAGCATCACCGCCAGGCGCGGCAGCCGGCACAGGTCGGGCAGCCAGGGGTCGCTCGGGGCGCGGGCGGCCATGGGATGCGATCAGCCGGCGTCCGCGGCGGCGAAGCGGCGCCCCAGCCAGTCGCCCAGGTCGCGGATTTCCTCCGCGCAGACCTGGTGCGCCATGGGATAGGCGTGCCAGTCGACGTTGAAGCCGAGCTCGCGCAGGCGGCGCGCGCTGAAATCGCCGCCGGCGTACGGCACCACCGGATCGAACTGGCCATGCGCCATGAACAGCGGTTGCGTCGGCGCCTGCGCGGTGACTTCGGCGGCGAGGCGCTCGGCCATCGGCAGGTAGGTCGACAGCGCAACCACGCCCGCCAGCGGTTGCGTGCGGCGCAGCGCGGTCGCCAGCGCGATGGCGCCGCCCTGCGAGAAGCCGGCCAGCAGCACGCGCGAGGCGGGAATGCCGCGTCCAGCCTCGCGTGCGATCAGCGCCTCGGTCTGCGCGACCGATTCATCGACGCCGGCCTCGTCGGCACGGTTGGCGAGGTTCATGTCGCGGATGTCGTACCAGGCGCGCATGCGCACACCGTTGTTGATCGTCACCGCGCGCACCGGCGCATGCGGGAACACGAAGCGCACCGCCGGCCAGTCGCGTTGCACCAGCTCGGGCACGATCGGGGCGAAGTCGTGGCCATCGGCGCCCAGGCCGTGCAGCCACAGCACGCTCCAGGCCGGCGAAGGCCCGGTTTCGTGTTCGACGGTTTCGAGCAAGGGGGACGCGGATTCGTTCATGCCGGCATTGTGGGGTCGCGCTGCGAGCGAAGCCAAGCCGCCGCACGCCCGCAGGCCCCGCCAGCATTGCAATGGCCAACCGTGGTCACAGCCGAAGCAACCCATCGTGCGACCACCCGCAGTCTCACCACATGAGACCGGCCGGCCGCACTGTGCCGCGATGCACGGCCAGATCCGCCTGAATTTTTCCCGTCCGGGCGATGCCCGCACCGTTCAGGCCGCGCCGGCGGCGCGGCGGGATAATGGCGCGGTGCCGTCCTCCGCCCCGCCCCTGGCAGGTTTCCATCCCGCGGTCGCCGCGTGGTTCGAGCGCGCCTTTCCCGGGCCCACCGAGGCGCAGGCGCTGGCCTGGCCGGCGATCCGCTCCGGCCGCAACACCCTGGTCGCGGCGCCGACCGGCTCGGGCAAGACCCTCACCGCCTTCCTCTCCGCGATCGACGCGCTGGTGCGCGAAGGCCTGGCACAGGGTCTGTCCGACGAAACCCACGTCGTCTACGTCTCGCCGCTGAAGGCGCTGTCCAACGACATCCACCTCAACCTCGAGGCGCCGCTGGAAGGCATCCGCGAGGAACTCGCGCGTCAGGGCCTGCCCGACGTGGAGATCCGCACCGCGGTGCGCACCGGCGACACGCCGCAGGGCGAGCGCGCGCAGCTGCGCAAGAAGCCACCGCACATCCTGGTCACCACGCCCGAATCGCTGTACGTGCTGCTGGGTTCCGATTCCGGCCGCGCGATGCTGGCGAGCGCGCGCACGGTGATCGTCGACGAAATCCACGCGGTCGCCGCGAGCAAGCGCGGCAGCCACCTCGCGCTGTCGCTGGAGCGGCTGGAAGCGCTGTGCGGCCGACGCCTCACCCGCGTCGGCCTGTCGGCGACGCAGAAGCCGATCGACGAAGTCGCGCGCTTCCTCGTCGGCGCCGGCGCCATCGCTGCGAACGGCACGCCGGACTGCGAAATCGTCGACATCGGCTACGCCAAGCAGCGCGACCTCGCGCTGGAAGTGCCGCCCACGCCGCTGCAGGCGGTGATGTCGAACGACCAGTGGGAACAGGTCTACGCGCGCATCGCCGAACTGGTCGAGCAGCATGCGACCACGCTGGTCTTCGTCAACACCCGGCGCATGGCCGAGCGCGCCGCGCGCCACCTCGGCGAGAAGCTCGGCAAGGAACACGTCGCCGCGCACCACGGCAGCCTCGCCAAGGAATTGCGCCTGGACGCCGAGCAGCGGCTGAAAAGCGGCCAGCTCAAGGTGCTGGTCGCGACCGCGTCGCTGGAACTGGGCATCGACATCGGCGACGTCGACCTGGTGTGCCAGCTTGGCTCGCCGCGCGCTATCGCCGCGTTCCTGCAGCGCGTGGGACGCTCCGGCCACCACGTCGGCGGCGTGCCCAAGGGCCGGCTGTTCCCGTCCTCGCGCGACGACCTGGCCGAATGCGCGGCGCTGCTCGACTGCGTGCGCCGCGGCGAACTCGACGCGCTGGTGATGCCGCCGGCGCCGCTGGACGTGCTGGCGCAGCAGATCGTCGCTGAGGCCTGCGCGCGCGAGTGGGAAGAGGACGCGCTGTTTGAGTGGTTCCGCCGCGCCTGGCCGTACGCGCAGCTGCAGCGCAAGGACTTCGACGCGGTGGTGAAGATGCTGTCGGAGGGCTTCACCACCCGCCGCGGCACGCGCGCCGGCTACCTGCACCGCGACGCCGTGCACAAGCGCCTGCGCGGCCGCGCCGGCGGGCGCATGACCGCGGTGATGTCGGGCGGCACCATTCCCGACACCGCCGACTACAACGTCGTCCTCGAGCCGCAGTCGCAGAACATCGGCACGATCAACGAAGACTTCGCCATCGAGAGCATCGCCGGCGACATCTTCCAGCTCGGCAACGCCAGCTACCGCATCCTACGCGTCGAGCCCGGCCGCGTGCGCGTGGAAGACGCGCAGGGCATGCCGCCGAGCATCCCGTTCTGGCTCGGCGAGGCGCCCGGGCGCACCGACGAGTTGTCGCACGGGGTGTCGCGGTTGCGCGCGGAGGTGGCGTCGCGCCTCGCCTTCGCCAGTCCGGACAACGGGACCGCGCAGGTGGCCGAGGCCATCAGCAGCGAAGGCGCGACCGCCAAGGCCGCGCGCTGGCTGGTCGACGACGTCGGCCTCGCCCCCGCGGCCGCGGTGCAACTGGCCGACTACCTCGGCCGCCAGCACGCGTCCTACGGCCTGCTGCCGACCCAGGACACGATCGCGCTGGAGCGCTTCTTCGACGAATCCGGCGGCACCCAGCTGATCATCCATTCGCCCTACGGCAGCCGGCTCAACCGCGCCTGGGGGCTGGCGCTGCGCAAGCGCTTCTGCCGCAAGTTCAATTTCGAACTGCAGGCGGCGGCGACCGAGGACGCAATCGTGCTGTCGCTATCGACCAGCCACAGCTTCCCGCTGATCGAAGTCGCCAACTACCTGCACTCGTCCTCCGCCGAGCATGTGCTGGTCCAGGCCCTGCTCGACGCGCCACTGTTCGGCGTGCGCTGGCGCTGGAACGCGACCACCGCGCTGGCCCTGCCGCGCTTCGTCGGCGGCAAGAAGGTCGCGCCGCAGCTGCAGCGGATGAAATCGGAAGACCTGCTGGCGACGGTGTTCCCCGACCAGGTCGCGTGCCAGGAAAACATCGTCGGCGAGCGCGAGGTGCCCGACCACCCGCTGGTCGCGCAGACGCTGGACGACTGCCTGCACGAGGCGATGGACACCGAGGGCTGGCTGGCCCTGCTGCGGAAAATGGAAAGCGGCGAGGTCAAGGTGGTCGCGCGCGACCTCACCGCGCCGTCGCCGTTCGCCGCCGAGGCGTTGAACGCGCGGCCGTATGCGTTCCTCGACGACGCGCCGCTGGAGGAGCGCCGCACGCAGGCGGTGATGGCGCGCCGCTATGCCGATGCGGACAGTGCCGACGACCTCGGCCGACTCGACCCCGCCGCGATCGAGGACGTGCGCGAACAGGCCTGGCCGCAGGTGCGCAACGCCGACGAGATGCACGACGCGCTGATGGGGCTGGGCTGCGTCACCCAGGACGATGCCGAGGCGCATGCCTGGACGCCATGGTTGCAGCGGCTGGCAAAGGACCATCGCGCCACGCGGCTCGGGATCGGCACGGGGTTGTGGTTCGCCGCCGAACGATTGCTGCAGGCCCACGCCGTGCATCCGGGTGCGGCGCGCGAACCTGTGATCGAGGCACCCGCCGAATTCGCACAGGAAGCCTGGACCCGCGAGGACGCGCTGGTCGAACTGCTGCGCTCGCACCTGACCGGCCTCGGCCCGACACCGGCCGCCGCCCTCGCCGCATCGCTCGCGCTACCGCAATCGGACATCGACTTCGCGCTGGTGCAGCTCGAAACCGAAGGCTACGTGATGCGCGGGCGCTTCTCGCCGCACGCGATCGAGGAGGAATGGTGCGAACGCCACCTGCTCGCGCGCATCCACCGCTACACCATCGGCAAGCTGCGCCGCGAGATCGAGCCGGTCGAGCCGCGCGACTTCATGCGCTTCCTGTGCGATTGGCAGCGCGTGTCGAAATCGGCGCGGGTCAGCGGGCCGGAAGCGCTGGCCGGCGTGCTGGCGCAACTGGAAGGCTTCGAGGCGCCGGCCGGCGCGTGGGAGGCCGAGCTGCTGCCGGCGCGCGTCAACGACTATTCGATCTCGTGGCTGGACGACCTGTGCACCGCCGGCCGCATCGCCTGGGCGCGGTTGCGCGGTGCGAGCGGCGAGGCCAGCGGCAACGGCCGCAGCGCGCCGGTCCGCGCCACCCCGATCGTGCTGCTGCCGCGCCGCCACCTCGGTCACTGGACGCCGCTGACCGCGGGCTCGCTCGACGAAGGCCCGGCGCTGTCCTCGCGCGCGCAGCGCGTGGCCGATTACCTGAAAGAACACGGCGCCTCGTTCTTCGACGAACTGGTCGCCGGTGCGCACCTGCTGCACACCGAGCTGGAAGACGCGCTGGCCGAACTGGTCGCGCGCGGCCGCGTCACCTGCGACAGCTACGCCGGCCTGCGCGCGTTGCTGGTGCCGCAGTCGAAGCGCCCGGCAGCGTTCGGCCGCCGTGGCCGCCGCGCCGCGCTGCTCGGCATCGAGGATGCGGGGCGCTGGACGCTGACGCGGCGCGCCGCAAGCGCGGGAAGCAGCGCGGCCCTCGACGCCGAGAACATCGAACACATCGCCCGCACCCTGCTGCGCCGCTACGGTGTGGTGAGCTGGCGCGTGCTCGAACGCGAGGCGCCGTGGCTGCCGTCGTGGCGCGAACTGCTGCGCGTCTACCACCGCCTCGAAGCGCGCGGCGAGATCCGCGGCGGCCGCTTCATCGCCGGCCTGGCGGGCGAACAGTTCGCCCTGCCCGAAGCGATCGCCGCATTGCGCCAGGTGCGCAAGCGCGCACCCGATGGCGCGTGGCTCGCGCTGTCCGCGCTCGATCCGCTCAACCTGGTCGGCACCGTCGTCGCCGGCGCCAAGGTGCCGCGCCAGCTCGGTGCGCGCGTGCTGTGGCGCGACGGCGTGCCGGTGGCAACCCTGGTCGCCGGCGAGATCGCTTGGCTGGCCGAGCTGCCGGCCGCCGAGCAACGCAGCGCGCACAAGGTGCTGATGCGCGAACCGGAACTGCACGCCGTCGGCCTCGACCTGTCCGGCGGCCTCGCCGCCTGGCTGCACGAGGACGCAGCTGCGAGTGCGAACACTCCGTCCCCCGACGCTAGCCCGTAGCCCGGGTAAGCGCAGCGCACCGCGCCGCGACTATTTCCGGAAAACCGTGCAGTTCAACGCGCCGCCGCGCGCCACGTCATACGGCGTGCGAGTTCTGCCCCGCCAAGCCCGACCCGGGTGCGCTGCGCTTACCCGGGCTACTCGGCTATTCGGCACGGCTGCGGCGAGCTTCGACCCCGGGTGCGGCCTTCGGCCTTACCCGGGCTACGCAAACGTTACGTAACGCCCCATCCGCGCCACATGCGGCAGAATCGCCGGACCTCCCGACGGCGCCGCCCCCATGCGCATCCTCCGCTGCCTCCTCCTGAGCGCGTTGCTGGCCTGCGGTTCGCTGCATGCGGCCGCGCCTGCCACGGAACAACCGGTGCGCGTCTTCGCCGCCGCCAGCCTCACCGACGCGCTCAACGAAGTCGCCTCGCAGTGGAAGCGCGCCGGCCATCCGCAGCCGAGCCTGGCCTTCGGCGCCTCGTCCGCGCTGGCCAAGCAGGTGGAAGCCGGCGCCCCCGCCGACCTCTACGCCTCGGCCGACCTGAAGTGGATGGACTACCTCGACCAGCGTGGCCGCATCGACTCCGCCACACGCGCCAACCTGCTCGGCAACACCCTGGTGCTGATCGCGCCGGCCGGCAAGGCGTTCAAGGCGCGGATGCAACCCGGCTTCGCCATCGCCGCGGCGTTCAAGGGCAAGCTGTGCACCGGCGAACCGGGCGTGGTGCCGGTCGGCATCTACGCCAAGCAGGCGCTGGAGCACCTGCGCTGGTGGCAGCCGCTGCAGGGCCGCATCGTCGGTACCGACGACGTGCGCACGGCGCTGGCCTTCGTCGAACGCGGCGAATGCGGTGCCGGCATCGTCTACGCGACCGACGCGCGCATCAGTGGCGCGGTCGCCACCGTCGCGGCGTTCCCGGCGCAGACGCATGCGCCGATCGTCTATCCGTTCGCGCTGACCCGCGACGCACGCCCGGAAGCGGCGGCCTTCCTGCGCTTCCTGCGTTCGCCGCAGGCCGCGGCGATCTTCCGCCGCCACGGCTTCACCGTGCCGAAGGACTGACGTGACCGCGTGGTTGTCACCGGAGGAAACCCAGGCGCTGTGGCTCTCGGCCAAGGTCGCGCTGTGCGCCACGGCCGTGTGCCTGCCTCCCGCCATCGCCCTGGCCTGGTGGCTGGAACGCCGCCGCTTCCCCGGCCGCTTCCTGATCGATGCGCTGGTGCAGCTGCCGATGGTGCTGCCACCGGTGGTGCCCGGTTACCTGCTGCTGTTGCTGCTGGGCACGCAGGGGCCGCTCGGCCGCTGGCTCGAAGCCACCTTCGGCATCGTCGTCGCCTTCACCTGGAAGGGCGCGGTGCTGGCCTCGGCGGTGATGGCGTTCCCGCTGATGGTGCAGCCGATCCGCCTCGCCTTCCGCCTGATCGACGCGCGCCTGGAACACGCGGCCGCGACGCTGGGCGCGCGGCCGTGGCGCGTGTTCGCGACGATCACCCTGCCGCTCGCCATGCCCGGCCTGATCGCCGGCTGCGTGCTGTGCTTCTCGCGCAGCCTGGGCGAATTCGGCGCGACCATGGCCTTCGTCGGCAACATCCCCGGCGAAACCCGCACGCTGCCGCTGGCGATCTACTCGCTCACCCACGTGCCCGATGGCGAGGCCGGCGCGATGCGCCTGGCCCTGCTGTCGATCGCGCTTGCGGTCGCGGCGCTGCTGGTGAGCCACTGGCTCGGCGCGCGCGCCGAACGGCGCCTGGGCTTCAGCGACCATCGGGCCGCGCATGCTGAGCTTTGACTTCGCCTACGCGCGCGGCAGCTTCCACCTGGATGCGCGCGCCGAACTCGCCGGTGGCGTCACCGGCATCTGCGGGCCGTCGGGTTCGGGCAAGAGCACCTTGCTGCTGCTGATCGCGGGCTTGCTCAAGCCACAGTCCGGCCAGCTGCGCATGGACGACGAGGTGCTGGTCGATCGTGCCCGCCGGGTCTTCGTGCCGGCGTGGCAACGCCATTTCGGCCTGGTGTTCCAGGACGGGCAGCTGTTCCCGCACCTGAGCGTGCGCGACAACCTGCTGTACGGCCACGCCCGCCTGCCGCCCGAGCGGCGCCTGCTCACCTTCGACACGGTGCTGCAGCTGCTGGAGATCGGCCACCTGCTCGAGCGCCGCCCCGCCCTGCTCTCCGGTGGCGAACGCCAGCGCGTGGCGCTGGGCCGCGCGCTGCTGTATTCGCCGCGCCTGCTACTGCTCGACGAACCGCTGTCGTCGCTGGACGAGCGCCTGAAGCAGCAGATCCTGCCGTTCCTGAAGCGGGTGAAGGACGAAACGCGCATCCCGATGCTGTACGTGACCCACGCGCGCGCCGAGGTCGAGTTCCTCGCCGACCGGGTGCTGCTGATGGAACGCGGGCGGTTGGGCGACGAAACCGCCCGAATTCCCGCGAATGCCTGAATTTCGTTGATGTCGTAGCCCGGGTAAGCGCAGCGCACCGCGCCGCGACTGCCTCCGGCAAACCGTGCAGCTCAGCGCGCGGCCGCGCGCCACGTCATACGGCGTGCGGGTTTGCGCCATCAGACCCCGCGTGCCGCCTGCGGCCTTACCCGGGCTGCACAGCTGACGAAAGCAGCCTTGCGCCAGGGCCGTCCGGCCCGCATTTCACAGCCGAACCCGATCCCGACCGCGCGATTGCGGGATAATTGCCGGGTCGCTGCGGAATCCCGCAGCCGTCGCTCCCGCGCACACGACGATGGCCGCGCCGCGTCGTCGTCCGTCGCCCACCGCATCGACTCGAAGCCGCCGCCATGAATACCAACTACCGCAAGCCGCTCCCGGGCACGTCGCTCGATTACTTCGATGCCCGCGCCGCGGTCGAAGCCCTCAAGCCCGGCGCCTGGGACACGCTGCCCTACACCGCGCGCGTGCACGCCGAGAACCTGGTGCGCCGCGCCGAGCCGGCCATGCTCGATGCGTACCTGACCCAGCTGATCGAACGCCGCCGCGACCTCGACTTTCCGTGGTTCCCCGCGCGCGTGGTCTGCCACGACATCCTCGGCCAGACCGCGCTGGTCGACCTCGCCGGCCTGCGCGATGCGATCGCGGACAAGGGCGGCGATCCTGCGCAGATCAATCCGGTGGTGCCGACCCAGCTGATCGTCGACCACTCGCTGGCGGTGGAAGCACCCGGTTTCGACCAGGGCTCCTTCGCGAAGAACCGCGCGATCGAGGACCGCCGCAACGAAGACCGCTTCCACTTCATCAACTGGACGAAGAAGGCGTTCCGCAACGTCGACGTGATCCCGCCGGGCAACGGGATCATGCACCAGATCAATCTGGAGAAGATGTCGCCAGTGATCTTCACCCAGGACGGCGTCGCCTACCCCGATACCTGCGTCGGCACCGACAGCCACACCCCGCACGTCGACGCGCTGGGCGTGATCGCGATCGGCGTCGGCGGTCTGGAAGCCGAGAGCGTGATGCTCGGCCGCGCCTCGTGGATGCGCCTGCCCGACATCATCGGCGTGGAACTCACCGGCAAACCTGCGCCCGGCATCACCGCCACCGACGTCGTGCTGGCGCTGACCGAATTCCTGCGCCAGTCGAAGGTCGTCGGTGCGTATCTGGAATTCCGTGGCGAAGGCGCCGCGGCGCTGACGCTGGGCGACCGCGCGACGATCTCCAACATGGCGCCCGAATACGGCGCGACCGCGGCGATGTTCTTCATCGACGGCAACACCCTCGACTACCTGCGCCTGACCGGCCGCGACGATGCGCAGGTCAAGCTGGTCGAGACCTATGCGAAGCAGACCGGCCTGTGGGCGGATGCGCTGAAGACCGCGCAATACGAACGCACGTTGAGCTTCGATCTGTCGACCGTCGTGCGCAACCTCGCCGGCCCGTCCAATCCGCACAAGCGCCTGCCGACTTCGGCACTGGCCGAACGCGGCATCGCCGACGAAGCCAAGCTGGAGACCGGCAAGGCCGAGGAAGCACAGGGTCTGATGCCCGACGGCGCGGTGATCATCGCCGCGATCACCAGCTGCACCAACACCAGCAACCCGCGCAACGTGATCGCCGCGGGCCTGCTCGCGCGCAATGCCAATGCACGCGGCCTCACCCGCAAGCCGTGGGTGAAGACCTCGCTCGCACCCGGCTCCAAGGCCGTGCAGCTGTATCTGGAAGAAGCCAAGCTGCTGCCGGAACTCGAGCAGCTCGGTTTCGGCATCGTCGGTTTCGCCTGCACCACCTGCAACGGCATGAGCGGCGCGCTGGATCCTGCGATCCAGAAGGAAGTGATCGAGCGCGACCTGTACGCGACCGCGGTGCTGTCTGGCAACCGCAACTTCGACGGCCGCATCCATCCGTATGCGAAGCAGGCCTTCCTCGCCTCGCCCCCGCTGGTCATCGCCTATGCGATCGCCGGCACGGTGCGCTTCGACATCGAGAAGGACGTGCTCGGCGTCGACGCGCAGGGCCATGCGGTCACGCTCAAGGACATCTGGCCGACGGACGAGGAAATCGACGCCGTCGTCGCCGCGAACGTGAAGCCCGAACATTTCCGCCGCGTGTACGACCCGATGTTCAAGTTCAGCGTCGAACACGGCGAGAAGATCAGCCCGCTGTACGACTGGCGCCCGCAATCGACCTACATCCGCCGTCCGCCGTACTGGGAAGGCGCGCTCGCGGGCGAACGCACGCTCAGCGGCATGCGTCCGCTCGCGGTGCTCGGCGACAACATCACCACCGACCACCTGTCGCCGTCGAACGCGATCCTGCTCGACAGTGCCGCCGGCGAATACCTGGCGAAGATGGGCCTGCCGGAAGAAGACTTCAATTCGTACGCCACCCACCGCGGCGACCACCTCACCGCGCAGCGCGCGACGTTCGCCAATCCGAAGCTGCTCAACGAGATGGTGCGCAACGCCGATGGCAGCGTGAAGCAGGGCTCGCTGACGCGCGTCGAACCGGAAGGCCAGGTCACGCGCATGTGGGAAGCGATCGAGGCCTACATGGAACGTCGCCAGCCGCTGATCATCATCGCCGGCGCCGACTACGGCCAGGGCTCCTCGCGCGACTGGGCGGCGAAGGGCGTGCGTCTGGCCGGCGTGGAAGCGATCGCCGCGGAAGGTTTCGAACGGATTCACCGGACCAACCTGATCGGCATGGGCGTGCTGCCGCTGGAATTCCTGCCCGGCACCAACCGCACCACGCTCGGCATCGACGGCACCGAGACCTATGACGTGCTCGGCGCGCGTACGCCGCGCGCGACGCTGACGCTGGTGATCCACCGCAAGAACGGCGAGCGCGTGGAGGTGCCGGTGACCTGCCGCCTCGACACCGCCGAGGAAGTGTCGATCTACGAGGCCGGCGGCGTGCTGCAGCGCTTTGCCAATGACTTCCTGGAGTCGGCGCAGGCGGCCTGATAGCGTCGCCCCGGTGCGGCTCGGGTCGGTTTCAAGCCGGCCCGGTGCCAGCGGGCGGCGGTCGTTGTCGAGACGGTCGTTGTCGAAACTTGAAATTCTCGTTCGTCGTTAACCGGTAAGGCCCCCAAACCCACCGTTGAACAAGGAGTAACGACATGCCCGGAACCGTCACCCTGCACCGCGTCCTCAAGGCCCCCGCCGATCGCGTCTACCGCGCCTTCCTCGATCCCGAGGCGATGGCGAAGTGGCTGCCGCCGCACGGCTTCACCGGCAAGGTCCATGCGATGGATGCGCGCGTCGGCGGCAGTTACCGCATGTCGTTCACCAACTTCGGTACCGGCAGCAGCCATTCGTTCGGTGGCACCTACCTCGAACTCGTGCCGAACGAGAAGCTGCGCTACAACGACCAGTTCGAAAATCCCGGACTGCCCGGCGTGATGGAAGTGACGGTGACGCTGAAGCCGGTGCTGTGCGGCACCGAACTGCACATCGTCCAGCAGGGCATTCCCGACGCGATTCCGGTCGAGTTCTGCTACCTGGGCTGGCAGGAATCGCTGGCCCTGCTCGCGCAGCTGGTCGAACCGAATATCCCCGACAATCCCTGACCCCATCACCGTCATCCCGAGCGTAGCGAAGGACCTGCTTCAGTCGCGAAGAACAGCAGGTCGCTCGCCGCATCGGGAGACGGCAAACACTCAACTCCGAGCACGCCATGACCCACGCCCCGCAACTCCGCATCCCCGCCACCTACATGCGCGGCGGCACCAGCAAGGGCGTGTTCTTCCGCCTGCAGGACCTGCCGCAGGCGGCGCAGGTGGTCGGGCCGGCGCGCGATGCGCTGCTGATGCGCGTGATCGGTTCGCCCGATCCCTACGGCAAGCACACCGACGGCATGGGCGGCGCGACGTCGAGCACCAGCAAGTGCGTGATCATCGCGAAGTCGGACGTGCCCGATCACGACGTCGACTACCTCTACGGCCAGGTCTCGATCGACACCGCCTTCGTCGACTGGAGCGGCAACTGCGGCAACCTGTCTTCCGCGGTCGGCCCGTTCGCGATCGCCAACGGCCTGGTCGATGCGTCGCGCATCCCGCGCGACGGCACCGCGGTCGTGCGCATCTGGCAGGCGAACATCGGCAAGACCATCGTCGCGCACGTGCCGGTCAGCAATGGCGAAGTGCAGGAAACCGGCGATTTCGAGCTCGACGGCGTGACCTTCACGGCCGCGGAGATCCAGCTGGAGTTCCTCGACCCGTCCGATGAAGGCGAAGGCGGCGGCGCGATGTTCCCGACCGGGAACCTCGTCGACGACCTCGAAGTGCCCGGCGTGGGCACGCTCAAGGCCACGCTGATCAATGCCGGCATCCCGACCATTTTCCTTAACGCCGCCGAGCTGGGTTACAGCGGCACCGAACTGCAGCCGGCGATCAACGACGACAAGGCCGCGCTGGCGAAGTTCGAGGCGATCCGGGCGCACGGCGCGGTGCGCATGGGCCTGATCGCGAAGGTCGAAGACGCCGCCACGCGCCAGCACACCCCGAAGGTCGCCTTCGTCGCGCCGGCGCAGGATTACGTCGCCTCCAGCGGCAAGCACATCGCCGCCAGCGAGATCGACCTGCACGTGCGCGCACTGTCGATGGGCAAGCTGCACCACGCGATGATGGGCACGGCCGCGGTCGCCATCGGCACCGCCGCATCGATCCCCGGCACCCTGGTGAACCTCGCCGCCGGCGGCGGAGCCATCACCGACAAGGGCCGCGAAGCAGTGCGCTTCGGCCATCCCTCCGGCACGTTGCGCGTCGGCGCGCAGGCGCAACGCGTCGACGGCCAGTGGACCGTTACCAAGGCGATCATGAGCCGCAGCGCGCGCGTGCTGATGGAAGGCGCGGTGCGCGTGCCGGCCGATTCGTTCTGAAGGAAACTTCCGCGCCGCCAACCTGCTTCATCGCGGGACACTGCATCGCCTAGCGGTGCAGCCACGGAAAAGTAGAGAAGAAGACGAAGAAGTTCGCGCTGCGCGCTCGGTACTGGGCCCACCAGGACTCGAACCTGGAACCAAAGGATTATGAGTCCTCTGCTCTAACCATTGAGCTATAGGCCCGTCGCGGCGCAATTATGGCGGCACTCCGCCGAAAACACGAAGCCCCGCACTTGGCGGGGCTTCGCGTTGCATCGGTGCGGGCGAACTCAGTCGATATCGAGGAACGAACGCAACTGTTCCGAACGGCTCGGGTGGCGCAGCTTGCGCAGCGCCTTCGCTTCGATCTGGCGGATGCGCTCGCGGGTGACGTCGAACTGCTTGCCGACTTCTTCCAGCGTGTGGTCGGTGTTCATATCGATGCCGAAGCGCATGCGCAGCACCTTGGCTTCCCGCGGGGTCAGGCCGGCGAGCACGTCGCGCACGGTTTCCGAGAGGTTGATGTTGGTCGTCGCATCCACCGGGGACTCCACGTTGGTGTCCTCGATGAAGTCGCCCAGGTGCGAATCCTCGTCGTCGCCGATCGGCGTCTCCATGGAGATCGGTTCCTTCGCGATCTTCATGACCTTGCGGATCTTGTCTTCCGGCATGTCCATTTCCTTGGCCAGCTCCTCCGGCGTGGCCTCGCGGCCGTACTGCTGGAGCATCTGGCGGGAAATGCGGTTGAGCTTGTTGATCGTCTCGATCATGTGCACCGGGATACGGATGGTGCGCGCCTGGTCGGCGATCGAGCGGGTGATCGCCTGGCGGATCCACCAGGTCGCATAGGTCGAAAACTTGTAGCCGCGCCGGTATTCGAACTTGTCGACCGCCTTCATCAGGCCGATGTTGCCTTCCTGGATCAGGTCGAGGAACTGCAGGCCGCGATTGGTGTACTTCTTGGCGATGGAGATCACGAGGCGCAGGTTGGCCTCGACCATTTCCTTCTTCGCCTTGCGTGCCTTGGCTTCGCCGTAGGCCATCGCGCGGGTGATGTCCTTGAGGTCGGCCAGGGTCAGGAAGTTCGCGCCTTCGATGGCGATGGTGGCTTCCTGTTCGGAAACGATCTGGTCCTTGACGTCGCGCAGGCCCGACGACCACTTCTGCTTGCGCTTGAGCACTTCATCGACCCAGCCCAGGTTGGTCTGGTTGCCTTCCCAGGCGCGGATGAAGTCCTTGCGCGGCATGCGGGCGACGCGGGTGGACAGATCGAGGATGCGACGCTCGTGGTCCTTGACCTGGTTCTGCACCTCGCGCAGGTTCTTCACCAGCGTGTCGGTCAGGCCGAGCGGCAGCTTGAGGGTGACGAAGACTTCCGCCATTTCCTCGCGCGCCTTGAGCACCGTCTTGTGGGCCGGACCGTGCTTGGCGTAGCCCTTCTCGAAGCGACCCCACGCATCGGCGATCTTCTCCATGCGCGCGGCGACTTCGAGCGGATCCGGACCGGTCGGGCCCTCGTCGGCGGCTTCGTCGTCGCCACCGGCGACTTCGACGTCGTCATCCTCTTCCGCGTCGGCATCGACCTCGGCGGCCGCGGCCGGCACCGGCTCGGGTTCGGGCTCGGCGTCGAGGAAGCCCACCACGATTTCGGCCAGGCGTTTCTTGCCGGTCTTGTGGATCTCGTAGTCGCCGAGGATCTGCTGGATCGTCGCCGGGAACGAGGCGAGCGCGGCCTGCATCTGGTTCAGGCCTTCCTCGATGCGCTTGGCGATGGCGATTTCGCCTTCGCGGGTCAGCAGCTCGACCGTGCCCATCTCGCGCATGTACATGCGCACCGGGTCGGTGGTGCGGCCGCCTTCGCCATCGAGCGAGGTCAGCGCGGCCGCGGCTTCTTCGGCAGCGGTTTCGTCGACATCACGGCCGCCCGGGCTCGCCTCGCCGGCGAGCAGCAGGGTCTCGGCGTCGGGCGCAACTTCGTGCACCTCGATGCCCATGCCGTTGATCATGCCGATGATGTCTTCGATCTGCTCCGCGTCGACCATGTCGTCGGGGAGGTGGTCGTTGACTTCGGCGTAGGTCAGGTAGCCCTGTTCCAGGCCCTTGCTGATCAGCTGCTTGATGTCGGACTGGGGCGCTGGACGTTCGTTGGCCATGAAGTGGACACCGGGAAGGGGTACTAAGGGAACCAAGCATTATACCAGCGGAAGCGGGTACTGCCGGGCGGGTGGCCTGATCCAACGGAGGCGGCCGAGGGACCCCGGGGTGCTTCCGTGGGATGGCGGGCTGGAGCCCGCCCTACGCCTTGAGCAGGAAGGTCACCGGTCCGTCGTTGACCAGGCTGACCACCATATGGGCACCGAACCGCCCGGTTTCCACCCCCGGCGCGTGCTTTTGCCGGCACGTTGCCAGCAGCTGGCTGAACACGGGTTCAGCTGCCTCCGGCGCGGCGGCAGTCTGGAAGCCGGCGCGCATGCCCTTGCGGGTGTCGGCCGCCAGGGTGAACTGGCTGACCAGCAGCAGGCCGCCGCCGGTGTCGGCCAGGCTGAGGTTCATCCGCCCCTGCCCGTCGTCGAAGACGCGGTAGCCCAGCAGGCGTTCGGCCATGCGGGCGACCTGTGCGGCGCCATCGCCGGGCTCGACCCCGACCAGGGCGAGCAGGCCGGGGCCGATGGCGCCGACGGTTTCGCCATCGACGCTGACGCGGGCTTCGGTGACGCGCTGGATCAGGGCAAGCATGCGGTCGGATGCGAAAGGAAGGGACACGAATCCTACGGGCCCGCGCGCGAACGCGACACGCCAACTGCGGGAGCGCGGCACCGCGACGCTACACTCGCGGGCCCATGCATGACCTCATCGCCCGCGTCCTGTACGCCTTCGCTTCGCTGCTCACCCGTCTGCCCTGGCCGTGGTTGCTGCGGCTGGGCGATGCGGCGGCGGCGCTGATGCTGCGGCGTAACACCCGCGAAGCCCGCGTTGCGCGCCGCAACCTCGAACTCATCGAACCCGCGCTGCTCCCCGCGCAACGCGAGGAACTGCAGCAGCGCATCGTGCGCACGACCGCGCGGCAGGCGATCGAGACGCTGCGGCTGTGGACCCGGCCGCACGCCGAGAACCTCGCGCTGATCCGCGAGGAACACGGCGTCGACCGCTTCGACGCGGCGATCCGCGCCGGGCGCGGCGTGATCGTGGCGGCGCCGCATTACGGCAACTGGGAACTGCTCAACCAGTGGCTCGCGGCGCACACGCCGCTGGCGATCCTGTATGCGCCGCCGGAATCCCCGGTCGGCGATGCCTTCCTGCGCCGCGTGCGCGCCGACGACGCCAACGCCGCGCGCGTCACCCAGGTCCGCGCCGAAGGGCCGGGCGTGCGCCAGCTGTTCAAGCTGCTCAAGGACGGCGGCGTGGTGGGCATCCTGCCCGACCAGCAGCCCAAGCAGGGCGATGGCGAGTTCGCCCCCTTCTTCGGCGTACCCGCGTTGACGATGACCCTGCTGGGTCGGCTCGCCCATCGCACCGGCGCGGCGGTGGTGTTCGCCTGGTGCGAGCGCCTCGACAGCGGCCGCGATGGCCAGCCCGCCTTCGCCCTGCACGTGGAAGCCGCGCCGGACGCTGTCGGCGATGCCGATCCGATCGTTGCCGTTACTGCGCTCAATGCCGCGCTCGAACGCATCGCGCGGCGCGATCCGACGCAGTACCAGTGGACGTACAAGCGCTATACGCTGCGGCCGTCGGGCAGCGGCTACGACAATCCGTACCGGGGGATACGCTGAGCATGAACGAGGCAGTCGCAACGATGCCGCCGGCACCGTCGATGGCGGACTGGCAACCACTGCCGGCGCGGGCGCGGGCGCTGTTCGTGCTGTCGCGCATGGGCTTGGCGATTCCGGCGGCGTTCGCGGGATTCGTGCTGGGCACCGCGCTCGACGGGCCCGGCCTGCTCGGCGCGCTCTGCGGCGTGGTGGTGGTCGCGCTCGGCGGGCTATGGCTGGGGCTGCGGCAGTTCCGCCACGTCGCGTGGCGCCTGGACGAGGACGGCATCGCGATCCGGCGCGGACGGATGTTCCAGCGCGAGACGCGCGTGCCGGCGACGCGCGTGCAGCACCTCGACCTCAAGCGCGGCCCGCTGCAGCGCCGCCGTCGGCTGGCGACGCTGGTCGTGCACACCGCCGGCACGCGCCACAGCGCCGTCACCCTGGCGCACCTGGACGAAGGCGACGCCGAACGCCTGCGCGACGTGCTGGGCCGGCAGATCGACCATGACGACGACTGATTCGCCCGTCGTGGAAGCCAGTCCGCAACCAGCGCCCGGGGGCGACGCCATCCGCGTCGACCAGCGCCTGCACCCGATGTCCTGGCTGTTCGTGCTGCTGCAGCAGCTCAAGCAGTTCATCGTGCCGCTGGTCGCGGCGTTCTTCTTCGGCGGCGACCGCAACGAACTGTGGCCGCTCATCGGCGTGGGCGCGCTCGCGCTGACGGCGGTGTGGCGCTACCTCACCTACCGCTACGGCGTCAGCGGCGACGCGCTGGTCGTGCGCAGCGGCCTGCTCGAACGTAGCGTGCGGGTGATCCCGTTCGCGCGGATCCACAACGTGGGCCTGCAGCAGTCGGTGCTGCATCGCCTCTTCGGCGTCGCCGAAGTGCGATTGGAATCCGCGGGCGGGCAGAAACCCGAAGCGGAAATGCGCGTGCTCAAGTTGGCCGATGCACTCGCACTGGAGGCGCTGGTGCGCCGCCGCGGTGCCGCCGTCGAGCCCGCCGCTACCGCCGTGGCGCCGACGCCGCTGCTGGCGCTGCCGCCCGGCGAAGTCGTGCGCCTGGGGCTGGTGTCGAACCGCGGCCTGATCCTCATCGGCGCCGCCGTCGGTGGCCTCTCGCAATTCAGTCCGCGGCTCATGCCCAACCTGATCGAGCACTGGGGCCAATGGGCGCTCGGCTGGGCCAGCGACAACGGCACGCAGCACCCGGTCTCCCTGGCCGTGGCCGGCGTCAGCCTGGTGCTGCTGGTGGTCGCGCTGTTGCGCCTGTTCTCGATCCTGCTGGCGCTGCTGCAGTACTACGGCTTCCGCCTGAGCGAAAGCGGGCGCCGGCTCACGGTGGAACGCGGCCTGCTCGCGCGCTGGCGCACCAGTGCCTCGCGTCGCCGCATCCAGGCCTGGACGCTGCGCGAGACACTGATGCACCGGTTGCTGAAGCGCCGCAGCCTCGACATCGACACCGCCGTCGCCGAACAGCAGAACCAGCCGCGCGCGCTGCGCGAACTCGCGCCGGTGGCCACGCCCGCGGCCTGCGACGCGCTGATCGAACACCTGCTGCCGCGTGCGGCGTGGGCGCAGCTCGACTGGCGTGCGCTGCCCGCGCGTGCGTGGTGGCGGCTGGCCCTGCCCGGCCTGCCGTTCGCGCTCCTGTTCACTGCGATCGCCGCGTGGTGGATCGGCGTCTGGGCGCTGCTCGTGCTGCTGTGGCTGCCGTGGACCGCGTACATCGCCCGGCGCCACGTCCGCGCCGCGGGCTATGCGGTGAACGACGAACTCGTCGCCGTACGCGAAGGCTGGTGGAGCCGGCACTGGCGATTCGCCGAGATCGACAAGCTGCAGGCGCTGCAGCTCACCCGCAATCCGCTCGACCGCCGCTGCGGCACCGCGACCCTGTGGCTGGACACCGCCGGCGCCGGCGCGATGGCGCCACCGCTGCGCGTGCGTTTCCTGCCCGAAGCCGACGCGGTCGCGCTGTACGAACGCTTGTCGCGCACGCTGGCGCGGCGTCCGCTGCGCTGGTGAGCGTGCCGGCTGGGCAGCGGCGTTAGTCAGCGACCCCAGTAACCCAGCTCGCGGCGGATCTGCAGCCCACGCCACAGCGACGCCAGCGGCTTGCGCGCGAGCGTGCCGAGTTCGCCGCGCGCCAGCGCCTGCGTCGCGGCGATCACGCGCTCGGAGGAACGGCCGTCCCGGTACGGATGGATCGCATCGGCATACGCCGCCAGCGCCGCCTGCAACGCGGCATCCGGGGCAAAGGCGCGCTCGAGCATCGCCGCTAATTGCGCCGGATCGATGAAGTCCAGCATGTGCGGCTTGGGCGCGCGGTTGCGGAACGTCACCACCGGCTTGCGCTGAATGACAAATTCCGACACCACCGAAGTGGTATCGGCGACCAGCACGTCCGCGGCGCGCTGCGCGGCGACCAGCTGTTCGGTCTCGATGAAGGCCGCGTTCGCCCCGGCCAGCGCGCGGTAGCGCGCGAACAGTTCGGGCGGGCACTTCGGGTGCAGGGTGAGCAGCCAGTAGCGCTCGCCGCGCGCGACTTCGGCGGCGATCGCGTCGAACAGGTGCGGGGCGGCGCTGAGGCGTTCGGTGAAGGTCGAGGCGAACATCACCACCGACCGCGTGCCCGCGGGCGCGCGCAGCGCGGCGGCCGAACCGTCGTCGTCACGGAACAGCGGGTCGAGCTTGGGCCAGCCGGTTTCGACCACGGCGAAATGGCGCTCGCGCGCCGCCAGTGCGCGGAACGGCGCGGTCGTGGCCGGGCCCTGCGTGCAGTACAGGTCGAACAGGCCGCGCACGCGGAAATGCCCGCGTTCGTCCGAGCGTTTCTCCACGTTGAAACCGTGGAACAGCTGCACCTTCGCCCCGCCCACGAACGTCGGCACCCAGTTCGCCGCGCTGAACACCGCGTGCGGCCGCAGCGCCACCGCTTCGCGCAGGCCGACCATGTGCACCGGCGCCGGCAGCCTCGCGCCGGCGGCGCCATCGACGAACCAGGCGTGCACGCCATGGCCCTGCGCTTGCAGGGCGTGCGCCAGCGGTTGCAGGATGGGCAACGCATAGCGCTCTGTCGCGAACAACAGGTAATCCGCCATCAACGCTTCCTCGCCTGCCTCACCGGACCGTGTCCCGCTATCGGCCTGCATTATCACGTTCAACGAGGCCGACCGCATCGCCGACTGCATCGCGTCGCTGGCGTTCTGCGACGAGATCGTCGTGGTCGACTCGCATTCGACCGATGCGACCGTCGAGATCGCGCAGCGCCTGGGCGCACGCGTGCTGCTGCGGCCGTTCGACGGTTTCCGCAGCCAGAAGCAGTTCGCGGTCGATCAGTGCATGCACGACTGGGTGCTGTGCCTGGACGCCGACGAACGCGTCGATGCCACGCTGCGCGGCGCGATCGAGGCCGAACGTGGCCGCGGTTTCGGCGACGCCGCCGGCTTCCGCTTCGCCCGCCTGAGCGAGTACTTCGGCAAGTTCCTGCGCCACGGTAATGCCTATCCCGATCGCGTGCTGCGTCTGTTCGACCGCCGCCGCGGCGGCTGGCGCGGCACGCGCGAGGTCCACGAAGCGGCGAGCGTCGATGGCGCGGTGCGCACGCTGCGCGGCGACCTCGTCCACCACCCGTACCGCTCGCTCGAGCAGCAACTGCAGAAGACCCAGCGCTACGCGCGGATGATGGCGCAGCACGATTTCGCCCGCGGCAAGCGCGCGACGCTGGGCAAGCTGATCGTATCGCCGGCGTGGCGCTTCTGGCGCGGCTACCTGCTGCGCGGCGGCTTCCGCGATGGCTGGCACGGCCTGGTCTACGCCTACGTGCGCGCCAACTACGTGCGGCAGAAGACCATCATGCTGTGGCTCCTGCAGAACGGGCAGGCGCCGTAGGAGTACGACCGCCGGTCCCGTAGTCGCGCGTTCAGTCGGGATCCGCTGCGTCCGGCTTCGCCGCCGGCCTGCAGCCGGGCACCACCGCCGTCGCCGGCACCAGCCACCACGCGCGCCGGTTGGAACGCCCGGCGAATTCCGCCTTGCTCCGGTCGATGCACTCCGACAACGCCGGCTCCTGCACCAGCAGCCAGCGTCGCTGCGGGGCTTCGCCCTGCCAGGCGATGGCTTGCCGCAGCTGCTCGTGCCAAGGCACGCGGAAACCGAACGTCGCCGCCGGGCGCTGCGCCATGAGCAGGTTCTGCTCCTTCCACGCCACCAGGCCCAGCTGCGCGTCGGCGGGCAGGCGCCGGTCGATGGCGGTCATCAGCCCGCGCGCCGAACTGGAGTCGTTCAACAGGGGATACACCAGCAGGCCGTAGAGCACCCAGACCACCGCCAGGCTCGACAGCAGCGCGGCCAGCGGCCGGCGCAGGCCGAACCACAGCAGGCCGGCCCACGCGCCACCGCCCATCGCCAGCAGCGTCCACGCGAACGGCGCAGCGCTGGCGTGCAGGCCGCGATCGCCGATGAGCTTGGCTTCGAACCCCGGATTGCCCAGCAGCATCGCCAGGCCGGCGCCGGTCAACAGCAGCGCGAACAGCGCGGCGAACGCGAACGCGATGCGCCGCGGCCAGGCCTTACGCACGATGCCCGGCAGCAGCGGCGCGAACGCCAGGCACGCCATCGGCAACGCCGGCAGGATGTAGACATCGCGCTTGCCGTTGGGAATGGAGAAGAACAGCAGGACCAGCGCCCACCACAGCAGCGGCAGCAGGTAGCGCGGATCGCGGCGCTGCAGGCGCCGCTTCCACGCCGGCAGCGCCCACGGCAACGCGAGCAGCAACGGCAGCCACATCGAGGCCATCACGGTCAGGTGGTACCACGGCGGCTGGTGGTGGTCCCACGATTGCGCGTAGCGCTTCGCGGTCTGCCGGAACAGGATGTCCTCCATGTATGCGTGGTAGGTCGGGTCCGGGTGGTGCAGCGCGCTGGTCACCATCGGCACCAGCCACAACGACACGGCGAAGACGAACGCCAACGGCCCCAGCAACAACTGCCAGCGCCGCGGGAAGACCACGCCCGGCCACTGCCGCAACGCCCCCAGCACCGCCGGGACCAGCATCAGCAGCGCCAGCGCGCCGACGCCCTTGGTGATCGTGCCCATGCCCGCGGCGAACCAGCCCAGCATCCACATCCGCCAATCGCCGCCGCGCAGGAAGTGGCGCAGCAGGCCGTAGTTGGCCAAGGTGATCCAGAACACCACGGTCGGATCGATCTGCGCCTTCTTCGCCTGGTAGGTGAAGTGCAGGGTGAACAGCAGCGCATAGCCCGCGTACAGGCCGACCCGGCGCGTCCACAGTCGCTTGCCCAGGTCGACCACGCACCACAGCGTGCCCAGCGCAGCCAGCAGCGAGGGCAGCATGAAGGCCACGCGCCAGTTGCCGAACACGCTGTACGCCGCGGCCTGCAGCCACATGAACACCGGCGGCTTGTCCGAATACAGTTCGTTGCCGCGATGCGGGAACAGCCAGTCGCCGCTTTCGACCATGTGCTTCGCGACGAGGGTGAAGCGCGGTTCGTCGGCGGGCCAGGGATCGCGCAGGCCGAGCCCGGCCCCCAATACCAGCAGGGCCAGGATCCAGAACAGCCAGGTCTCGCGGGAACGGGTCGTCTTCAGCATGGCGCGGATGATAGTGGCGTGGCGTGTCGCAGAATTGTCCAGCCCGGCCGCTTCGACGCAACCCGATCGCGAACGCCCCGCCGCCGCAGCGCCGCGTCAGCGCAGGCGGCGCAGGCGGGCGTAGAAGAAGCCGTCGGCGCCGTGTTCGCCCGGCAGGCGCTGGCGCCCGGCGCCGCTGGCACGACCGAAACTGTCGTCGAGCGCCTCGGCCCGTGCGTCGGGCGTGCGCGCGAGGAAGGCGTCGACCTGCGCCGCGTTCTCCGCCTGCAGGATCGAGCAGGTGGCGTAGAGCAGCACGCCGCCGGGGGCGAGGGTCGGCCACAGCGCATCCAGCAGGCGCGCCTGCGTGGCCAGCAACGGCGCGAGGTCGGTTTCGCGCCGATGCAGCAGCACGTCGGGTTGCCGGCGCACGATGCCGGTCGCCGAGCACGGCGCGTCGATCAGCACGGCGTCGAGCGGGGTGCCGTCCCACCAGGCGTCCAGGTGCGCCGCATCGGCCGCACGCAGGCGCGCCTGCGCATCGAGGCGGAGGCGGGCGAGCGTGTCGCGCACGCGGTCGAGGCGCCGGGCATCCACGTCCAGCGCGGTCAGGCGCAGCGCCGGATCGCGCTCGAGCAGGTGCGCCGACTTGCCGCCCGGCGCGGCGCAGGCATCGAGCACGCGCGCGCCCGGGGGCAGCGCCAGCGCATCGGCCACGCGCTGCGCGGAGAGGTCCTGCACCGACACCGCGCCGTCGGCAAACCCGGGCAGCTGCGCCACCGCCACGCTGCCTTCGACGCGCAGGGCGTCGGCGGCAGCGGCGTCCACCTGCGTTTCGATGCCGGCCTCGAGCAGGCGCCGCCGGTAGGCGTCGCGCGACTGCTGCAGGCGATTGACCCGCAACCACAGCGGCGGCGTCTGCGCGCTGGCCTCGAGGATGGCCGCATGCTCCTGCGGCCAGTCCTGCTGCAACCGCGCGCGCAGCCAGTGCGGCCAGTGCGCGGCGGGATCGCCGGGCGGCAGGCCTTCGCGCTGCGCACGGCGCAGCAGTGCGTTGACCATGCCGGCCTGGTGGGCGCGTCCGAGCGCGCGCGCCGCATCGACCGTGGCGGCCAGCGCCGCATGCGCCGGCAACCCCAGGGGATCGAGCTGGGCGAAGCCGGCGTACAGCAGCGCGCGCAGCTCGTCGTCGCGCCGGCCCAGCGGCCGCGGCACCCACGCCTTCAGCGCGGCTTCGAAGCGCATCGGCTGGCGCAGCACGGCGAAGCAGATCGCCTCGGCGAGCGCGCGGTCGCGCGGGTCCGGCAGGGTCGGCAGCTGCGCCGCGAGTTCGGCCTTGAGCGAACGGCCGCGGTGCAGCACCGCATCGAGCACGCGCGCGGCCGCCACGCGCGGGGCGGCGCCGGTGCTCATGCGTTCCTCAGTTCGGGACGGCCGTTGAGGTAGTCGGCGGCGGTGATCGCCTTGCCGCCGTCGCGCTGCAGCGTGCGGATGCGCAGCACGCCGTCGGCGCAGGCGACATCGAGGCCATCGCGGCTGGCGCGCAGCAACGTACCCGGCGTAGCGGCGGGCGCTTCGTCCAAGGCGACGGCACCGTGCAGGCGCAGGCGTTCGCCCGCCACCACCGCTTCGGCCATCGGCCAGGGATTGAAGGCGCGGACCTTGGCGGCCAGTCGCGTCGCCGATTGGTTCCAGTCGAGTCGCGCCTCGGCCTTGTCGAGCTTGTGCGCGTAGGTGACCCCTTCCTCGGGCTGCGGCACCGGCACCGGACGGATGCCCGCGCGCAGCAGGCCCAGGCCGTCGGCCAGCACCTGCGCGCCGAGCGCGGCGAGGCGGTCGTGCAGCTGGCCGCCGGTCTCGCCGGCGCCGATGGCCAGCGCCTGCGACAGCAGCACCGGCCCGGTGTCGAGCCCCTTCTCCATCTGCATCAGGCACACGCCGGACTCGCTGTCGCCGGCTTCGATCGCGCGCTGGATCGGCGCCGCGCCGCGCCAGCGCGGCAACAGCGAGGCGTGCACGTTCCAGCAGCCGTAGGTGGGAATATCCAGCACCGACTGCGGCAGGATCAGGCCGTAGGCGACCACGACCATCAGGTCGGGCTGCAGCGCGCGCAGCGCGTCCTTGGACACGATCGAGCGGAAGTTCTCCGGCTGCACCACCTCGATCCCGCGCAGCAGCGCCTCGCGCTTGACCGGCGACGGCGTCAGCTCGCGGCCGCGCCCGGCGGGACGATCGGGCTGGGTGTAGACCGCGGCCACTTCATTGCGTTGCGCGGCGGCGCGCAGGCAGGGCACGGCGAAATCCGGCGTGCCGGCGAAAACGATTCTCAGGGCCATGAACTATCCGTAGCGTGCAGATGGACGACGCGCATGCGCGTCGCCCGAAACACCGGTTGCAGCAGCGCCGCGGCAGGCGGCGCCGCGCGCATCAGGCCGCGTCGCCCGCCAGGCGGCGCTGCTTGGCCAGCTTCTTGCGCACCATCTCGCGCTTGAGCGGCGAGAGGTAATCGACGAACAGCTTGCCGAGCAGGTGGTCCATCTCGTGCTGGACGCACACCGCGAGCAGGCCGTCGGCTTCCAGTTCGAACGGCTGGCCATTGCGGTCCAGCGCCCGGACGGTGATCTGGTTGGAGCGGGTGACGTCGGCAAAGATGCCGGGGACCGACAGACAGCCCTCCTGGTAGACCTGGTCGCCGCTGCGCGCGGTGATCACCGGATTGATGAACACCAGCGGCCGGGTTTTGTCTTCGCTCACGTCTATGACCATGAAGGTCTTGTGCACGTCGACCTGGCTCGCCGCCAGGCCGATGCCGGGCGCGTCGTACATGGTCTCGAACATGTCGTCGAGCAGGCGCTGGAACGCCGGGTCGGCGATGGCCGCGGGATCGACCGGCACCGCCTGGGTACGCAGTCGCGGGTCGGGGAATTCAAGGATGGGAAGCAAGGCCATGGTTCTGGTTCTCTGGGCCCCCTCCGCCGAGGGGGAGGCCGGGTCGCCGGGGGTGGCGACGGGGCGATGAGGGGAAACATGCAACCGGTCACTGAAGCGCCGTGCGCTCCAGCAGGCGGCTTCCCGGGAAAACGGGGGCCGCGGTCACATCGTCAAGCACAGGTCGAATTGTAACCCCGCAAAGCCCGGCCAACGCTTGCAAACGCGCGCATCTTCTGGGCTATAGTGCCCAGGCCCGTGGGGAAAACTGGCAAGGGGAATCAAGTACATGGCCGCCATGCTTAAACCAATCCGCACGGTTATCACCGCTGCGTTCCTGACCATCGCCACCGTGTCCGTCGCGCAGGAAATGCGCGGGGATCACCCCGACACCTACACGGTCCGGCGCGGCGATACCCTCTGGGACATCGCAGGCAAGTTCCTGAAGCGGCCGTGGCTGTGGCCGGAGATCTGGCAGGCCAACCCGCAGATCAAGAACCCGCACCTGATCTATCCGGGCGACGTGATCTCGCTGGCCTACCTCGACCGCGTCGCGGTGACCCAGGGTCCGCGCGACGAAGCCCCGCTCACCGGCGTGCCGCTCAAGGACGTCGAGCCGTTCCTGAAGAACCTGCGCGTGGTCGACGAGTTCGAGGACCTGCCCTACGTGGTCGGCCTGGAAGAAGACCGCCTGCGCGCCTCGCTCGACCAGGTCGCCTACGTCCGCGGCCTCGCCGACGCCCAGCCGGGCCAGCGTTACGCCATCGTCCGCCCGACCGTGCGCTACAACGCGATCAACCCGAAGCGTTGCTGTGACGTCACCACGACCAAGCCGGAAGACCTCGACTTCCGCGGCCGCACCACCAAGTTCACCGAGCAGCTGTGGAACCACCAGATGCCGGCGAGCAAGGGCGAGTTCCTCGGCTACGAGCTGATGCAGCTCACCACCGCCACCGTCAGCCGTGGCCCCGGCGGCCAGTCCGACGCCGCCACGCTCGTCCTCGACCAGTCCGGTCGCGAAGTGCGCGTCGGCGATCGCCTGATCGCAGTCGAGGCCCAGCCGTACGACCTGCAGTTCTTCCCGCACCCGCCCAAGCAGGAATTCGCATACGGCAAGGCCAAGGTGCTCGCGGTGGCCGACATGATCAGCACCGGCGGCCCGCGCGACGTGGTCGCCCTCTCGGTCGGCGCCCGCGACGGCGTGGACAACGGCACGGTGTTCTCCGGCTGGCGCGTCGGCAGTACCACCCCGGACCGCGTCGCGGTCGGCGACGATCGCAGCCCGGACGCACCGGGCAGCAAGGTCCGCCTGCCCGACGAGTTCTCCGGCCACATGATGGTGTTCCGCACCTTCGACAAGGTCAGCTACGCGCTGGTGATGGACAGCATCCGCCCGACCCGCGTCGGCTACGAACTGAAGCACCCCGACGCGTCGAACTGATCGTCGCTTCGAAACCGCAACGGCGCCGCAAGGCGCCGTTGTCGTTTGTGCCGCCCAAAGGCAACGCCGAAAAGTCAGTCTCGTCATCCCCGGCGCAAGCCGGGATCCAGCTTTTCTCGCCACGTTCCTGAAGAGCTGGATTCCGCGCCGGAATGACGACCAATTCAACGCCCGCCCGAATTCTTTTCTGCGTGCCGACGCATCGGGCGATCGCTTGATGGTTCGTGGCGCCGCCGCCGAGATTCACGTGGAAAACTTCCGCGACCAGCGCACGCGTATGGCCGCAATCGTTCAGACATAGCGCTGCAGTGCGCGTGAAAGCAGTTTCGGAAAACTCCTACGCGTTCGCACGTCCGCGTCCGGCCGCAATCCCGCGACGTGCGCCGTAGCCTTGGTGGATGCACAACGACGACACCGATGCACTGCTGCGCCTGATCACGGCAGGCGGCGCGGCCGCGCCGCGCAAGGCACTACTGGAACGGCACGGCTCCGCAACCGCCGCACTCGCGGCCGGTGCCACGGCATGGCGCGCGAGCGGCCTGTCCGACGCGCAGGTGCACGCCCTGCGCAGGCCGGACGCGGCGAAACTCGAAGCGGCACGGCACTGGTGCACCGACGCGCGCCACCACCTGCTCGGCTGGAACGATGCCGACTATCCGTCCCTGCTGCGGCGCAGCCCCAACGCGCCGCTCGCGCTGTTCGTCGCCGGCGATCCCGCGCTGCTGTGGCATCCGGCGATCGCCATCGTCGGCAGCCGCGCGGCCACGCCCGGCGGACGCGACAACGCCGCGGTCTTCGCGCGCTGCTTCGTCGCGTCCGGCTTCGCCGTGGTCAGTGGCCTGGCCGCGGGCGTCGATGCCGCCGCGCATCAGGCAGCGCTGGAAGCGAGCGGCGCAACCGTCGCCGTGCTCGGCACCGGCCCGGACGTACCGTATCCGCGTGCGCACGCCGACCTGCACGCGCGCATCGCGGCGACGGGCGCAATCGTCAGCGAGCACTTGCCCGGCACCGGCGCGCGCACCGAACACTTCCCCAGCCGCAACCGCATCCTCGCCGGGCTCGCCCTGGGCACGGTCGTGATCGAGGCCGCCGAGCGTTCCGGCGCCCTGATCACGGCGCGGCTCGCGGCCGAGGCGGGGCGCGAGGTGTTCGCGGTACCCGGATCGATCCACAACCCGCTGGCCCGCGGCTGCCACCGGCTCATCCGCGACGGCGCCGCCCTGGTCGAAACCGCCCGCGAAGTGATCGCGGCCTTGGCCCCCGCGGCGCAGGAACTGGCGGCCGACTTGCGGATCCGGCTGGACAGCCCCACATCCCCTGCAGGCGCCGCAGCGGCTGCCGATCCGGGGCCAGACGAGGGTCCGGAAGGGTCACAAACCGACCCGCCACGCCAGGACGGCGACCACCAGAAGTTGTGGAAGGCGCTCGGTCATGACCCTACAGATATGGACCAACTCGTCACCCGGACCGGATTGACGCCTGCCGAACTGTCCTCCATGCTGCTGCTCATGGAGCTTGACGGCCGGGTAACAGTGCAGCACGGCCGGTATCACCGGAGTCGTTGATCCGCCCCATGAGGCACGGTTCTTGCGGCACCCCAAGTAAGCCCCAACCCGCCCATCGCGCCGCCAGCGGCGCAGGCCGAGGGAAATGAAAGAGAGCATCCTGGACGTCCTGCTGTACCTGTTCGAGCACTACTTCACCGAGGACGCCGACCTCGTCCGCGACCACGATTCGCTCCGCAGCGGCCCCCTCTTCGAGGAGCTCGGCCAGGCCGGCTTCAGTCCCGCCGAGATCAACAAGGCCTTCGAGTGGCTCGACGCGCTCGCGTCGCAGCGCCCGAGCACGGCCACGCCGCGCGCCAACGGCCCGACCCGCATCTACTTCGGCCCCGAGCTGGACAAGCTCGACGTCGAATGCCGCGGCTTCCTGCTGTTCCTGGAGCAACACGGCATCCTCGACGCCGACCAGCGCGAACTCGTGCTCGACCGCGCGATGGCGCTGGACCAGGACGAACTCGACCTCGACGACCTCAAGTGGGTCGTGCTGATGGTGCTGTTCAACCAGCCCGGCAGCGAGGCCGCGTACGCCTGGATGGAAACCCAGATGTTCACGGACGAACCCGAACCGGTACATTAGCCGCGCTTCGGTCGCCGATGCCTGGGGAGGCGTCGGCGACGCGTTAGAAAAAGTGCCGCGATTGCAGGGACGAGCCTCGGGGGGAGGCGATGATCGATTGGTATTACCACGCTCCCGGCGAGGGGCGCGTCGGACCGTTGTCGGCCGAGACCATGCGCAAGCGCTACCAGGACCGTGTGATCCAGCGCGACACGCTGGTCTGGCACGCCGGCCTGCGCGAATGGCAGCCGCTGGAGCAGCTCGCCAGCGAACTCGGCATCGAACGCCTGCATGCGCACGGCGGCGCTGCGTCCGTCCCGCCGCCGATGCCGATGGGCGCACCCTCTTCATCCGCACACCACGCCCCTTCGACCCCGCGCGGCAAATACGCGCGCGCACCACTGCGGCAGAAGAAGACGCTGTCGAGCGGTGCGATCGCGCTGATCGTCGCCGCCGTCGCGATCCCGGGCGTGATGATCATCGGCGCGCTGCTGCTGCCGGCCTACCAGGACTACGTCCGCGACGCGACCCGCCTGGGCGCCGTGGAAGGACTGTCGAACGGCCTCAAGCGCGTCGTCGCGGAGCACGCATTACGCACCGGGCGCTGTCCGGCCAACGATGACACGCGTCTCGCCCCGGTGCGGCGCAACATCCGCCAACGCGCCGCACTGAACCTGCGCTTCGCCGACATCGACGGCGGCTGCGCGTTCGAGATCGCGATCGATGCCGACGGCCAGGCGCTGGATGGCAAGGCGCTGCGTTACGAGGGCCGCCCCGATGCCGAGGGCTTCGCCTGGGACTGCAGCGGCGGCGACATGCCGGACGCGTACCGCCCTTACGAATGCCGCCGCGACGGCTGATCCAGGAGAACGCCCGATGACCCAATGGTTCTATGCCGACGACCAGCGCAACCGCGTCGGCCCGATGTCCGCCGACGAACTGCGCGAGCACTACCGCCAGCGGCGCCTGCGTCGCGACAGCCTGGTGTGGAGCGAGGGCATGGTGCAGTGGCTGCCGCTGGAGCGGCTGGCGCTGGAGCTCGACATCGACTCGGTCACGCCGGACGCCACGCTGCCGCCGCCGGTGCCGACGGGCATCGGCGCCGCGCCGCCGGCGAACCGCGCGCCGCCGCGCAAGCAGGGCATGTCGGGCTGCCTGATCGCGTTGATCGTCTGCGCGGTCGTTGCCGTGCCGATGATCGCGATCCTCGCCGCGATCGCCATCCCGGCCTACAACGACTACACGCAGAAGGCGAAGGTCGCCGAGGCGATCGCAATGGTCGCGCCGGTCAAGGCCGCCATCGCCGAACACGGCGTGCGCGAAGGCCGCTGCCCCGACAACGACAGCGCCGACCTGGCGCCGCTGCTGGCGCAACTCGCGCAGAGCCCGCGCATCGCCGCGACGCGCGTGGGCACGCTCGAAGGCGGACATTGCGCCTTCGAGATCACCCTGCGCGGCATCGGCGCGCAGGACGGCAAAACGCTATTGTTCGAAGCCGATGACGATGTCTCGCGTTGGGACTGCAGCGGCGGCGACCTGCCCGACCGCGTCCGTCCCGCGCAATGCCGCACCAATCCGAACCCGACCTGAGCACACGCCCATGAGCCAGTGGTACTACAGCGATTACCAGCGCAACCGCCTCGGCCCCGTCGCCGCGAGCGATCTCGCCGACCTGCACCATGCCGGCCAGTTGCAGCCGGACACCCTGGTCTGGCGCGAGGGCATGCCGCAATGGCGCGCCTGGCGCGAAGTGATGACCCAGGCCTTGAACGAAGCCGCGGGCCGCACCTCGCCCGCCGCCGACGCCGTGCCGCTGTCGGCGGGCGTGAACCCGTACGCGATGGCCGAACCGCTGCCGTCGGCGGCGCCGGCCTTAGCCGCGGCCGCCGCTGGCCCGTCGCTGGGCACGCTGTCGTCGACTGCCACGCTGGGTGCGGGCGCCAACCCCTACGCCGTCGCGGAGCCGTCCTCGCCCTACGCGCCGCCGCGCGCCGCGCTGCATGACGGCAACGCCTACGTCGGTGGCGGCGAAGTGGTCTATGCCGGCTTCTGGAAGCGCTTCGCCGCGTACTTCATCGACTCGGTCCTGGTCGGCATCGTCACCTGGATCGTGCAGATGATCATCATGGCCGGCTTCGGCGCCAGCACCGGTCTGGCCGCGCGCAGCGATCCCGGCAGCATGATCGCCAGCGCCGGCATCGTCGGCTTCCTGTTCGGCATGGTCATCGTGCCGCTCGCGATGCAGGCGGTGTACTTCGCCTGGATGCACTCGTCCGACCGCCAGGCCACGCTGGGCAAGATGGCCGTGGGCATCAAGGTCACCGACGACGACGGCCAGCGGATCAGCTTCGCCCGCGGCATCGGCCGCTACTTCGCCGCGATCCTGAGCAGCCTGATCCTGTGCATCGGTTACCTCATGGCCGGCTTCACCGAGCGCAAGCGCGCGCTGCACGACATGGTCGCCAGCACCCTGGTGGTGGACCAGTGGGCCTTCACCGCCCATCCGGAACGCCAGCGCCACGAACTGGGCACCGTCACCATCGTGATCGCGGTGATCGCCGGCGTGCTGATGGTGGGCTACCTGCTGCTGATCATCGGCGCCGTCGTCGCCCTGGGCATGGCCGCCGGCGCGCACTGAACCGGCCCCGGAGGCACGCGGGACGGGGTTTCCGGTCCCGCTTCGGCGGCCGCGGCTTGACAGCGCCGGCCGCCTCGTGATTCCACTAAAAAAGGAAAAACACCCGACGCCCGTGGCCCCCGGCCCCGGGCGTTGCCTTCTCTGCTGTCGTTTGGCGTTCCTCCCCCATAGCCCGGGAACGCCCGGAACCGGACTCCCCCATGGCCAAGAACCTCCTCATCGTCGAGTCGCCCGCCAAGGCCAAGACGATCAACAAGTACCTGGGCAAGGACTTCACCGTCCTGGCCAGCTACGGCCATGTGCGCGACCTGGTGCCCAAGGAGGGCGCGGTCGACCCCGAGCACGGCTTCGCCATGCGCTACGACCTGATCGAGAAGAACGAGAAGCACGTCGACGCCATCGCCAAGGCGGCCAAGGGCGCCGACCACCTGTTCCTCGCGACCGACCCGGACCGCGAGGGTGAAGCGATCAGCTGGCACATCGCCGAGATCCTCAAGGAGCGCGGCCTGCTCAAGGACAAGACGCTGCAGCGCGTGGTGTTCACCGAGATCACGCCGCGCGCGATCAAGGAAGCGATGACCCAGCCGCGCGCGATCGCCAGCGACCTGGTCGATGCACAGCAGGCGCGCCGTGCGCTGGACTACCTGGTCGGCTTCAACCTGTCGCCGGTGCTGTGGCGCAAGGTGCAGCGCGGCCTGTCCGCCGGCCGCGTGCAGTCGCCGGCGCTGCGCATGATCGTCGAGCGCGAGGAAGAGATCGAAGCCTTCATCGCCCGCGAATACTGGTCGGTCGAAGCCGAGTGCGCGCATCCGTCGCAGTCGTTCACCGCCAAGCTGACCAAGCTCGACGGCAAGAAGTTCGAACAGTTCACCATCACCGACGGCGACACCGCCGAAGCCGCGCGCGCGCGCCTGGTCAAGGCCGCCGCCGGCGCGCTGCACGTCACCGACGTCGCCAGCAAGGAACGCAAGCGCCGCCCGGCCGCGCCGTTCACCACCTCCACCCTGCAGCAGGAAGCCGCGCGCAAGCTCGGCTTCACCACGCGCAAGACCATGCAGGTCGCGCAGAAGCTGTACGAAGGCGTGGCGATCGGCGAGGAAGGCACGGTCGGCCTCATCACCTACATGCGTACCGACTCGGTCAACCTGTCGCAGGATGCGCTGGGCGAGATCCGTGACGTGATCGCCCGCGACTACGGCACGCGCGCCGTGCCGGACAAGCCCAACGTCTACACGACCAAGTCGAAGAACGCGCAGGAAGCGCACGAAGCCGTGCGTCCGACCTCCGCGCTGCGCACGCCGGCGCAGGTCGCGCGCTTCCTCAGCGACGACGAGCGCAAGCTGTACGAACTGGTGTGGAAGCGCGCCGTCGCCTCGCAGATGGTCCCGGCCACGCTCAACACCGTGTCGGTCGACCTCGCCGCCGGTTCCGAACACAGCTTCCGCGCTTCGGGCACCACCGTGGTCGATCCCGGCTTCCTCGCCGTGTACGAGGAAGGCAAGGACACCAAGACCTCGGAAGACGACGACGAAGGCCGCAAGCTGCCGGCGATGAAGATCGGCGACCGCGTGCCGCTCGACCGCATCCACGCCGACCAGCATTTCACCCAGCCGCCGCCGCGCTTCACCGAAGCGGCGCTGGTCAAGGCGCTGGAGGAGTACGGCATCGGTCGTCCGTCCACCTACGCCTCGATCATCCAGACCCTGCTGTTCCGCAAGTACGTGGAGATGGAAGGCCGCAGCTTCCGTCCCTCCGACGTGGGCCGCGCGGTGTCGAAGTTCCTCAGCAGCCACTTCACCCAGTACGTCGACTACGACTTCACCGCCAAGCTCGAGGACGAGCTCGATGCGGTGTCGCGCGGCGAGGAGGAATGGATCCCGCTGATGGAGAAGTTCTGGGGACCGTTCAAGGAACTGGTCGCCGACAAGACCGAGTCGGTCGATCGCTCTGAAGCCACCGGCGCGCGCGAACTCGGCACCGATCCCAAGAGCGGCAAGCCGGTGAGCGTGCGCCTGGGGCGCTTCGGGCCGTACGCGCAGATCGGCGACAAGGACACCGACGAGAAGCTGGAATTCGCCTCGCTGCGTCCCGGCCAGTCGATGCACACCATCACCATGGAAGATGCGCTGGAGCTGTTCAAGCTGCCGCGCAAGCTCGGCCTGAGCAACGACGAGGAAGTCAGCGTCGGCATCGGCCGCTTCGGTCCGTTCGCCAAGCGCGGCAGCGTCTATGCCTCGCTGAAGAAGGAAGACGATCCGTACACGATCGACCTCGCCCGCGCGGTGTTCCTGATCGAGGAGAAGGAAGAGATCGCGCGCAACCGCATCATCAAGGAATTCGCCGGTAGCGACATCCAGGTGCTCAACGGCCGCTTCGGCCCGTACCTGTCGGACGGCAAGCTCAACGGCCGCATTCCCAAGGACCGCGAGCCGGCGTCGCTGACGCTGGAGGAAGCGCAGCAGCTGATGGAAACCACCGGCAAGCCGATGCGCGGCCGCTTCGGCAAGAAGGCCGCGGCGAAGAAGGAGCCGGCGGTGAAGAAGGCCGTCGCCAAGAAGGCCGCCGGCGACAAGCCGGCCGCGAAGAAGGCGACCAAGAAGGTGGCGAAGAAGGCCGCCAAGAAGGCGACGACCAAGACCGCGGCGAAGAAGGCGGTGAAGAAGGTCGCCAAGAAAGCCGCGAAGACGGCGAAGGCCTGACGGCTGCCCGTCGCATGAGCGCACCGCTGTCCCACGATGCCGCCGTCCGCGTGTTGCGCGACGGCGGCGTCATCGCCTGCCCCACCGAAGCGGTGTGGGGCCTCAGCTGCGATCCGTTCAACGAGGCGGCGGTGCGGCGCCTGCTGGCGATCAAGCAGCGCGACGTCGCCAAGGGGCTGATCCTCGCTGCGGCCACGCGCGCGCAGTTCGACGGCCTGCTCGATGCGGCCGCACTGCCGCGCGAGCGCCTCGCCGTCGTCGAAGCGAGCTGGCCGGGGCCCAACACCTGGATCGTGCCGGCCACGGCCACGGTGCCGCGCTGGATCACCGGCGCGCATGCGGGCGTCGCGATGCGCGTCAGCGCCCACCCGATCATGGCGGCGTTGTGCGAAAAATTTGGCGGCCCGCTGGTGTCCACCAGCGCCAACCGCGCCGGCGAACCGCCGGCGTTCCAGCGCGACGCGCTCGATCCGGCGCTGCTGGCGCTGCTCGACGGCGTCAGCACGGGCGAAACCGGCGGCCTGGCCGCGCCCACGGCGATCCGCGACGCGCGCAGCGGCGACGTGCTGCGCCTGTGAATCGCAATCGCCGCACATCGCGGCGAACATCGCGTTAACGAAACCCGGCGTAGCGTTCGCCCGCCGGCCGCAGCCCGCGGTCGATTTCCCCAGGGAGAGGACGCAATGAAGCTCCGCCACATCGCCGCGCTGACGCTCGGTTGCCTGATCGCCACGACCGCCAGCGCGCACGACCCGAAGACCGACGCGCCGCCGCCGATGACGCCGGAGCAACAGGCGGCGATGGCCGCCTGGCAGAAGGCCTCCACGCCCAACGAGCGGCACCAGCAGCTAATCGCCGAGTTCGCGGGCACCTGGAACACGAAGATGACCTCGTGGATGGATCCCTCGGCGCCGCCGCAGGTGGAAACCGGCAAGTCGGTCAACACCGCCGTGCTGGGCGGCCGCCAGTTGCGCATGGACTACAGCGGCCAGTTCATGGGCCAGCCGTTCCAGGGCATGGGTTACACCGGCTACGACAACGTTACCGGCAAGTACTTCAGCACCTGGTCGGACAACATGTCGACCGGCCTGTTCGTGGCCGAAGGCAGCTACGACGCGGCCGGCAAGGTCTACAACTACACCGCGACGATGAACGACCCGATGCAGAACGGCGCGCCGGTGCCGGTGCGCGAAACCATGCGCGTCGTCGACAAGGACCACGTCACCTTCGAGATGTACGAAACGCGCGACGGCAAGGAGCGCAAGAGCATGCAGATCGAGTACACGCGGGCGAAGTAGGTTCCTGTCTTCGCATGCGGGGAGGGAAGGGCCGGCGCTGCCGGCCCTTTCTTTGCTGCTGCGCTTTCCGCTGCCGCGGCCTGAACCCGCAGCAACATCCATCGCCGCCGGCTTCCCCGCATCGCCGCGCGGGCGCAAGATGCCGCCCATGAAACGCACCCACCCCGTCCTGCCGTCGATTGCCTGCGCGCTGCTGTCAGGCGCCGCGCTGCTGGCGCTGCCGGGCGTGCGGGTGCACGCCGCCGAGGTGACGATCTACCGCTGCACCGACGGCAAGGGTCAGGTGGCGCTGCGCGATACGCCGTGCCGCGCCGGCGAGAAGCAGGAAACGCGCAGCATGGTGCGCCCGACCGATCCGCCGCCGCGCCCACTACCGGCCACACCTGCGACCGCAACGAAGCCGGCCTCGGAGGCGACCACGCGCTACGTCCTGGTCACGCCGCCGCAGCCGCTGTACGAATGCGTCAGCGTCGACGGCGAGCGCTACACCAGCGACAGCGGCCAAGGCCGCCCGCGCTGGGAACCGCTGTGGGCCTTCGGTTACCCCGCCGTGCCGATGCGACCCGACGGCGGCGTCAGCGCCAACATCGGCTTCCGCAGCGGCGACGTGCGCGGCCACGTCCGCGTCGGCGACCCCGGGCATCCCTCGCACCACGGCACCGTCCTCGTGCCGGCGGTCCCCACCGGGCAATGGGTGTACGACGAATGCCACCGCCTGCCGCAGGCCGAGGTCTGCGAGCGCCTGCGCGACGACCGCTACGCCCTGAACCGCCGCTGGAACATCGCCCAACCCAGCGAACGCGCGCAGATCGACCGCGAGACCCGCGGCATCGACGCGCGCCTGGCCAACGACTGCGGAGGCAGTTGATGCTCGATGCAATCCGATCCGGGCGGCGCCTGCTGTCCAGCACCGTCCTGTCCGGCGTCGTCCTGCTGGCCACGATGGGCACCGCGTCCGCCCAGGGCGTGGTCATCTACCGCTGCACCGACGCCAGCGGCGCGCTCACCATCCAGAACGGCACGCCCTGCCCCAAGGGCAGCAAGCAGGAACGCCGGGTGATGGAAGCCGCGCCGACGCCACCGGCGGGCTACACGCCGCCGCTGCCGGCGCCTGCGCCGCAACCGGTGGTGGTGCCACGCGCGCTGCGCGCGCCGCCGGTCGTACCGCCGCCGCCCGCGCCCCCCGCCGCGGCGGAGCCCGCCGTCGCCGACGGTGATCGGCTGCCGCCGCCGTGGCTGTACGAGTGCCGCACCTACGACGACGACCGCTACTTCAGCGACAACGGCGATCCGCGGCCGCGCTGCGTGACGCTCACCACGACCGGCCTGGGCGGCATGATCGAGAACGGCAGCAACACCTCCGCCTGCGAGATGAAACTCGACCAGTGCCAGCGCGTGCCCGACGGCGCGCTGTGCGATGGCTGGCGCCGGCGCCTGCGCGATGCCGAGTCCGCATTGCGCTACGGCGCCAGCGAGGACCGCGCCAAGGCCGAAGCCGAGGTGCAACGGCTGACGCGCGTGGTGCAGGAGACCACCTGCGGCCGCGCCAGCCCCGGTCCCTAGCCTCCCGTCCCTTGCCCGGCCCGATCGTTCACCCGATGGGACGGTGAGACCGAATTCCGCCGTCTACCGGCGCAATCGTCCTGCCTTCAGGATGCGCGGCAAGCCAAAGGGACCGTCCGGTCCCGGCCAACGCCTCAAGGCAGGAGTCACAAATGAAGAAGGTCCAGGGCATCTACAGCGCCCCGCGCCCGCATTGGGTGGGTGACGGCTTCCCGGCGCGCTCGCTGTTCTCCTACAACAGCCACGGCCGCCACCTCAGCCCGTTCCTGTTGCTCGACTACGCGGGTCCGCACAAGTTCGACCCGGCCGCGCAGCCGCGCGGCGTCGGCCAGCACCCGCACCGCGGCTTCGAGACGGTCACCATCGTCTACGAGGGCGAGGTCGAGCACCGCGACTCCACCGGCGCCGGCGGCAAGATCGGCCCGGGCGACGTGCAGTGGATGACCGCGGCGTCGGGAATCCTGCACGAGGAGTTCCACTCGCACGAGTTCACCCGCAGCGGCGGCACGCTGGAGATGGTGCAGCTGTGGGTCAACCTGCCGGCCAAGGACAAGATGGCCGCGCCGGGCTACCAGACACTGCTCGACGCCGAGATCCCGGCGATCGAACTGACCGACGGCGCCGGCAAGGTGCGGGTGATCGCGGGCGAGTACGCCGGCCATCGCGGCCCGGCGCGCACCTTCACGCCGATCGACGTGTGGGACGTGCGGCTCAACGCGGGCCACGCGACGCAGTTCAGCGTGCCCGAAGGCCGCACGCTCGCGCTGGTGGTGCTCAAGGGCACCGTGCAGGTCAACGGCACGCAGGTCGCGCGCGAGGCGCAGATGGTGACGCTCGGCCTCGACGGCCGCGACGTCCACGTCGAAGCCAACAGCGATGCCACCGTGCTGCTGCTCAGCGGTGAACCGATCGACGAACCCATCGTCGGCTACGGCCCCTTCGTGATGAACACGCAGGAGGAGATCAGCCAGGCGATCGTCGACTTCAACGGCGGCAAGTTCGGCCGCATGCAGTAACACGACCCGCGCCGGCCCCACACGGGGTCGGCGCTGTTTTCGACCCACGCGACCGCGTGCATTCCCCGATCCACGCGGATGGCGTAAGTTCTGCCGACGCCGCCGCTGCAGGAGACAACCATGAAGAAGGTCGGTTTGGCCACGATCGCATCCACCGGCGCGCAGTACCTGCACCGCATCCACGTCGGGCATTTCGACCTCGACACCGACGAGCCCAAGGCGCTGGGCGGCCAGGGCGCCGGCCCGGCGCCGTTCGACTACTACCTCGCCTCGCTGTCGGCCTGCACCGCGATCACCCTGCGCATGTACGCCGAGCGCAAGGGCTGGGAGCTGGGCGAATTCCGCGCCGAGCTGGCGCTGAGCTTCGACGACGACGGCAAGGTGCACGTGCACCGTACCCTGCACTCCGACCAGCCGCTCAGCGACGAGCAATGGGCGCGCCTGCTCGAGATCGTCGCCAACACGCCGGTGACCAAGGCGATGCGCGAAGGCGCGGTGATCACCAGCGAACGCGGCAGCTGACTTCCACGGAGAGCATTCGAATGGGCAACATTTCCACCGTCACCGCCCGCAACGGCGCCGCGCCGTGGTCGGTCCAGCTGGGCGACGACCTCGGCCACGCCTGGCTGGGCGACGAACCCGTCGACAAGGGCGGCGCCGACCTCGCGCCCGACCCCACCCGCCTGCTGCTGTCGGCGCTGGGCGCGTGCACGGTCATCACCCTGCAGATGTACGCCGCGCGCAAGCAGTGGCCGCTCATCGGCGTCGAGGTCGAACTGCAGTTCAATCCCGCCGGCAAGCCCAAGAGCGGCACCGACATCACCCGCCGCATCGTGCTGCAGGGCGAACTGGACGACGAACAGCGCGCACGCCTGCTGCAGATCGCCAACGCCTGCCCGATCCACAACGTGCTGGTCGGCGAAGTGCGCATCGACACGTCGCTGGCCTGACGCAACCTTCGCGGAAGCGCGCGCGGTCATCCCGCACGCGCCCTCGCTCACCCCTGGCTCTCGCGCAAGGTCACGCTCGGCGGCGCATCGAGCACGCGCCGCGTCGCGAACAGGCCCGCGGCGAGCGCGGCCAGCATGCCCAGCGCGCCACCGACCGCCGCGAGCGTCCAGTCCGGTCGCCACGGCAGGTCGAACACGCGATCGGCGATGACGCCGGACAGCAACGACGAGGCGATCGCCGCGACCAGGCCGGCGATCAAGCCGATCGCCGCGAATTCCGAGGCCTGCGCCAGCCGCAACTGCCGGCGGCTGCCGCCGAGCGCGCGCATCACCCCGCCTTCGAGCAGGCGCTCGTCCTGGCTGGCGCTGATCGCCGCCATCAGCACCAGCAGGCCGGCGGCGAGCGAGAGCCAGAACACCACCTGCACCACCCGCGACACCTGGTCGCCGGTGGCGCGCACCTGCGCCAGCACGGCGTCGACGTCGATCACCGAGAGGTTGGGGAAACGTTCCACCAGGTCGGCGGTGAAGCGCGTTTTCTGCGCCGGCACGCTCACCGCGGTGATGTGGCTGGCCGGCAGGCCGTCGAGCGCACCGGGCGAGGCGATGACGAAGAAGTTCGGGCGGAAGCTCTCCCACTCCACGCTGCGCAGGCTGGTGATCGGCGCTTCCAGGCGCTGCCCGGCGATGTCGAAGGCGATGCGATCGCCGATCTTCCAGCCCAGCGACGCGGCGAAGTCCTCCTCGACCGAGAACTGCGCCGACACGCGCGCGCCGTCCTTCCAGAACGCGCCGTCGACGACCTTGTTGTCGTCGCGCAGCGCGGCGGCCGAGGACAGGTTGAACTCGCGTTCGCTGCGCCGGCGCGCGCGCATTTCGTCGTCGTCCTGGGGCGCATCGCCGTTGCGCGCCGCGTTCGCGACCGGCTGGCCGTTGTGCGCGACCAGGCGGCCGCGCACCATCGGATACAGCGTCGGCGCGGCGATGCCCTGCGTGGCGATGAAGTCGCGCAGCGGCTGCACCTGGTCGTCCTGCACGTTGATGATGAAACGGTTGGGCGCGTCCTGCGCCAACGACAGCTGCCAGCGATCGAGCAGGTCGGTGCGCACGAAGGTCAGCAGCAGCAATGCCATCAACCCCAGGCCGAGCGCGGACACCTGCGCGATGCTGATGCCGGCGCGGCGGCTGACGTTGGCCAGGCCGTAGCGCAGGCTGCCGCGCAGGTGCGGGCGCAGGCGGCGCACGGCGAGGATCAGCAGCCACGCCAGCAGCGCGAGCACGAGGAAGGTCGCGCCGATCCCGACCAGCATCGCCACGCCGAGCGTTGCCGAGCCCGCCTTCCACCACAGCAGCGCGGCGAGGCCGCCCAAACCGGCGAACGCGACCAGCCAGGCGCTGGGTTCGGTGGTATCGAGGTCGCGACGCAGCACGCGCAACGCGGAGACGCGGCGCAGCGCCAGCACCGGCGGCGTACCGAACGCGAGCAGCACCACCAGGCCCACGCCGAGTCCCTGCACGGCGGGCAACCAGCCGGCCGCGGGAATCGACAGCGACAGCATGCGTGCCAGCCAACCGCCCAGCACCCATTGCACCGCGAACGCCAGGGCGACGCCGACGATGCTGGCGATCACGCCCATCCACAGCAGTTCGCCGACGTGGATGCCGACCAGCGTGCGTTGGCTGGCGCCGAGGCAGCGCATCACCGCCGCGCCTTCGATGTGGCGCGCGCTGTGGCGGCGCGCGGCCATCGCCACCGCGATCGCCGCCAGCACCACCGACACCAGCGCGGCCAGGCCGAGGAAGCGTGCGGCGCGTTCGAGCGCGGAACGGATTTCCGGGCGCGCCTGGCCGATCGTTTCCAGACGCTGGCCGCGGCCGAGCGCGGGCTGTGCCGTCGCGACGAAGCGCTCGACCGCGCCGGCGTCGCCGGCCACGACCAGGCGATAACCGACGCGGCTGCCTTCCTGCACCAGGCCAGTCGCAGCGAGGTCGGCGAGGTTGAGGAACACCTTGGGCGCGACGTTGAAGTAATCGAGCGACGCATCCGGTTCCTGCGCCACCAGCGCGACCAGGCGCAGCGACGCATCGCCCAGGCGCACGGTGTCGCCGATCGACGCGCCCAGCGTGTCGACGCCGGCGCGGCTCATCCACACGGTGCCGCGCGCAGGAATGGCGTTCGCCTCGCGCTCGACCTTGTTGGCATCGAGCACGCGGAACGCGCCACGCAGCGGGAAGCCCGGCCCCAGCGCGCGCAGGTCGCCCAGGCGCAGGCTGTCGGCATCGCCCGGCGCGGCGCCGTCGCGCGCGACGCGGATCATCGAATTGAGTTCCACCGTTTCGGTCATGCGCAGACCGCGCGCCTGCGCCGCGGCGCGCACCGCACCGGCGATCGGCGCATCGCCGCGCACCACCGCGTCGCCGCCCAGCAGGCGGTTGGCTTCGATGGCGAGCGCGCGTTCGGCGCGGTCGGTGACGAAGCCGACTGCAGTGACGGCAAACACGGCCAATGCCAGCGCCGCGAGCAGGATGCGGATGTCGCCGGACTTGAGGTCGCGCCGCAGCTGGCGCCAGGCCAGCGCGATCAGCGTCGGCTTCACGACTGCACCAGCCGGCCGCCGTCCAGGCGCAGCATGCGGTGGCAGCGCTGGGCGAGGTGTTCGTCGTGCGTCACCAGCACCAGCGTGGTGCCGGCGGCGGCGTTGAGTTCGAACAGCAGTTCGATGATGGCCTGGCCGGTGCGCGTGTCGAGGTTGCCGGTGGGTTCGTCCGCGAACAGCAGCGACGGCCGGGTGACGAAGGCGCGCGCCAGTGCGACGCGCTGCTGTTCGCCGCCGGAGAGCTGGCGCGGGTAATGGCCGAGGCGTTCGCCCAGGCCGACGCGCGCCAGGATCGCGCGCGCCGGTGTTTCCGCATCGGCATCGCCGCGCAGTTCCAGCGGCAGCATCACGTTCTCCAGCGCGGTGAGCGAGGGCAGCAGCTGGAAGCTCTGGAACACGAAGCCGACGCGTTCGGCACGCACGCGCGCGCGGCCGTCCTCGTCGAGCGCGGACATCGGCTCGCCCTCGAGCACGATGCGGCCGCTGCTGGGCGCATCCAGACCCGCCATCAATGCGAGCAGCGTGCTCTTGCCGGACCCGGACGCGCCGACTATCGCCACCGCATCGCCGCGCGCGATGGTGAATCCGACGTCGGCGAGGATGGTCAACTCGCCGCTCGGCAGCGCCACGCGCTTGCCGAGGTTGCTGACTTCCAGCGCATGCGCGGACGCCGCGGCGTGGGGGAGGATGGCGGCGTCGGCTTGCGCCGGCAGCGGATCGGCTCTATTCATCGATGGACATCCTTCGGCGGCGGCACGTCATCACGCGGTCCGCGCCCGCTACGGTTTCGGAGAACGGCATGAACTCACGAGATAGGGCCTCGCGGCGCCCGCTGCAATGGCCGAAAGTCCCTGTGGCCGCGCTGTGGCTGCTGCTGTTGGCGTTGGGCAACGTCGCCTGGGCGGCCACGCCGGCGAAGATCGCGCCGTTGCCGCCGCCGACGGTGCTGGTGTTCGGCGATTCGCTGTCCGCGGCCTACGGCCTGGACGCCGCGCAGGGCTGGGTCGCATTGCTCGAACAACGCATGGCGCAGGCGCGGCCGGGTTGGCGCGTGATCAATGCCAGCATCAGCGGCGAAACCAGCGCCGGCGGTTCGGCGCGGGTGGTGCGCGAAGTCGCGCGCGTGCGTCCGACCGTGGTGGTGATCGCGCTGGGCGCCAACGACGGCCTGCGCGGCCTGCCGCCACGCGAGACGCGCCGCAACCTGGCGCGGATGATCGGCGCCGCGCAGGGCGTCGGCGCGAAGGTGCTGCTGGTCGGCATGCGCATGCCGCCGAACTACGGCGCCGAATACACGCAGGCGTTCGAACGCAACTACCGCGAGCTGTCGCAATTGTTCGACACCGCGCTGCTGCCGTTCCTGCTCGAACCGATCGCGCGCGACCGCGCCGCGTTCCAGGCCGACAACCTGCATCCGGTCGCGGCGGTGCAACCGGCGTTGCGCGACCACGTGTGGAAGGCACTGGAGCCGTTGCTGAAGTGACGCGCTTACTTCGCCCTCTCCCCGTGCAGGAAAAGGGCGGACACTAGAAGCCGTAGCGCAGGAAGCCGCCGTCCACCGCGAGGCATTCGCCGGTGACATAGCCCGCCGCGGGCAGGCACAGGAACGCCACCGCGGCGGCGACTTCCTCCGGCTCGCCGATGCGACCCAGCGGCGTGCGCAGCAGCACCTCGTCGAGGTAGTCCGGATCGGCCAGCTTGTCCGAGGTGCGCCGCGTGCGGATATACCACGGCGCGACGCAGTTCACCCGCACGCCGTCCTCGGCCCATTCCACCGCGAGGTTGCGGGTCATCTGGTGCATCGCCGCCTTGCTCATGCCGTAGGGCGCGCCGCTGCGCACGTGGGTCACGCCGGACACGCTGCCGACGTTGACGATGGCGGAGGCCGCATGTTTCGTCAGCAGCGGATACGCATAGCGCGAGAGTTCGAAGGCGGAGAACAGGTTGATCTCGAAGATCTGCCGCCACTCGTCCTCGGTGTAGTCGTTGGCGGCCTTGGTGACGTTGCCGCCGGCGTTGTTGACCAGCACGTGCAGCCCTTCGCCGAAATCCTCGACCCAGTCGAGCAGTTCGCGGCGCTGCTCGTCGTCGGCGACGTCGGCGACGAAGGTGCTGACTTCGCGCTCGGGAAAATCCTCGGCCAGTTCGGCGCGCGCATTGTCCAGGCCGGCGGCATCGCGCGCCGCGAGCAGCACGTCGGCGCCGAAGCCGAGCAGTTCGCGCGCGATCGCGCGGCCGATGCCGGCGCTGCCGCCGGTGACCAGGGCGAGTTGCCCGTCCAGTCGCCACCGTTTCGGGTCCATGGGTGTCCTCTCTACGCGGCCTGCGCGACCGGCGTAGCATAGCCGCAGCCACGACAAGACCGGAGACGCCGCCATGGTTCGACTGTTGCTGTGCTGCGCACTGCTCGCACTCGCCGCCTGTTCCAGGCCGCAGCCGCCGGAGAAGGAACGACCGGTCGACCCGCAGGCGCAGGCGCACACCGAACTGCGCGACGCGATCCAGGCGCCGATCGACAAGGCCAGGCAGGTCGACGCCGACGTGCAGAAGGCGCAGGACGCACAGGACGCGGCGCTCGAGGCCGCCGGCGGCTAGCGCCGCTTCGCCACCGCCATCCGCATCCAGCTAAAGAAAAAGCCCGGCCTGAGCCGGGCTTTTCTGCTTCCTGCGCTGCGCCTTACAGGCCGCAGAAGCAGTACGCGAGCGACTTCACCGGCACGCCGTGCGTGGGTTCGATCGCGCTCTGCAGGAAGCGCAGGTCCTGCGCGGTCTGCGGCAGCGCGCGCGGCAGCAGCGACTGCGCCAGGCCCTGCGCGAACGTCGAGTGCTGCAACCAGTACGCACCCATGCGGCTGCCGGCGAAGTGCGAGAAGAACTGCGCGAACGGCGCCACGTCCTTCTCCAGGTAGCGGACCTGGTAGCTGTCGGGCTTGCCGAGCTTGGCGCGCTGGGCGACGTCGTCGATCGCGACCTGCAGGCCGCCGAAGTCGTCGACCAGGCCACGCTCCTTCGCCTGCGCACCGCTCCACACGCGGCCGCGCGCGACTTCGTCGATCTGCTCGACGCTGCGCTTGCGCGCGGTGGCGACGCGGCCGGTGAAGTCGCGGTAACCCTTGTCGATCACGCTCTGGATCACCTGGCCGACTTCCGGCTGCAGCGGGCGGGTGACGTCGAAGGCACCGGCGAACCTGGTGGTGCCCACGCCGTCGCTGTGCACGCCGATCTTGTCGAGCGCGCGCGGGAAGGTCGGGATCAGGCCGAAGATGCCGATCGAACCGGTGATGGTCGATTCGTCGGCGTAGATCTTGTCGGCGTTCATCGAGATCCAGTAGCCGCCCGACGCGGCGAGGTCGCCCATCGACACCACCACCGGCTTGCCGGCCTTCTTCAGCGCGGCGATCTCGCGGCGGATCTGCTCGCTGGCGAAAACTTCGCCACCGGGCGAATCCACGCGCAGCACCAGCGCCTTGACGTTCTCGTCGTCGCGCGCCTCGCGCAGCAGCTGTGCGGTCGACTCGCCACCGACGGTGCCCGGCGGCTGCTCGCCGCCGGTGATCTCGCCCTCGGCGACGACCACGGCCACCTTCGGGCGCTCGTCGAGCGGATTGAGCTTGGTGTTGAGGTGGGCGAGGTAATCCTCGAACGACACCTGGCGGTAGCCGTCCTCCGCATCGCTGTCAGCGGCGCCGCGTTCGGCCAGCATGTCGCCGACTTCCTCGGCGGTCTTGAGGCCGTCGACGAGCTTCTGCTGCACGGCGTACCTGGCGATGTCGCCCTGCGCGGCGGCGATGCCGGCCGGCAGCTGGTCGATGCCTTCGGCCAGCTTCGCGGCGTCGAGCTTGCGCGCCTTGGCGAGGTCGCCGAGGTAGCGCTGCCACACGTCGCTCATCCAGAACAGGTCGGCTTCCTTCGCCTGCGGCGAGGCGGCGTCGAGCACGTAGGGTTCGGCCGCCGACTTGTATTCGCCGACCTTGAACAGGTGCACGTCGACGCCGAGCTTGTCCTGCAGGCCCTGGCGGTAGTACTGGCGATAGCGGCCCAGGCCCTCGAGCAGCATGCCGCCCATCGGGTCGAGGTAGATCTCGTTGGCCTGCGCGGCGAGCAGGTACTGCTTCTGGTCCATCGCTTCGCCGTAGGCGACCACTTCCTTGCCGCTGGCCTTGAGCCTGGCGATCGCCGCGGCCACTTCGCGCAGCGAGGCCATGCCGCCGGCCTGCAGGCGGTCGAGCTTGAGCACGACGCGTTCGATGCGCTTGTCGTCCTTGGCCGCGTCGAGCACGCGCAGCAGGTCGCGCAGTTGCACTTCGTCGCCTTCGCGGTCGCCCATCGCGTGCTTGAGCGCGCGTTCGGCCGCATCGGAGGAGTACTGCTCGACCAGCGGGCCGGTCGGTTCGATCACCAGCGCGGTGTCGTCGAGGATCGGCTTGGTGCCGCCGGCGCCGGCGATGGCGAGCATCACCAGCAGGAACAGCAGCAGCAGTCCGAAGAAGATGAAGTTGACGATCAGGCGGCGGGTGAAATTCATCACGTTCCACAGGCCGACGAAGAATTCGGCGATGGGGCCGCGACGCACGGGGGTATTCATGTACTTGACTCCGAAACGATAACGGCAGGGTACCTGCCTGCCGCGTCGGTTTCACCCGCCAGTGGTCATCGTGACCTCATGCCGGTTGGGCGGGCGCGCGGGTTTAATTCCGCGAAGGTTCACGCGGGCGGCGGGCCAGGGCCCGCCCTACACCTTCCGGCTCGACCGCCAGAAGCGGCCGCACAGCAGCACCGCGGCCATGGACAGGCCGAAGATCAGCCCCACCCACATGCCGCGCGGGCCCCAGCCCAGGCCCAGGCCCAGCCCCGCGCCGACCGGCATGCCGATGCCCCAGTACGCCAGCGCGGCCAGCAGCATCGGCACGCGGGTGTCCCCCAGCCCGCGCAGCGCGCCGGCCGAGAGCACCTGCACGCCGTCGGGAAACTGGAACGCGGCCGCGTACAGCAGCAGCGAGGCCGCCAGCGCGGCGACCGTGGCATCGCGGGTGTAGAAGCCGACCACGAATTCGTTGCCGGCCAGCAGCACCAGCGCCGACAGCGCCTGCGTCGCCAGCACGATGGTGTAGCCGGCCAGCGCGGCGCGGCGCACGCCATGGGCGTCGTCGCGGCCGAGCGCATGGCCGATGCGCACCGTCGTCGCCTCGGCCACGCCCATCGGCACCATGAAGCACAGCGCGGAGATGTTGATCGCGATCTGGTGCGCGGCCGCCGGCACTTCGCCCAGCCGCCCGATCAGCAGCGCGGTGGCGATGAACAAGCCGCCTTCCATGGTCACGGTCACGCCGATCGGCAGGCCGGTGCGCAGCAGCGAGCGCAGCGTCGGCCCGTGCGGGCGATCGAACCGCGCGAACAGGCGCAGATCGGCAAAGCGCCGCGAACGCGCCAGGTACCAGGCGAAGGCGAGCGCCTGCGCCCACATCATGATCGCCGAGGCGATGCCGAGCCCGCCGGCGCCGAGCTCCGGCAGGCCGCCGAGGCCGTAGGTGAGCAGGTAGCCCAGCGGCACCAGCACCAGCAGGCCGCCGAAACCCAGCAGCATGGTCGGCAACGTCCAGTGCAGGCCGTCGCTGAGGTAGCGCATGGTCAGGTACAGCGTCAGCCCGGGTACGCCCCAGCGGATGCCGTGCAGGAAGGCGACCGCGCCCGGGCGGATCTCCGCGGCGATGCCCATCGGTTCCAGCGCGTACACCGCGACGGTGAGGAAGCCGAACAGCAGCACGCCCAGCATCGCCGCCAGCCACAGCCCCTGGCGGAACAGCGCGCCGATCTCGTGGCGGCGGCCGCCGCCGTCGAGCTGCGACACCGCCGGCGGCAGCGACATCAGCGTGCCCATCGGAATCATCATCGGCAGCCAGAACAGCGCCGTGCCCACCGCCACCGACGCCAGCGTCGTGGTGCCGTGATGGCCGGCGATGACGCTGTCGACGAAGCCGATCAGGCCCGTCGACACGTGCCCGGCCACCAGCGGCGCGGCCAGCACGCCGGTGGTGCGCACTTCACGGCCGAAGCGCGGGCGCGCCGGGAGGACGGATTCGATGGTCATGGGACAGGGGCAACCGGGAGATTTCTACAACGGCTTTCGTGTGACAGGCCGAGCGGAAGGCCGTCATTGTGCTTTTTGGTTCTTCAAGCGAACTGCAGATGGTTTGCCATCACCCGCCGCGGGCGCGGCCTCAACCGCGCCGTCACTTCACGGAAGTCGCGGGCCGGCGCGGCGTCAACCGGGCCGTCGCCTATCGAAGTCGCGGGCTGCCCGTTATCTTAGCCGCCTGCCGCTGGCGGCAGTTCACGGACCGGGGACGCGGGCAATGAGTGCAACGGACGCGCAACACGCGCCGACAAATTGTGAAAACTGCGGCACACCGCTGCAGGGCCACTACTGCCACGAGTGCGGCCAGTCCGTGCACAACCCGACCCGCCACTTCGGCCACGCGCTGGAGGAGGTGTTCGAGTCGTTCTGGCACCTCGACGGGCGCGTGTTCCGCACCCTGCGCGACCTGATGCGGCCCGGCCGCGTCGCGCGCAACTACCTCGATGGCCAGCGCGCGCGTTACATCGCGCCGCTGCGGCTGTTCGTGATCCTGAGCCTGCTGACCTTCTTCGTCGGCAAGCTGGTCGTGCACGTGGACGGGCCGGCGATCCAGTTCGGCGGCGAGGGCGGCGCGGCCATCACCAACGCGCAGACGGTGGCGGAAGTGCGCCAGGTCGAGGCCCGCTTGCTGAAGAAGCTCGAGGCCGAGGAAGCCGAAGCAGCCAAGGTCCCCGGCGTCAACGCCGCGCTGATCGCTACGCGCGCGCGGATCCAGGGCGAAGCGGCTTCGCGCATCGTCGAGATCGAGGCGGCAGCGAAGCAGCGCGCCGCGGCCGCCGCCGGCGCGCAGCCGCACGCGACCACGACCACGACCGCGACACCCGCAACCGCCCCGACCGCTACGAACGCGCCGGCGGTGGCGACCACGCCGGCGCCGAAGCGGATCAAGCCGGGCATCAAGGACAACGGCGAGTGGCGCTTCAACGATCGCCCGTGGGACGAGAAGACCAACCCGGTCGACGTGCCGCTGCTGCCGGCCTTCGTCGATCGCTGGGTCAATCGCAAGATCGGCCGCGCCAAGGCCAACGTCGAACACATGGCGGACGCCAACCAGTTCGTGCAGGCCTCGCTGGGCGCGGTGCCGACCGCGCTATTCCTGCTGATGCCGGTGTTCGCGCTGCTGCTGAAGGTGCTCTACCTCGGCTCCGGTCGCCGCTACCTGGAGCACCTGGTGGTCGCGCTGTACAGCCACGCCTGGCTGCTGCTGGTGCTGCTGGTGATGTTCGTGATGAACGCGCTCGACCAGGCCGCGGGCAACAAGGGCTGGGTGCCGGTCGTCACCGCGCTGGTCGACGCGGCGCTGTGGATCTGGCTGCCGATCTACCTGTTCGTGATGCAGCACCGGGTCTACCGTGACCATTGGGCGCTGACCGCGGTCCGCTACCTGGTGGTCGGCAGCATCTACATGTTCCTGGTCCTGTTCGTGGTCCTGTTCGCGGTGCTGGCGGGGATCGTCGCGTGAGCGCGGACGTGATCTCCGCCGACGCGACCTCCGCCGACGCGATCCCCGCGGGCGTGGTCTACGAGGTCAACCTCGACCTGGAAGTCGCGGTACGCGCGGAGTACCTGGGCTGGCTCGCCGCGCACGTGGCCGAGATCTGCGCGCTGCCGGGCTTCATCGACGCCCGGATACTGGAAGTCACCGATCCGGCGCCCGCCCCCGGCCGCGCCAGCCTGTGCGTGCAGTACCGGCTGACCGGGCCGGAGGCCCTGGGCGTCTACCTGGCCGAACACGCACCGCGGCTGCGGGCCGAAGGCGCCGCCCGTTTCGGCACCCGTTTCACCGCCTCGCGCCGGGTCCTGGCGCTGCTGCCGGAGCGCTCCGGCAACACCGGTTAGTGGCCCCGGGACGGGTCCGTTCTGAACCGGGAAAAAGCCGGCTTGACACCGTCCGATTTGGCGCTCCTCCAGACGTGGCGCGGCCTGCGTGCCGAACAGTTGTGCACAGCAGTAACAACTCCGTCACCCGGGCCGGATCGAGCGCCACCGCGGCCGCGATGACCACGGTGTTTCACGCGCAAGCCATTGATTCGAAAAGACATAGCTGCGTTGGCACTTTTTTCGCCAACCTATGCGGGGTGCCTGTGTTTACGGCATTGCGCGTAGGTAGCCGATGGCCTTCCACAGACTTATCCACAGACGATGTGGATAAACCACAATCTCCTTTTACTTCCGATAGTTGCGTGACGTACGTCAAGTTACGGGCAAGAATGACGCGCAACTGCAACCCATGCGCGACCAGCCTCGGGGCCGGTTTTTCTGAATTGGGTTTTCCCTGCCTCGCACCCCGGTCGCCGCACCGGCCGGCGCGGCCGGATGCCGCATGATGGGCGGACCCATGCCCACCGCCCCTGCCCCCGCCCTGGTCTGGAACGTCGCCCTGCCGGTGCCGTTGCCGCGCCTGTTCGACTACCGCCCGGCGGCCGGTGAGGCTGGCCCCGGCGATATCGGCTGCCGGGTGCGGGTGCCGTTCGGAACGCGCGAACTGGTGGGGGTGATCGCCGGTATCGCCCCGCCCGACGACGCGACGCCCGAGCTGCGCACCGGCGAGCGCCTCGATTCCGCGCCGCTGCTGCAGGGCGAGCTGCTGGAGTCGCTGCGCTGGCTGGCGCGCTACGCCCATGCGCCGCTGGGCGAGGTCGTGGCCACCGCGCTGCCGGCGTCGCTGCGCCAGGGCGAGCCGCTCGCCGACACCCACGCCTGGGGCTGGCGCCTGACCGAAGCCGGGCGCACCGCCTGGCCGCGCCTGCGCGGCAAGCCGCGGCGGCTGGCGGACCTGCTGGCCGATGCCGAACGCGACGAGGACGCGCTGGCCACGCTGCTCGAGGACTGGCGCGGTGCCGCACGAGCGCTGGCGGGCCGCGCGCTGGTCGAACGTTTCGCCCTGGCGCCGGCAACGCCGCGCGCGCCGGAGGCCGCCACCGGCCCGGTCCTCAACGCCGAACAGCAGCAGGCGGTCGATGCCCTGCGCGCGGCCGGCACCGGCTTCGCCCCGTTCCTGCTCGACGGCGTCACCGGCAGCGGCAAGACCGAGGTCTACCTGCACGCGATCGCCGATTGCCTCGCCCGCGGCCGCCAGGCGCTGGTGCTGGTGCCGGAGATCGGCCTGACCCCGCAGACGCTGCGGCGCTTCCGCGAACGCCTCGGCGTGCCCGTGCACGCCCTGCACTCGGGACTGGGCGACGGCGAACGCGCGCGCACCTGGGCGGCGTGCCTGCGCGGCGAGGCGCGGGTGATCGTCGGCACGCGCTCGGCGGTGTTCCTGCCGCTGCCCGCGGCCGGGCTGATCGTCATCGACGAGGAGCACGACGGCAGCTTCAAGCAGCTCGACGGCATCCGTTACCACGCGCGCGACTTCGCCCTGGTCCGCGCCAAGGCCCTCGACGTGCCGATCGTGCTGGGCAGCGCCACGCCGTCGCTGGAGACGCTGCGCAACGCCAGCAGCGGCCGCTACGCGCACCTGCAGTTGCGCGCGCGCGCGGGCGTGGCGCGATCGCCGCGCGTGCGCGTGTGCGACGTGCGCAAGCGCCCGCTCGAGGCGGGCCTGTCGCCGGAACTGTTCGAAGCGGTCGCGGCGACGCTGCGCAGCGGCGGCCAGGCACTGGTGTTCAAGAACCGCCGCGGCTACGCGCCGGTGCTGCTGTGCCACGACTGCGGCTGGAGCGCGCAGTGCACGCGCTGCGACGCACCGATGACCGTGCACGCCGGTGGCCGTCGCCTGCAATGCCACCACTGCGGCGCGCGCCGGCCGGCGCCGGACGCGTGCCCGGATTGCGGCGGCCTGGCGCTGCAGGCGCAGGGCGCGGGCACCGAGCGGATCGAGGAAGCCCTCGCCGCGCGCTTTCCCGACGTGCCGGTGCTGCGCATCGACCGCGGCACCACCCAGCGTCGCGATGCACTGGAGCAGCTGCTGCGCGAATTCGGCACCGCGCCGGGCATCCTGGTCGGCACGCAGATGCTGGCGAAGGGCCACGACCTGCCGAACCTGGCGCTGGTGGCGGTGGTCGGCGTCGATGAAGGACTGTTCAGTGCCGACTTCCGCGCGCCGGAAAAACTCGCGCAGCTGCTGATCCAGGTCGCCGGCCGCGCCGGTCGCGCCGAGCGTCCCGGCGAAGTGCTGCTGCAGACCCACCACCCGCAGCACCCGCTGCTGGAGACCCTGCTCAACGGCGGTTACCACGCCTTCGCCCAGGCCGAACTCGGGCAACGCGAAGCCGCGGGCTTCCCGCCGTTCGCGCACCTGGCGCTGATGCGCGCCGAGGCCAAGCAGCTCGACGCCGCGCACGCGTTCCTGCACGCCGCCAAGGTCGCGCTGCGCGACACCGGCATCGCCCTGGAACTGCACGGCCCGTTGCCCGCGCCGATGCCGCGCCGCGCCGGCTACCAGCGCGCGCAGCTGCTGCTGTCGGCGACCGAACGCCGGCCGCTGCACGCGGCGCTGGATGCGGCGTTGCCCGCGATCCATGCGCTGCCCGAAGCGCGCCGCGTGCGCTGGTCGCTGGACGTGGATCCGATCGATCTGTACTAGCGATCGACCCCTACCAGCGATCGCGCATTTGCGCGTGCGCCGGATTGCGTCGCTGCAGCACGCGCCGCATGCACGCGCGGCGTGCGTCGACGCCGCTGCGGGCATCACGCACAATCGAGCCATGACCAACCAGCTCGAACAATTGCGGACGCTGTCCGCCGTGGTCGCCGACACCGGCGACATCGACGCCATCGCCCGCTTCCGTCCGCTCGACGCCACCACCAATCCGTCGCTGCTGCTCAAGGCCGCCGCGCTGCCGGTGTGCGCGCCGTTGCTCGACGCCGCCGTCGCCAGCGCGCAGGGCGCCGACACGAACGCGCGCATCGCCGACGCCGGCGATCGCCTCGCCGTTGCCGTCGGCACGGAGATCCTCAAGCTCGTCCCCGGTCGCGTCTCCACCGAGTGCGATGCGCGCCACAGCTTCGACACCGCCGCCACGCTGGCGCAGGCGCGCAGGCTCGTCGCGCTGTACGCGGCGGCTGGCATCGGTCGCGAGCGCCTGCTGATCAAGATCGCCGCCACCTGGGAAGGCATCCGCGCCGCGGAGCAGCTCGAACGCGAAGGCATCCACTGCAACCTCACCCTGCTGTTCTCGTTCGCGCAGGCGGTGGCGTGCGCCGAAGCGGGCGTGTTCCTGATCTCGCCCTTCGTCGGCCGCATCCTCGATTGGCACCTCGCCCAGGGCGCGCCCGCACCGGCGACGCCGCAGGACGATCCGGGCGTGGTTTCGGTCACGCGCATCTGGAACCACTACAAGCAGCACGGCTACGGCACCGTGGTGATGGGTGCGAGCTTCCGCAACATCGGCCAGGTGCTGGCGTTGGCCGGCTGCGATCGCCTCACGATCGCGCCGGAACTGCTGGCCCAGCTCGAAGCGGGCCAGGCGCCTGTGGCACGCGCGCTCATCGACGACGGCACGCGCCGCACGCCACCCGCACGCATGGACGAAGCCGCCTTCCGCTGGCAGCACAACGAGGATGCGATGGCGACCGAGAAGCTCGCCGACGGCATCCGCCGCTTCGCCGCCGACCAGGTGAAGCTGGAACAGCTGCTCGCCGCGCGCCTGTGACCCGCGCATGACCGCCGCCCCGCTCACGCCGGCCCGCCGCCTGCGCAGCATCTTCTCCGGCTCGATCGGCAACCTGGTCGAGTGGTACGACTGGTACGCCTACGCGGCGTTCTCGCTGTACTTCGCGCAGGCGTTCTTTCCCGCAAGCGATCCCACCTCGCAGCTGCTCAACACTTCGGCGATCTTCGCCGTCGGTTTCCTGATGCGGCCGCTCGGCGGCTGGCTGCTCGGCCGCTACGCCGATCGCCACGGCCGCCGGCGCGCGCTGATGCTGTCGGTGCTGATGATGTGCACCGGCTCGCTGCTCATCGCGGTGACGCCGGGCTACGCCACCATCGGCATCGCCGCGCCGGCGCTGCTGGTGTTCGCACGATTGCTGCAGGGCCTGAGCGTGGGCGGCGAGTACGGCGCCTCGGCGACCTACCTGAGCGAAATGGCCACGCGCGAGCACCGGGGCTTCTGGTCCAGTTTCCAGTACGTGACCCTGGTGATGGGCCACCTGCTCGCGTTGCTGGTGCTGATCGCGCTGCAACGCGTGTTCCTCAGCGACGCGCAGCTGCGCGAGTGGGGCTGGCGCATCCCGTTCGTGATCGGCGCGTTGGCCGCCGTCACCGCGCTGTGGTTGCGCCGCGGCATGCAGGAGACCGAGACCTTCGTGCGCGGCGAACAGGGTGGTGCGCGACAGCAGCAGCGCCAGGGCACGCTGCGCGCGCTCATGCAGCATCCGCGCGCGGTGCTGACCGTGGTCGGCCTGACCATGGGCGGCACGCTGGCGTTCTATACGTACACCACGTACATGCACAAGTTCCTGGTCAACAGCGCCGGGCTCGACGGCCGCACCGCGTCGCTGCTGAACGCGTCGACGCTGTTCGTGTACATGCTGATGCAACCGCTGGTCGGCCTGCTGTCGGACCGGATCGGGCGGCGTCCGGTGCTGATCGCCTTCGGCGTCCTCGGCACCGCGCTGACCGTGCCGATCCTCAGCGCGCTGCAGGACGTGCAGACCGCCACGCAGGCGTTCTGGCTGATCCTGTGCGCACTCACCATCGTCAGCTTCTACACCGCGATCAACGCGGTGGTGAAGGCCGAACTGTTCCCGGCGGAAGTGCGCGCCCTCGGCGTCGGCCTGCCCTACGCACTGACCGTCGCGGTGTTCGGCGGCACCGCCGAACACGTCGCCCTGTGGTTCAAGCAGGCCGGCATCGAACGCGGCTTCTACTGGTACGTCACCGCGTGCATCGGCGTGTCGCTACTGGTCTACCTGTGGATGCCCGACACCCAACGCACGTCGCGCATCGACCACGACGCGGACTGAGCCGCGGCACTCGCGCGCGCGACCGCGAGTGGGGACAATGGCGGCATGAACGCTCCGCAGGCAGGCATCCCCCATGTCGTCGTCATCGGCGGCGGCTTCGCCGGATTGTGGGCGACGCGTGCACTCGCGCGCGACGGCGTCCGCATCACCCTGATCGACCGGCGCAACCACCACCTGTTCCAGCCGCTGCTGTACCAGGTCGCGACCGCCGGCCTGTCTTCGCCGGACATCGCCGCGCCGCTGCGGCACATCCTGCGCGGCCAGCGCAACGTGGAAGTGCGCTTGGGCGAAGTCACCGGCATCGATGCGTCCACGCGTACGGTTGCCCTCGCCGACGGCGACACGCTGGCCTACGACTTCCTGTTGCTGGCCAGCGGCGCCACCCACGCCTACTTCGGCCACGACGACTGGGCGCCGCACGCACCCGGCCTGAAGACGCTCGACGACGCGCTCGCGGTGCGGCGACGGCTTCTGCTCGCCTTCGAACGCGCCGAGGCCGCCGACACCGCGCAGGAGCGCGCCGCCTGGCTCAACTTCGCCATCGTCGGCGGCGGGCCAACCGGGGTGGAGCTGGCCGGCACGCTCGCCGAAATCGCGCGCCACACCCTGCGCGACGAGTTCCGCAATATCGATCCAGCCGAGGCCAAGGTGTGCCTGATCGAAGCCGGACCGCGCGTGCTCGCCTCGTTCCCGGAGGCGTTGTCGGCGCGTGCACGTGCGCAACTCGAACGCCTCGGCGTCGAAGTCGTGACCGGCACGCCGGTCGGCGCGATCGATGCCAACGGCTACCGGCTCGGCGACACATTCGTGCCTGCGCGCACCGTGCTCTGGGCCGCGGGCGTGGCGGCGTCACCGCTCGGCAAGTTGCTCGGCGCGCCGTGCGACCGCGCGGGCCGTGTGCTGGTCGAAGCGGATCTCAGCATTCCCGGCCATCCCGAGGTATTCGTCGCCGGCGACCTCGCCAGCGTGCAGCAGGACGGCAAGCCGGTGCCGGGCGTCGCCCCCGCGGCCAAGCAGATGGGCGCGTACGTCGCGCGCGTGATCCGCGCCCGCCTGCGCAAGCAGTCCTGCCCGCCATTCCGCTACCGCGACTTCGGCAACCTCGCCACGATCGGCCGCATGGCCGCGGTCATGCACCTGGGCCGATTGCAGCTGTCGGGCCTGCTGGCGTGGTGGTTCTGGTTGTTCATCCACATCTTCTTCCTGATCGGTTTCCGCAACCGCCTCATCGTCCTGATCAACTGGGCCTGGGCGTACTGGAGCTACCAGCGCCATGCGCGGATCATCCTGGGGGACGAGGACGCGGCATAGCTGTGAGAACGCATTGCGCGATTTGTGCGGTGCGGTTTTTCGTGTCTAAATGGATCGGCCCCACGGGGCACTACAACTCGATCGTCAAGGAGGACCGATGTCATACCGACGCGCATGGATGTGCTGTGCATTCATCGTTCTGGCGGGCTGTGCACCTTCGCCTGCCGAAACCAGCAACAACCCGCCAGCGCCTGCCGACACCGCGGCACCCGTGGCCGATAGCGCGGCGACTCCGCCGCAACCTGGCTCAGACGCGGCCGGAGACCCCGCGACCACGGAACTCGCGCGCATTTCCGCCAACCCGAACGCCAAGCCGGGCGAGGTCTCGCAGTACCTGTCCCGCTTTTTCCGCGACGAATGCGGCAAGGACGACGGGCTCCCCTTCGAGCAGGTATGTCGCCACTACGCGACCGATGCGGACACGAGCGATCCATCACCCTGGCCCGACCTGATGCTTGGCTTGGCGGGTGATCGCATCGTAAGCGCGGTGCTCTTCGATTCCGCGCAGAACCTTGGTAACGCCTGGGCATGCGCTCCGGTGAAGGGCCTCGAGCACGTCCGCGCCTGCGCACCGACCATCATCACGAGCACCCAGCGCGACGAATGGCTGCAGCGCTGGTCTGCCTACCTCAACGCTGCGGATTGAAAGGAACGACAGCAATGCGTGAATCGATCGCATCGGCATTTTCCCTCGCCTTGTTGCTGACCGCTTGTGGCCCCGCCTCATCCGGCTCAACGGAGTCATCCATTCCGCAAGCGGCGCAGCCGCAACTGGCCTCGACCGCCAAGGAAAACCGCATGGAAGCGAACACGGACGAATCCCCCACCGTCGCACTCGATCGCGTCGCCAGGAAGGGCATGGCGTACGCCGACTTCCGCAACGAAGTGCTCGCCCTGGGCTGGCAGCCCGTCGTAGACCCGCAATGCAAGGTCAATGTCGCTGGCAGCGACCATGTCGCGCTTTGCGAGGGCAACCCTGACCTCCCGTCGTGCCGTGCTTGCGACGAAATCCCGGAACTCAGCGCCTACAGCGGCGATGCCCGGAGTCTTTCCGTGTTCCGCAACGAAGCCGGAGGCCTGCGCCTGGAAGTCACCGGCGTGGGTGAACTGAGTGACTGGAATGTCGCTGGCGAGGAATCCGGACTCCAGGTCATGAGCTGGGAGGTCACCCCGGAAAAGTAAGTGATTGCCGGGTCGCGACCGCATCCGCGGCCTGGCAACCAGGAATTGCCGCAGCAGCGGCAATGGCGCATGAGGCGCCAGGACGAGTCGGATCTGGCAAGTGTCCGGCTCGATGGCAAGCACGTTGTGCTTGCGATGGCTGAGGAAGATTCAGGACGAAATTTCTTCAGGCAACCATTCATCCATCTTGACCAGACAGGAAGTTATCAATGAGCGGAAACCCTTTGCTCGAGCTTATCCGGCGGGGCGAATCCGGTGCAGCCGGATACAACGCCTACAACCGTGGCACCTATGTGGACTCGGACGGCACGCAGCGCATACGCCCACCCGACCGTTCCATCGACTTTTCCCAACTCACCCTTGGACAGGTGCTGGACCTGCAACACGCGGCACGACGCGATCCGGATCGCCTTTTCGCCGTGGGGAAGTACCAGATCATCCCCCAGACGATGGACGCTGCGGTCGCACGCCTGGGACTCGATCGCGACCAGCGCTTCACCCCGCAGCTGCAGGACCGGGTTTTTTCCGAGTACCTGATAGTGACCAAGCGTCCCGCCATCCACGATTACATCGTGGGAAAGCCGGGAGTGACGCTGGAGAAAGCCCAATACGCACTGGCCTGCGAGTGGGCAAGTTTTGGCGATCCGAACAAGAACGGAAAGAGCCATTACGGCGGCGCGAACCACGCCAGCATCACCCTCGCGCAATCGGCCGCCGCGCTGAATGAGATGCGTAGCGACTACCGGGCGCTCGTAGACCGGGGCATTGCTCCGGAACAGGCATGGAAGACCGTCGCTGTCGCGGACCCGGCGCCCGCCCAGCAGCGCCATCCCTCTACCAATGAGGCACGGCCGGCGCCACGAGAGGGCCTCACCTTGAATGCCGCATACGAACTTGGCATCAAGTACGACGATGTGAAGTACGGCCTTGGTGCAAAAAATCTTGAACGAGGCCGCATCGACTGCGCGGGCTGGGTCAAGGAACTGCAGAACGCCACGATGATGGAGGTCAATCGCGAGAGTGGGCGGCCGGTGTTCGGCAACCGTGATCTCTTCGCAACCACGACATCGGACCAGATGATCCGACAAACCGTCGAGAAGACGGGAGTCCTGCACAAGGCTCCGCTGACGCCGGACATGCTCAAGGAAGGCATGATCATCGGCGAGAACAACGGCAAGCAGAGCTGGGAACCCGCCGGCCGCTACAAAGGCATCGACCACATCACCATGGTGGTGCGCGACCCCAGCGATGGCCGGCTGATGATCAGCCAGTCGCGGGGCGGCGAAGGCGTGGAAATGATTCCGCTCGATCGCTACCTGCAGGCCAAGCAGGGTCGCGGCGTCGGGTTGTACGCCACCGATCCGCTGGCAAAGGCGCGCGAGCTGATCCAGGGCCAGGCGCGTACCCAGGGCGCCCCGACGCATGCGGAAACCGCACAGGCCAGACCGCGCAGTGCCGGTGCCGACGGCGTCCTGCAGCTCGGCGAGAAGGGCGCGGACGTGACGCGCCTGCAGGAAACCCTGCGGCGGCTCGGCTATCGCGACGCGGAAGGCAAGCCGCTGCTGGCGGATGGCGACTTCGGCGAGCGCACGCGGCACGCGTTGCAGGCGTTCCAGCGCGAACACGGCCTGCAGGGCCTGGGCGTCGCCGGACCGAAGACGCAGGAACTGCTTCGGCAGGGCGAGCGGGAACTGCTCACGCATGCCGGGCATCCACAGCATGGCCGCTATCTGCAGGTGCTGGACAAGGTGCACGCCGCCGAGGCGCAGCGCGGCATCAAGCCGGGGCCGCACAGCGAACAGTTGGCGGGCGCGCTGACCGTCGAAGCGGTGCGCGAGCGGCTGGAGCGCATCGACCGGGTCGAATTGAACGCGCAGGGCACGCTGGCGCGCGCGGTGCAGGTCAATGCCCTGCGCGACGAACCGGCGCTCAACCGCAGCACCGATGCGATCGGCACCCAGCAGGCCATGTCGCAATCGATTGCCGAAAGCAGCCAGCAGGCCCGGCAGGTCGCGACCAACGTGCAGTTGCAGCAACAGGACGAACAGCGCCTGCAGGCATCGATGCCGAAACCGCAGGCGGCGCCGGCGCACTGATCGCTGCAAAAACGAACGGCCCGGAATTCCGGGCCGTTCGTGGTCAAGCGTATCGGGCTGTGTATCTAATCAGGCCGCGAACAACGCCTTCATCTTCTTCAGCGCATTTGCCTCGATCTGGCGGATGCGTTCGGCGCTGACGCCGTATTCGTCGGCCAGTTCCTGCAGCGTCACCTTGTTGTCGTCGTCGAGCCAGCGGCGACGGATGATGTCGCGCGAGCGCGCATCGAGGTTGGCCATGCCTTCGCGCAGCAGCTCGAGCTGGTTGTCCTCGCTGTCGGCGCGTTCGTAGGCCTGCGAGGGATCCTCGCTGTCGGCACGCAAGTAGGCGGCCGGCGACGGCGGCGCATGGTCGTCGTCTTCGTCGCTGGGCGCATCGAAGCCGATGTCGCGACCGGACAGGCGCGATTCCATCTCCAGCACTTCACGCTCGGACACGTTGAGGTCGGCGGCGACGGCGCGCACTTCCTCCGCGTTCATCCAGCCCAGGCGGGTCTTGGACTTGCGCAGGTTGAAGAACAGCTTGCGCTGCGCCTTGGTCGTGGCGACCTTCACGATGCGCCAGTTCTTGAGGATGAACTCGTGCATCTCGGCGCGGATCCAATGCACCGCGAAGGACACCAGGCGCACGCCCTGCTCCGGATCGAAGCGCTTCACCGCCTTCATCAGGCCGATGTTGCCTTCCTGGATCAGGTCGCCGATCTGCAGGCCGTAACCGTTGTAGCCACGGGCGACATGCACGACGAAACGCAGGTGCGAGTGCACCAGTTCGCGGGCGGCATCGAGGTCTTCGCCGTCGCGGAAGCGGCGGGCGAGCGCCTGTTCGTCTTCGGCGGTCAGCACCGGAATCTGGTGCACCGCGCCGATGTAGGCGTCCAGCGAGCCGATGGCCGACAGCCCGTTGAAGGCGGGAATCGGCAGGTTGTTGGCGACGAGGGCGGTGGAGGCAGTCTGGGTCATGGCGGGGATCTTAGCAGTCGGGTTATGGGACTGCTAAAGGGCAAAAAGGTTCCGATGCGTTGCACTCGTGGAACGAGGTTTGGCGGGGCGGGCGGGCACCATCAGGCTCGAATCAAGCCAAGTAAAATCAGTTAGTTACATAAATTCTGGATGCTCGGGGGAGCACGGTGATTCCTGAATGGATCCCCGGCGGCACTGCCACACCCTGCTCGCGCCTTGGCCCACTCCGGGGGCCGACGGTCTGGGCCACCGCCGGCCTCGCCGGAAGGGCTTCAGCTTCGTTCACCCCTGTTTAAACGCCTGCAGCCGGGCCTGCATCTGTATGGCTATGCTCACCGCCGTCATGCCCATCCAGATCGACAGCCAGCCCGAGGACGGGACCGACGACGAGCGCGCCCTGGTCGGGGCCGCCGCGCGGGGTGAGGTGGCGGCCTTCGAATCCCTGTACCGCCGCCATGCCGGGCGGATCCACGGCGTCATCGCCCGCCTGGTGGGCGGGCACGGCTCCCGCGCCGAGGACCTGACCCAGGACGCCTTCGTCCGCGCCTGGCAGGCATTGCCGGCATTCCGCTTCGAGTCGGCCTTCGCGACCTGGCTGCACCGGCTGGCGGTGAACACCGCACTGATGGACCTGCGCAGCCGCAAGAGCCGGCCGCAGGACGACGGCGACGAAGACGCCTTCGACATCCTGGGCACCCCAGATTCCGCCGGCCACGCCACGGCCCTGTCGATGGACCTGGAACGCGCCGTCGCCAGCCTGCCGCCGCGCGCCCGCGCGGTGCTGGTCCTGTACGACGTGGAAGGCTGGCAACACGAGGAAATCGCCGCCGAACTCGGTATGGCCGTCGGCAGCTCGAAAGCGCAATTGCACCGGGCCCGGCAGCTGCTGCGGACCCGGCTGGAGGCACACGCATGAACACCCACCACGACGATCCGCACGACTTCCCCGATGCCCTGCGCTGGCAACTGCGCGCCCTGCGCCAGGACGCCACGCCTGCGCACGACCTGTGGCCCGGCATCGCCGGACGGCTGGCGCCGCAGCGCGCGTCGGCGCCCGCGGCGCGGCGCTGGCTGCGCCCCGCCACCCTGGCCATGGCCGCCAGCCTCGTATTGGCGGTAGGCGCGGCGGGCTGGCTGGCGCGCACGGGCCAGTACGCATCGCCGCCGGCGCCGACCCTGGTCCAGCGCGAGGCCGACAGCCTCAGCCGCCAGTACCAGGCCGCGCTGCAGGAAGTGCAGGCACCGATCCCGGCGAGCCTGCAGCCGACCGCCGAAGCGCTCGACCGCGACGTCGCCACGATCCGCGCCGCGCTGGCCAGCGATCCGGATTCGGTCCGCCTGCTCGAACAGCTGCGCCGCACCTACGCCCATCGCCTGGCGCTCGCCCAGCGCGTTGCCTACACCTGATCCCACCGCACCGATTAGTCAGTTAGTCAGTCGATTCCACGCTTGTTGCAGTTCCGGAGAACCACCATGTCCCGACTCCCCGCCCTCATGATCGCCGCTGCGCTCGCCGCGCCTTCGCTGTTCAACGCCGCGCTCGCCGCCACGCCGATCAACGAAACCCGCCCGCTGGACGCGCGCGGCCATGTCACCGTAGAGAACCTCAAGGGCCGCATCGAAGTCCGCGCATGGGACCGGCGCGAGGTGAAGATCGAAGGCAGCCTCGGCCAGGGCGTGGAGAAGCTGGAGATCAGCGGCGACGCGCAGCACCTGTCGGTGAAGGTGAAGTACCCGAAGACCGGCGGCCTGGGCTTCTTCTCCGGCAGCGACAAGAGCGAACCGTCGCAGCTGCGCCTGATGGTGCCGCTGCAGGCCGACCTCGAGATCGACGCGGTGTCGGCCGACGTCGACGTCAACGGCCTCGCCGCGGGCGACCTGTCGATCGACAGCGTCAGCGGCGACGTCAGCGTCGTCGGCGCGCCACGCGAAGCGACCATCGACAGCGTCAGCGGCGATCTGCGCCTGATCCTCAACAGCGCCAAGGTCAGCACCGAAAGCGTGAGCGGCGACATCGAGCTGCGCGGCCGCCTCGGCGGCGAGGTGCACGTCGAAACCGTGTCCGGCGACATCGACATGTCCGGCCACCAGAGCAGCGTGCACAAGCTGACCGGCAACACCGTCTCCGGCGACATGCGCATCGCCACCGCGCTGGCGCCGGGCGGCCGCATCGGCGTGGAGAGCGTCAGCGGCAACCTCACCCTGCGCCTGCCGGCGAACCTGTCGGCGGAAGTCCGCGGCGAAAGCTTCAGCGGCGACCTGACCGCGCCCAACGCGCAGATCAGCCGGCCCAAGCACGGCCCGGGCTCCAGCTTCGAACACCGCTACGGCAACGGCGACGGCGAGGTCCGCCTGGAATCGTTCTCGGGCGATGCGCGGCTGCAGCTCGACTGAAACATCGGCTTGCTCATCGACGAACAAACGGGGCCACGTGGCCCCGTTTTTTGTTCCGTTTAACTCGCACTCGCATCGACTCGGCCTGGCGACGCACCCACGGATCCACCGCTTGCATCAGCGCGCTGCGCCCACGATCTCCGCGTACAGCCGGTCGCCGACGATGCGGCTCACCGCGGCCGAGGGGTGGTCGGCCAGGTAGTAGAAGTAGGTATCCGGCGCCGCACAGGGCGTGGTGTCCTCGCCGGCGAGCGGGTTGCCGGCGCACTGCGATTCGGTATCGACCAGGCCGTAGCGCGACGGGTCGGCCTGGATGTCGTCGAGGTAGGCGCCGAACCGGTTCAGGCGCACGTCGATGCCCAAGGTGCGCCGCAACACCGGCACCAGGCTGCGGTAGGCGGGATTGAGCCGCAATGCCTCCTCGCGGAATGCGGGAATCCGCGTCGGCAGCAGCGCGACCGAGACGTGGCGCGCACCGACGCTGCGCAGGCGCTCGATCTGGCGGGTCAGGTTGGCGGTCGTCACCGCGGCCGGCGTGCCCGCATCGTTGAGGCCGCCTTCGATGAAGAACAGAGTCGTCTCGGGATCGAAGGCGATGTCGCCGCGCTGCACGCGCGTGGCGAAGTCCTCCACCTGGTTCTGCATCCCGACCACCAGCCAATAGTCGCCGATCCTGCGCCCGGGGTTGTCGCCGGTGCGCGCGCTGGCCACGGCGAAGTTGATGCTGCGGCAGTTGGCTTCGGGTTCGCGCGAATGGGCGAGGGAAAGCCCGAGACGATGCGCGAGCTGCGCCACGGCGGTCGGGCCGTTGCTGCCGGCGAAACCCGCGCCGGTATCCGAAAAGCTGTCGCCGAAGGCGTAGAGGCGGTCGTAATGCGTCGCCGCCTGCGCGGTCGTGGCCGCAAGGAACAGACCCGCGGCCGCGAGGGCTGCACGCAGATGACGCATGACGGTCCTAGTCGTGGAAAGCGCCGCGATCCTACACCAGGGGCTGGGCGCGCCCGGCCGCCTGCGCCGGCAACGACCAGTCGATCGGCGGCCTGCCGTGCTGCGCCAGGTAGCGGTTGGTGGCGGAGAAATGCCCGCAGCCGATGAAGCCGCGATGCGCCGACAGCGGCGACGGATGCGGCGCCTTCAGCACCAGGTGCCGGCGTGGATCGATCACCTTGCCCTTGGCCTGGGCGTAGCTGCCCCAGAGCAGGAACACCAGGTGCTCGCGCTCGCGGTTGAGCAGGTCGACGATGTGGTCGGTGAAGCCCTCCCAACCCTTGCCCTGGTGCGCGCCGGCGCGGCCTTCCTCGACGGTCAGCACTGCGTTGAGCAGCAGCACGCCCTGTTCGGCCCAATGCGTCAGGCAGCCGTGGTTGGGCCGCGCGATGCCGAGGTCGCGCTGGATTTCCTTGTAGATGTTGTCCAGCGACGGCGGCACGGCGATGCCGGGCTGCACCGAGAAGCACAGGCCGTGCGCCTGGCCGACGCCGTGGTAGGGATCCTGGCCGAGGATCACCACGTTCACGTCGTCGAACGGCGTCGCCTCCAGCGCGGCGAAGATCTGCGGCCCCGGCGGAAACACCCGCGCGCCCTGTGCCTTGCGTTCGCGCAGGAACGCCGACAGCTGCTGCATGTCGTCGCGCTGCAGGTACTCACCGATGCGCGTCTTCCAGGACGGCTCGAGCTTGATGCGTTCGACGGTTTCGTTCATGCGCCAAGGATAAGCGCAGGGCGGGCTCAAGCCCGCCATCCTGTCGCGGGATTCATCAGGCGGCCGCCGGATTACTCAAGCAGCCAGCGGCGGGCTTGAGCCCGCCCTACGCATCCAGCGTGCGTTGCTCGGGGATCTTCGCCACGCGCAGCTGGAACAGCGTCTTGGTCACCAGCAGGCGCTCCTCGATCGGCTTGAGCACCAAATCGTTCGCGCCCATGCGCAGCAGTTCGCTCTGGTTGTCGGGGTTGGCGTCGCCGGTCATCACTAGCACCGGCAGACGGCGCTTGCCGTAGCCGAAATCGTGGCGGATGCGCTTGAGCAGGTCGCTGCCTTCCAGCACGCCCTTCAGGTAGACGTCGGTGAGCACCAGGTCGGCGCCCGGATCGTCGTTGCCGCGGTGCTGCTCCAGGTATTCGAGCGCCTCTTCGACGCCGACGAAATGCACGACGACCAGGCCGCTGCGCTCGAGCATGCGCTTGGTCGCCATCGCGACGACCTTGCTGTCTTCCACGTACAGCACGCGCGCGCCGGGGATCGGCTCGGGCTGCACGTAGCCACGGATGAAGGCGGCCAGCGCGCCGTAGCCCAGGCCCTTGTCGAAGTAATCGGTGACGTCTTCGGTGAAGCGGCGCGCTTCCAGCGCGTCCTGCGCATTGCCGGACACGACGATGACCGGCACGTACGCCTGTCCCGACGCCTCGCGCACGGTGCGCGCCAGGACGATGCCGTCGCCGTCCGGCAGCACCAGCGAGGTGGTGACCAGGTTGACCGCGCCCTGCGCGAGCGCGTTGCGCGCCTCCTCGATGCTGCCGCAGGCGACCAGTTCGGCATCGGCGACTTCGCGCACGAGCACGTCGCCAATCATCTTGCGCACCAGCTTGCTGCCGTCCACCACCATCACGCGCGGCGCGGCATTGTCGAGGTGGCGCAGGTCCTGCGATGACATGGAAATTTCGGAGCGACGGGCGAGCGGCGAGTGTACGCGTTGCGTCGCGGCTTTATGTGATCGAGTTGCGACGACCGTCGGCTTTTTACTCAGGTTTCGGTCGGACGGGTCTGGCGCAGGTAATGGCCGGTCACGAAGCCGGCGCCGAGCCATCCCAGCACGCCGGCGCCCAGCACGGTCGCGATCGCCTGCGGCAGGTCGAAGCCATGCAGGGCGAACCCGCTGCCATAACTGCGCGCGAGTTCCGCCAGCGGCGCGCGCAGGGCGAGATCGGCCACGGTCAGCACGGCGAGCGCGAGCGCACCGGCGATCACGCCGTAGCACGCGCCCAGGTACAGGAACGGCCGGCGGATGAAGCCATCGCTGGCGCCGAGCAACTGCAGCACACCGATTTCGTCGCGCCGCGACTGGATGTCGAGGCGCACGGTGTTGCCGACCACCAGCAGCGCGCCGAATCCGAGCAGCGCCGCCAGCACCCACGCCAGGCGCATGCCGAAGCGCAGCCACTGCGCGAGCCGGTCGCGCCAGCCGGCGTCGTGCTGGACGACATCGGCCTCGGGCAGTTGCTGCAACGCCTGCACCAGCGCGGCTTCGGCATCGCCGTCGCCGTCGGCCTTGGGCGTGACGATCAACAGGCTGGGCAAGGGGTTGCCTTCCAGCGCGGCGACCGAATCGCCCAGGCCGCGGCGGCGCAGTTCGTCCAATCCTTGCTCCGGCGTGCGCAGTTCGACCGCGGCGACGTCCGCGCGCGCCTGCAGCTCGTCCGCGAGCGCGCGGGCGCGTTCGGACGCGACCGCCGTCTTCAGGAACAGGCTCACCTGCCGCGATTGCTGCACGTTGCCGGCGAAGCGTTCGACGTTCTGCAGCGCGACCCACAGGCCCAGCGGCAACGCGAGCGCCACCGCCATCACCCCGACAGTGAGCGCGGTCGCCCACGGCTTGCGCAGCATGCGCCCCAGGCTGGCGACGAGGCTGTAGACGTGGTGGTCGAACCACATGCCCAGCCGCGACTGCGGCCGGATGGCCTCGACTTCGCTGTTCATTCGGCCAGTTCCTGCGGCGAGATGTCGTCGACGAGACGCCCTTCGTTGAGCACCAGCACGCGCTTCTTCATGCGCTTGAGCAGGCCGAGGTCGTGGCTGGCGACCAGCACGCTGGTGCCGCGCTCGGGCAGCGAGGCGAACAGGGCGAGGATCTCCGCCGACAGGGTGGGATCGAGGTTGCCGGTGGGCTCGTCGGCGACCAGCAGCTTGGGTTCGCTGACGATCGCGCGCGCGATGCCGACGCGCTGCTGCTCGCCGGCCGAGAGCTGCCCGGGGAAGGCGTTGGCGCGCGCGGCGAGACCGACCTTTTCCAGCACGCTGCGCACGCGCTTGGCGATGTCGCCGCGGCGCATGCCACGCAGCACCAGCGGCAGGCCGACGTTGTCGGCGACGTTGCGGTCGGTGAGAAGGCGGTGGTCCTGGTAGACCACGCCGACGTCGCGGCGATGCAGGGCGATGCGGCCGCCGCGCACCTTGGCGAGGTTCTTCTCGCCGAACAACACCGCGCCGCGGCTGGCGCGCTCGCTGAGGTGGATGAGCTTGAGCAGCGTGCTCTTGCCGGCACCGGAATGACCGGTGACGAACAGCATCTCGCCCGGGGCGACTTCGAAGCTGACGTCGGTCAGCGCGTGGTGACCGCTGTCGTAGCGTTTGCTGACGTTGTCGAAGCGCAGGACGCTCATTCGGTGCCGGTGTGCTGGGCCAGCAGCAAGTATCGACGGCGGGCGCAGGGATGGCTAGTCAGAACGCGGTTGTGCGGCATTGCCCGTCATCCCGGCGTAAGCCGGGATCCAGCTTGGAAATTACCTTCGCAACGCCTTGGCGCGGAGCAACGGCTGGATCCCGGCTTGCGCCGGGATGACGAAGCAAGCGCAGGCACGCGCCTGCCGCGGCCAGCCTCAGTGCTGCGAACTGGGCGCGCGGGTGACCAGCTTCTTCAGGCCGTGGCCGATGCGCGCCAGCAGGCCGGGCTTGGCCGGGGCCGCGGCGGCCGGCTTGGCGGCGGGCTTGGCGGCCACGTTCACCGACGCCTTGGCGGCCGTTGCTGCCTGCACGGCTTCACCGTTCTCGATGCGACGACCGCCGCGACGGCGACGGCGCTTGCGCGGCGCGCGCTCGCCTTCGGCGGCGGGCACTGCGGCCACCGCAGCTGCGGCCACGACCGGCGCCGCGGCGGGACGCTCGGCACGCGGCGGACGCGCCTCGCCCGGCGTGCGTTCGCGGCGCGGGCCGCCTTCGCGACGGGCCCCGTCGCGCGAACCCTCGCGACGGCCGCCACCGCTGCCACTGCGGCTGCGGCCACCGCCACGACGCTCTTCGTCGGCGGCACGCTGCTCGCGCGCTTCCTTGAAGATGGCGCCGATGCTTTCGTCGTCGTCGCCGTCCGCACCGGCCGGGACTTCGCGCGGCGTGCGCGGCAGCGCGACCAGCATCTCCGGCGTCACGTGCTCGCCCGGGATCTTCTGCTCGATATAGGCCTCGATGTCGGGCAGCGAGATGCCGTAGCGCTCGCAGGCGAAGCTGATCGCATCGCCCTCGGCGCCCAGGCGCGCGGTGCGGCCGATGCGGTGCACGTAGTCCTCCGCGTCGAACGGCAGGTCGTAGTTGTAGACGTGCGACACGCCATCGATGTGCAGGCCGCGCGCGGCCACGTCGGTGGCGACCAGGATCTCGAGCTGGCCGGCCTGGAACTTCTTCAGCAGTGATTCGCGCTTCTTCTGCGGGACGTCGCCGGAGAGCACGCCGACGCGGTAGCCGGCGCGTTCCAGCGCACGCGCGACGCGCTCGACGAACGCCTTGGTGTTGACGAACACCATCGTGCGCGCGCCCTCGCTGCGCGAAAGCAGGCCGAGCAGCAGCGGCAACTTCTCCTCGTCCGCCGGGTAGTACAGCTTCTGGCGCACGCGCGCGGCGGTCACCGTTTCGGCTTCGACCACGAGCTTTTCCGGCTCGTTCATGTGCTCGTAGGCGAGTTCGAGCACGCGGTGCGACAGCGTCGCCGAGAACAGCAGGGTCTGGCGCGTGGTGCGCTCGGGCATGCGCCGCAGCAGGAAGCGGATGTCCTTGATGAAGCCGAGGTCGAACATGCGGTCGGCTTCGTCGAGCACGCACATCTCGCAGGCGTGCAGCGACACGACCTTGTGCTGCTTGACGTAGTCGATCAGGCGGCCGGGCGTGGCGATGATGACGTCGGCGCCCTTCTGCAGGATCTCGCGCTGCTTGTCGTAGTCGACGCCGCCGTAGACCAGGGCGAACTTCAGGCCGAGGTCGCTGCCGAACTTCACCGCATCCTTGTGGATCTGGATGGCGAGTTCACGGGTCGGGGCGAGGATCAGCGCACGCGGGTCTTCCGGCTTGCGCTCGGCCAGGGCCGGGCGCGTCAGCAGGCGGTTCATCACCGCCACGAGGAAGGCGAGGGTCTTGCCGGTGCCGGTCTGCGCCTGGCCGGCGACGTCGCGGCCGTTCAGGGCCAGCGGCAAGGTGAGCGCCTGGATCGGCGTGCAGCGGGTGAAGCCGGCGGCTTCGAGGCCCGCCAGCAAGGACGGGTGGAGTTCGAACGAATCGAACGTGATATCGGTTAGGGGCTTATCGCTCATCAGTGTTTCATCGGTGCGCGCAGTGCGCGCTTGCATGGGGGGCGGCCTGCATCGCAGACTGCCGGGGCCGGGCGTGGCGGGCGGCGGGTTCCGTACCTCGTTCTGTCAGGCCGGTCCGGTCGGCGCCAGGACTTGAAGCCGGCGCGAAACGCCCCAGTTTAACCCAGACCCTTGCCCCGCCCGTCTGCCGGGGCGCAACCCCCCTTTTCAGGGGGTCTTCCAGGAGATTTGCGTGAGCGACAAAGTGATGCATGTCGGCGATGCCGATTTCGACGCCGTCGTGCTGGGCTCGTCCGAGCCGGTCCTCGTCGACTTCTGGGCCGAATGGTGCGGCCCCTGCAAGATGATCGCCCCGGCCCTGGACGAACTGGCCGATACCTACGCCGGCAAGGCCAGGATCGTGAAGGTCAACGTCGACCACAACCGCGCCAGCGCGATGAAGTACCACGTGCGCTCGATCCCGATGCTGCTGCTGTTCAAGGACGGCCAGATCCATTCGCAGCAGATCGGCGCGGTCGGCAAGGCCCAGCTCAGCCAGATGATCGACAAGGCGCTGTGAGCGCCCCAAGCCCTCTCCCGACGGGAGAGGGCGCTGCCGGGTGCCGCGACGCCGTGCAAGCGGGCCGCCGGCAGCCTGCCAAACGGCCCGGCAACCGGTTTCTTGCTGTCGGCAGCGGCTCGCATTCATCACTATCGGGGCTGAACCCCTGTCGCGGCGCGCTTGCCGCCACGCGGCCGCGGTGCTAGTTTCGCCTCGCAGGCCTGCCGGAACTGCCATCGAGCGTCCGGCGCCGCGCCCCTCTTCTCCATGACCCACGTCCCTGACGTAACGCTCGCAGCCCGCGAGCGCTCGCCGCTTAGCGAGGATTCCCTGCTTGTCCGATAACACCCCCGATTCCGGCGAAACCGCCGAGAAGCGCGTGCGCAAGGCACGCGTCGTGAAGGCCGACGCCGCTGCTCCGGCCGCCACCGCCGAACCCACTCCCCAGGCCGCCGCGCCGTCCGCACCGCGCGAAGCCGCGCCGGCGCCGTCCGCCGATACCGCGGGCCCTGCGCCTGCCGGCGACCAGGCCCAAGGCAACGACAACGGCCAGCCGCGCGAAGGCCGCGACTTCGACAACCGTGGTGGTGGCGGCAACAACCGCCGCGACCGCTTCCGCAACCGCCGCGACCGCCAGCGCGACCGCTACCGCGACGGCGGCATGCAGGACGAGGGCGGCGGCAACGAGACCTTCGTGCCGCGCCCGCACCCGCAGGTGCCGGAAGGCTTCCCGGTCTATTCGCTGGGCGACCTCAAGCGCATGCCGGCGAACAAGCTGCTGGACATCGCCGAGCAGCTGCAGATCCAGGAAGGCGTCGCCCGCGCGCGCAAGCAGGACGTCATCTTTGCGGTGCTCAAGGTCCTGACCCGCCACGGCGAAGGCGTCGCCGCCGACGGCGTGCTGGAAATCCTGCCCGACGGTTTCGGCTTCCTGCGCTCGCACGAGGCCAGCTACCTGGCCGGCCCGGACGACACCTACATCTCGCCCAGCCAGATCCGCCGCTTCAACCTGCGCACGGGCGACCACCTGTCCGGCCGCATCCGCTGGCCCAAGGACGGCGAGCGCTACTTCGCCCTGGCCGTGGTCGACACGATCAACGGCGAGCCGCTGGAAGCGTCGAAGAACAAGGTCCTGTTCGAGAACCTGACCCCGCTGTTCCCGCGCCGCAAGTTCCGCCTCGAACGCGGCGACGGTTCGACCGAAGACATCACCGGCCGCATCCTCGACCTGATGGCGCCGCAGGGCAAAGGCCAGCGCGCGCTGATCGTCTCGCCGCCCAAGGCCGGCAAGACCATGCTGATGCAGCAGGTCGCCACCGCGATCACCACCAACCACCCGGACGTGCACCTGATCGTCCTGCTGGTCGACGAGCGTCCGGAAGAAGTGACCGAAATGCAGCGCACCGTGCGCGGCGAAGTGGTGTCGTCGACCTTCGACGAACCCGCCGCCCGCCACGTGCAGGTCGCCGAGATGGTGATCGAGCGCGCCAAGCGCCTGGTCGAGCACAAGAAGGACGTCGTCATCCTGCTCGACTCGATCACCCGCCTGGCCCGCGCCTACAACAACGTGGTGCCGTCCTCGGGCAAGGTCCTGACCGGTGGTGTCGACGCCAACGCCCTGCACCGCCCGAAGCGCTTCTTCGGCGCCGCGCGTAACGTCGAGGAAGGCGGTTCGCTGACCATCATCGCGACTGCGCTGATCGACACCGGCTCGAAGATGGACGAGGTGATCTACGAAGAGTTCAAGGGCACCGGCAACTCCGAAGTGCACCTGGACCGTCGCATCGCCGAAAAGCGCGTGTACCCGGCGATCAACATCAACCGCTCGGGCACCCGCCGCGAAGACCTGCTGATCGAACCGGAGCTGCTGCAGAAGATCTGGATCCTGCGCAAGCTGCTGCACGGCATGGACGAGATCGGCGCGATGGAATTCCTGCTCGACAAGATGAAGAACACCAAGTCGAACGACGAGTTCTTCAGTTCGATGAAGCGCTGAGCAACGAAAGATCGGACCTGCCGAGGTCCGAGCGAAAGCCCTGCTGGGGCCTTGGACTTCAAGGCCTTCCAATCAGCAGGGCTTTTTTGTGCCTGCGAGTTCCTTGGCGGGAGCGTTCCTGTCGGGAGCCGGGAATGGCGGTGCCCGACCCGGAACAGACCGCTATCACTCCAACGGCGCGTTGATCGCTAACTGCGCGGCGAACGCGCGCCGGTAAGCGGGCCGCGCCTCGCCACGGGAGACGTAGGCCGCCAGGCCCGGGAATTCGTCCAGCACGCCCGAGGCCCGCAACCGGAGCAGCACCGACACCATCATCAGGTCACCCGCGCTGAATACGCCATCGAGCCAGTCCGCAGTGCCCAGATGCGCGGAAAGTTGCTTCAGCCGGTCGCGCACGCGATCGGCGACCAGTGGCAGGCGCTCCCGGCTCCAGGGCTTGTCGCCCTCCAGCAGCCTGGCGGTTGCCAGTTCAAGGATCGCCGGCTCGACCGTGTTGAGCGCGGCGAACATCCAAGTGATCGCCCGCGCCCGGGCATTGGCATCGTCCGGAAACAGGCCGGCGTGGTGCTCGGCGATATGGAAGACGATCGCGCCCGATTCGAACAGCGCCAGATCGCCCTCCTCGTAGGTCGGAATCTTTCCGAAAGGATGCAGGGCCAGGTGCGCCGGCTCCCGCATCGCGCGGAACGAAACCGGGCGGACCGCGTAGGGCTGGCCCACTTCTTCAAGGGCCCAGCGAACGCGCGTATCGCGTGCGAGTCCCTTGCCGCCATCGGGCGAGCGTTCGAACGCGGTGATGGTGGGGATCATCGGACGGCTCCGTGGCGATGGCATGGATTGTCGAGAATCAGTGTGCGGCGCGCGGACAGCGGTACTCCAGCACCACGAACCCCTGTGCGTACCCGCGGCTGGACTGCAGTTCCAGCGGGCGCCGACCAGGATCGGCGGGAGCGAAGGAGCGTCCGGCGCCGATCAGCACCGGCAGGACGCGCAGGCGCAGCAGGTCGACTTCGCCTGCGCGCAGCAAGGCATCTGACAGGGTCAGGCTGCCCCAGATGATCACGTCGCCATCGACGCGACTGCGCAGGGCGCGCACCGATTCCGTGCCGTCGCCGCGCAGGACGGTCGCCGCATCACCGCGCTGGCCCCAGGGCGCCCGGTCCAGGGTGTTCGACACCACGTATTTCGGGAGGCGGTTGATCGGCACCGCCACGGGTTCCTGCACCGGATCGGCGTCGGGCCAGTAATCGGCGAACATGCGGTAGGTCGTGCGCCCCAGGACGATGGCGCCCACGCATTCCAGCAGGCGCAACTGCGCCTGGTCGGCCTCGTTGATGCCGCGCGCGTCGACGAAAAAACCGATGCCGCCGTCCGGCTCGGCCGCGTAGCCGTCGGCGCTGATGATCTGCTCCACGATGATCCGGCCCATCTCGTGCCTCCAGGGTGTTCCTGATGGCGACGAACGAAGGCGGCTGCGATCGACATCCGGGCCGGACGCGGCGCGAAGGACGCACAAAAAACCCCGCAGGTGCGGGGCTCCTTGTGCTTGGCGAACCGGCCGGCGGGCCGCGCGCAGCCGCCGGCGCTACAACGCGCCGACGACGTTCACGAACACGCCCTGGTGGCGATAGCTCAGGTCGGTGAGGTTTTCCGAGAAGTCGGTGAAGTTGTAGCCCACGCCGGCCTTCACGTGTTCGCCGAAGTATCGGTACACGCCCAGCAGCATGCCGCTGCGCGATTCGTCGATGTCCGGCAGGTGCAGCCTGCGTGCTTCCACCAGTGCTTCGTAGTCGCCGAACAGGCGCAGGTCGGTGCGCAGGATCAGCAGTTGCGCGCGGTTGTCGAAGAACTCCGGGTTCTCGCGGTCCAGGCTCACCGAACCCAGGCGGTAGGCGTACTTGCCGCCCACCGACCAGCGCGGGGTCAGCGCGTAGTTGGCGTCCACCGAGGCGATGTGGCTCTTCTGGATGAACTGCGCGGCGGTGCCGGCGAGGGTCACCTGGTCGGTGGTGGGCACGTTGTAGAAGTAGGTGTACTTCGCCAGCGCGTTGAGGCGGTTGCTCGCCACCGGGCGGTAGCCGAAACCGACCACGCCCTCGGTGTACTTGCCGTCGTAGAACTGGCCCTGCGAGCTCTCGCTCCTGGAGTGGTCGAACTTGCCGACCAGGCGCCAGTCGTCGGACATCTGCACCTTGAAGTTGTTGCGCAACAGCCAGGTGGTGCGCTCCACGTGCGTGGCGTCGACCTGCTCGCTGTCGTCGGCACGGTACTCGACGCCGCTGGAAACCTGCGTCGCCCCCAGGGTGTAGGCCACGCGCACGCCACCGGCGCGGCGTTCGGTCTCGGCCGCGGTGTCGCTGTCCTGCAGGGTGCCCAGTTCGGCGTTCGCGCCCAGCGTCCAGCGCTCGCCCAGGTTCAGCGACATGCCGGCGGCGTGGGTGAGGCCGCGGGCTTCGTTGGCGTCCTGGTAACGCTCTTCGGCGTAGAGGGTGCTGCCATCGACGAGGCGCCGCTTCATGCCGCCGACGAGGCTGCCGCGCTGGCCGCTGATGTTGGTGCCGTTGAGGATGTCGCCACGTTCGTTTTCCAGCGCGTAGTTGAGGTACAGGCTGGTCTTGTCCGAGACCATGTAGCTGGTGCCCAGGCGTCCGCCCGGGCCGAGATCACCGGCCGAGGCCTCGGCTTCCACGCGCAGTTTCTCGCCGATGCGCATCGCGCCACCGGTGCCGACGCGGCCGTTGTCCTGGCGGTCGCCGTCCTTCGACAGCGTCTGCTGGGCGAAGCCCCACGCGTTCCACTTGCCGGCGGAGTCGTAACCCACGTGCACCACCGCATCGGTGCGCTGGCCCTGCTCCTGGGTGAGCGGCACGGTGGTGCGCAGGTCCTCGCGCTTGTCGTTGCGCACGCCGGCCGCCACCTTCCAGCGATCGTCGAGCTGGTAGCGGACGTTGATTTCGGCGGCCTCGAGCGTGAGGCCCGCGTCCTGTTCGCGGTGGTCGGCCTTGCCGACGACGCTGAGCCTGTCGCCGATCGGCACGTCCACGGTGCCGCCGTAGTAGCTGCGGTCGGACGCCGTGGCCAGGCCCGGCGCCGAATAGCCCGCGTCCTGCGACTGCGTGTACAGCGTGACCCGGCCCTTGCCGTTCCGGAACACGTCGCCGATGCCGAGGCTGACGTCCGCGCGGTAGCTGCTGGCTTGCGCACCGTCGAACGCGGCCGGATCGTTGCCGGTGAAGCCGAAGCCGCCGTCGTACGAGAACAGCGAGTTCGACACCAGGCCCGTGGTGCGGCCGCCCTGCAGCTTGAGCCACGTGTCGGTGGTCTTGCGCAGGGTGAGGTCGGCGCCGAGCACGCTGTTGTCGTCGGCATCGCCGCTGCTGCGGCTGCCGGTGAGGCCGAGGCCGACGTGGTCGTTGAGCCACATGTGCGCGCGGCCACCGGTGCTCAGCGTGTCGATCTCGTCGAAGCCCGGCGCGTATTCGTAGCGCGCCACCAGCCACGCCTCGTCGCCGGAGAGGCCGCCGTCGCGCACCAGCATGTTGTCGCCGCCCGTGGACGACAGCGGCTGCGACAGCAGCACGCGGCCCTGCAGGTAGTCGATGTCGTAGTCGAGGCCCGGGCGCAGGTCGACCGTGCCGGTGACCAATTGCGAATCCTTGTCGCGCATCTCGATGCGCAGGCGCTCGGAACCGCCGAGGATGTCCTGGTTGCGCAGGTAGAACAGCGAACCGCCGGTGCCGCGGAACTCGTCGCGGCCGCCGATCGTGCCCGGCTCCGCGGCGAAACCGCTGACCACGGTGCGGCGCTCGCCGAACGTGGTGGTCGTATCCGACTTCCATTCCGCGTTGGCGCCGTACAGGCCGCGATCGACCTGGGCCATCTCGTTGCTGGCGTAGTCGGTCTGGAAGTTGCCCCACATGGCGAAGTCGTCGCCGTGCTCGGCGCGCAGGTAGAACTTGCCCATCGTCGGCGCCATCTCCTCGACCACGCCGTCGTCGCCGAAGGTCGGGTAGTGGTAGTCCGGATCGAGGCGGCGGAACAGCGCGTCGGGCGCCTTGTCGAGCAGGTTGCCGAAGATGTCCTTGATCGGACCTTCGCGCGTGTCGGCGCTGGCGGTGAGGCGCCAGCCGTTGCCGAACTTCTCGGTGCCGAAGAACGCCAGCCGCCCGTAGAACGACGAACTGCGTTCGAAGGCGGTGTTCTCGCCCTCGAGCAGGTCGGCCGGGCCCTTGGTGTTGTTGCTGGCCAGGGTCACGTCGGCGATGCCGACGAGGAAGCGGTCGCGGCTGCGCATCTCCAGGTCGCGCAGGTAGACCTGGCCGTTGCCTTGCGGATCGAGCACCGCGACTTCGACCGTCTGCAGGCCGTCGGGCAGGATTTCCTCGGCGATGAAATCGCCGTTGGCATCCACCGGCACCGCGCGGCCCGCCACCCACACGGTGTGGCCCTGCGGGATGCCGCTGCCGCGCACCGCGACGGTGTTGGCGCCGATGCGGATGTTGCGCCGCGCGATGTGGCTTTCGCCGTAACCGGCCAGCGGCGGTGCGCCGGCGGTGGAGGCGATCGCGGGAACGTCGGCGACGCTGCCGTCGGCGTTCGCCTTCACCAGCCACAACGGGCGCGGGCTGGTTTCGTCGAAGCGGCCCTGCTCGTCGTAGGCGCGCAGCACGTATTGCAGCTCGCGCCCGGACGCCGGGATGTCCACGATCGCCGGCTGCCATTCGCCATTGCCGTTGGCATCCAGCGTCACCACCGCGATCGGCGTTGCCTGCGTGGATTGAGTCTTGTCGAGGACACGGACTTCGGCGCGGCCGATGAAGCCGTTGTAGTTCGAGTACATGCGGAAGCGCACGGGCTCGTCGACGGTGGCGACCTGCGGCGACGCCGACACCGCCAGGCGCGGCGAGGCCTTGAGGTCGTCGAACTGGAAGCGGATGCCGGCGTCGTCCAGCGCCACGTCGGTGCAGCGCTGCACGTCGGCGGAGCTGCGGCCCGGATCGTCGAGCGGCTTGCCGTTCACCGAGATGTGCATCGGATTGAGGCCGTAGGCATTGGCCGGTGCCAGCTCGCGGTTGAGGCGGGTGATGTCGACGCCTTCGTAGTCGTCGCGCAGCACTTCCTCGTCGTACACGACCTGCACTTCGATGTAGGAATCCGGGCCCTGCACGAAGCCTTCGCTGGGGACGTCGGCGGCCTGCACGAAGCCGTGGCCCTCGTGTTCGACCTGTTCCGGGCCGAGCTGCATCAGGCTGCGGACGGTGTCCATCGCGCGGCGCGCGCGTGCCGTCGACAGGCCGATGTCGTCCTCGTAGACGGACGTGGTGCGGCGATCGAGGCGCGCGTTGCCGGTGTAGCCGATGAAGCGCAGGCGCGCGTTGTCGCGGTCGCGGATCTCGTCCAGTGCACTGCGCAGGCGCTCGGTCATCCCGACCGGGATGACGATGTCGCTGCCGTCCAGCGTCAGCACCGGCAGTTCGCCGCCGCTGGGCTGGTGGATGCGGGTGACGATCTCGTGGTCGGCTTCCGCCGGGCACATCTGCGGCCCTTCCGGCAGCTCCTGCATCGGGTCGTCGTACCAGAACTGCACTTCGACGCGGCGATTGAGCGCGCGGCCCTGCGCCGTGTCGTTCGCGCCGATGAAGGTGGTGGCGCCGCGGCCGTCGCTCTGCACCGATGCAGCGGGCAGGCCGAGGGCTTCCTGCACGGCCAGCGCGGTGCGGTGCGCGCGCGCCTTCGACAACGCGACCGCATCGCCGTAGATGCGCGCGTTGCGGTCCGACAGTGCGATGTCGTCGCTGTAGCCGATGAACTTCGCGGTCACGTTCTGCTTGCCCTGCAGGTTGGCGAAGGCCTTGCGCACCTGCTCGACGAATTCCGGCGTGACCTCGACGCCCTCCTCGCCGTAGTGCAACGCGGTGACCAGGTTGTTCACGCGCGTGCGGCGCGCGTTGCCTTCCTGGAAGCGCATCAGGCACAGCTCCTGCACGCGGCAGACCTTGATCTGGCGGAACTCCTCGGTGACGACCACGTCCTTCTCGGTGGTCGCGACCTTGGGCTCGTCGTACCAGACTTCGACTTCGACGCGGCGGTTACGGGCGCGGCCCGCGTCCGAGCCGTTGCTCGCGACCGGCCTGGTGTCGCCATAGCCCTCGAAGGCGATGGCTTCGGGCGGCAGGGTCAGCGCGCGCTGCAGCAGCTCGGCGACTTCGCCCGCACGCTCGCGCGACAGGCCCTGGTTGTCGCCGTAGCGCGCGGCCAGGTCCGGCGACAGGCGCTGGTTGTCGGCGTGGCCGGCCAGGTGCAGGCGCACGTTGGCCTTGCCCTGCACCGATTCGAGCGCGCGGCGGATCTTGGCGATGTCCTCGTCGCGGATGCGGATCGCGCCCGAGTCGAAGTACAGCGGTTTGATGATCCCGGTGAGCTTCACCGTGTCTATCACTTCGCCGTCGACCTGCTGCTTCTCGACGCGGTCGCCGCGCAGGTCGGTGGCGACGTTGGGGTCGCGTGCGAGCGTGCGGAAGGTTTCGTCGCCGGGCAGGTGGCGTTCGAGCGATTCGCGGATCGGCGCGTCCTTGGGTGCCTGGTCTTCGTCGACGGCTGCTCCCGACGATTCCTCGCCGGCGGACGCTTCCTCGGCGGACTCCGCGTCGGTCGGGGCCGCCCCGGTCGCTTCCCCACCGGAGGCCGATGCCTCCTGCGCCGCCGTGGCCGCGTCGCCCGCGGCCGTGGCTTCGCTGGAAGGCGCACCCGCCGCCACATCAATCGATGCCGCTTCCCCGACCGTCTGCGCCGCCGCGGTGGCGGTCAGCAGGCACAGGGCGAGCAACGGGGTGCGCATGTTTTTCGTCAACATGTTCTTCTTCTGGCTCGTGTTCACTTGCTCGCCTCCTGGTTGCCGGCCGGTCGTTGCACCGGTGCGCCGCGGCGCCAGAAGGTCTGTTGCTCGACGGTGAGCGGGTAGCCGGCTTCGGCTTCCGGCCATGCGTCGATCACCTTCTGCTTGATCGCGGCCAGGCGTGCTTCGACCAGCTCAGGGGACTCGAGGTCGGCCAGGTACGTCAGGCGCAGCACCGAGCGTTCCGTCGACAGTTCGTCGATCAGCGTCTGCAGGCGCGGCTCCCAGTGGCGGCGCAGCTGCTCGCGGTCGTGTTCGAACACCTCGTCGGTGAGATCCAGGCTCACCACGCGGAACACCGAGGCACCGAAGTCGATGCCCAGCGCCTTGCCGCGGGTGGCGCGGGCGATCACGGTCTGGCGCGTGGAGAGGCGGTAGCCGCTGGGCAGCGTGCGGTCGTCGAGCTTGAGCACGAAGTTGCTGCCGCGGTCCTCGTTCGGCACCACCGCGCAGGTGATGTGGTAACGGCCGTGCTTGTCGGTGGTCGCGGCCAGGCCGCGCGCGGTCACCAGGCGCACGCCGCCGATGCCGCCTTCGCCGTCGTCCTGCGTGCCGTTGCGGTTGGCGTCGTCGAACACCTTGCCGATCACGTCGGTGCAATCGAAGGTCGGATCCGGCACCACGCGCACGGTGGCGCTGGCTTCGCCCGACAGCGGGCGATCGGTGAGGCCGTTCCACACCCGGGCGCGGTTGGTGAACTCGCCTTCGCCCACGCCGGCGCCGACCGCCAGCAGCAACGTGATCACGTGCTCGTCGGCGGTGCCGAACGCGACGCCGCTCCAGGTCAGCTGGCGGCCGTTCTGGGTCGGCTCGGTCGGCACGTTGTCGACCCGCGCCGAACCCGGCACGTACTTGAAGCCCGCCGGGAAGTAGTCGACGGCGCGCACGTCGCGCAGCTGCAGGCCGGAGAGGTTGCGCAGGGTGATGGTGTACGGCACCAGCTGGCCCTTCACGACGTTCTTCATCGGCGTGGTCTTGCTGATCGACAGCGCTTCGCCGAGGTCGAGGTCGAGCGGGATGTGGTTGTTGAACATCTGGCTGCTGCCCGGCATGGACGAGTCGTCCAGGCGCAGGTGCAGGTGGTAGGTGGTGCCGGCCGAGCGCGCCGGGACCGACACCGGCGGCGCCAGCTCGGAGACCTGCGCCTCGCAGCGTTCGGTCGTGCCGGGCACGGCGTCGTTCAGGCTGGCCGGGCAGGTCGGCACCACGAACGCAGCGGTGGTCGCATCCGACATCGGCGGGATCAACGCCGAGGCACCGGCGATGTAGTCCGTCGACGGCGGCGCGACTTCGACCACGTAGCTGCCGCTCGACGCGCACATCGGGTCGGCGAAGTTGATGTCGAAGCGGTAGAAGCCGCCCTGCTGCGTGACCTGCCCCTGCTGCGCCGGATCGGCGAAGCACGCGGCCGGCAATGCGGACACGCCGGCCGCATCGAGCAGGCGCAGGCGCGAGCCGGCGATGGCGCCACGGTTCATCGATTCGTAGATGACGCCGTTGGGTTCGATCGGCAGGTTGAGGTTGGGCAGTCTGCTGCCGGACTGCACGACGATCGCGTGGATGCGCTGCAGGTCGTTGCTGAATACCGAATGCGCGTAGCCGAGCTTGGCCGTGGTCGCGGTGGCGCCGGGTGCGGTGAAGCGGAGTTCCAGCGCGTCGCCCGCGGCGGCCGGCGCGATGCTGCCGGTGCTGGCAGCGTTCGGCGCCACGTTGGCGATCTGCCAGTTGCCGTTGGCGTCGGTGACGGTGCTGCGTTCGAGCTGGCTGTTGCGGTACAGCGCGACATTCCAGCCGGCGAGCACGCGTTCGCCCGCGTCCGTCGTGCGGTTGAAGTTGGCGTCGTGCCAGGCGCGGCCGCTGAGCACGCCGACGCCGATCCGGCCGCCGACGTCGAAGGCGACGCTCGCGCTTGCGGTCTGCGCCGGGGCGTTCCAGTTCACGACACCGGTGTTGGTCACGCGCGTGCCGGCCGCGAGATTGGACGCGAGCATGGCGCGGAAGCGCAGCGTCGCCGATGCCCCCGGGGCGAGATCGCCGTGGGCACCCGCGTAATCGGCGGTGATCGCCTGGCCGACGACGCTGATGCCCGCGGTTCCGCCGTTCAACGTGGCCGAGCCGTTGACGTAGGTGAGCTGGCCCGACGCCGTGGCGTTGAGGTCGTCGACGATGCGCACCAGCGTGGCGGGCACGGTCGCGATGTTGCGCACGACCACGAGGTATTCGAGTTCGGCGCCCGGCAATGCCGCGCCGCCGCCGACCACGGCCACCTGCTTGTTGATGGTGAGCATCTGCGTGCCACCGACGACCACCACGGTCGGCTCGGGGCCGGTGGACGGGTTGCCGTCGCCGTCGGTCAGCAGCGGTGGCTGTCCGCTGCCGAGGACGCGTGCCTGGTTGACGATCAGCGTGCCGTTGGCGGTACCGGCGTTGACCTGCAGGTCGAACTGCACGGTCGCCACCTCGCCCGGATTGAGCGTGCCGATGGCGATGCCGGCGATCAGCGGCGACACGCCGCCGTCCGGCTGGCCCACGGGCTGGCCGTTCACGGTGAGCGAATTCGCCACCCACGTGGTGTGCTGCGGCACGTCGTCGCGCAGCATCACCTGCGTGGCCGGCGCCTTGCCGTTGTTGTAGATGCGGATGGTGTAGCGCAGCGTGTCGAGCGGTTCGACGACGCCCGGGGTGCCGCCGTCGATGCGCAACACCGCGGCCTTGTCGGCGTACAGCAGCGCCACGTTGCCGACCACGTCGCGGGTCGGGTCGTTGATGATCGGCGTGCGCGGATCGTCGGACGGCACTTCGCCCGCGACGTCGGTGCCGGTGACGAAGGCCTGGTTGGCGATGACGGTGCCGTCGGCCGCATCCGCGTCGACGACCACGTTGAAGGTGATCGTGGCGACGTTGGCCGCGGCGTCGGCGGGGTTGTCGGCGCGGACCACGCCGGCCGTGGTTTCCGCGGGCGAGGTAATCGCGATGCCGTTGATCAGCGGCGAGCCGTTGGCGCCATCGGCCACGGCCACGCCGTTGAGCGCGGTGCTGCCGGCGACGTAGGTGGTGTTCGCCGGCACCAGGTCGCGCAGGACCACGCCATGCGCATGGTCGGTGCCGATGTTGCGCACGGTGATGGTGTACCGCAGCGTGTCGCCGGCCATCAGCGCGGACGGATCCGCGCCGAGGTAGGCCGAGGTCTTCTGCACGACCAGTTGCGGGGCCGAGTCGATCGGCAGGCGGGTCGGATCCTCGTCGCCGGCGACATCCGGGTTGGCCGGGCCGTTGACGCCCGGATCGTCGCTGAGCGCGATCAGCGCCGTGCCGAACTGCGCACGCGCCTGGTTGAGGACGACGGTGCCGTTGGCGATCACCGGCACCAGCTGCACGCGGTACTCGATGACCACGGTGTCCGCACCGCTGCCCGCCGCACCCAGCGTGAGGTTGCCGATGTCGATGCGGCCGGTGCCCTTGGCGCCGCCGGTGGCGTTGGTGTTGTTGCTCGCACCGGCAGGCAGCGTGCCGACCAGCGCCAGCGTGCCCGGCACGAACTTCGCCGGATCGTTGAGCGCGTCGATTTCGTCGACCAGCGAGAGGCCGGCGGCGCTGACGTTGCTGAGGTTGCGCAGCTGCAGGCGGTACTGGACCACGTCGCCCGGATGCGCGGGCGTCGGCGTGACCACGGTCTTGCTGAAGTCGAGGCGCGGCGGATCGGTGAGCAGCGAATGGCTCGCCGGGCCGGCGCAGTAGTCGTTGGGTGCGGTGATCGCGGGGCAACCGTTGCCGTGGCGTTCGTAGGTGCTGGCGCCGTCGAGGCCGGTCCAGTCCACGACCACGCTGTTGATGAGCGTGGTCAGCGCCGGGACGTTGGCCTGCACGCGCACGTCGTAGCTGACCTGCACCGACGCGCCCTTGGGCACGTTGACGTCGGCATTGCCGGCCGTCGTGCTCCACGTAAGCACGTACGGCGCGGCAGCGCTGCCGGTGCCGGTGACCTGCGGTGCGGCGATGGTGCTACCGGCGCCGGTCACGGTCGGGTTGCCGACGTATTCCAGACCCGGCGCCAGCGTATCGACCAGGCGCAGATCGAAGGCATCGGACGCGTTCGCATCCGCGGCCGCCGTCAGGGTGACGGTGTAGCGCACGATGTCACCGCCCTTCGCGCCGGTCCTGTCGCCGGTCTTGGCGACGGTGATCGTCGGCTCGACGATGGTGAACGTCGCCGCCGGGCTCACCAGCGGCGCAACCGCGGTACCGCCCGCGGTCTTGGCATAGGTGTACGACGCGGTATTGCTGACCACCACGCCCTGCTGCGCGGTCGCGAGGTTGCGCACGCGCGCGCGCAGCTCGATCGTCGCCTGCTGGCCCGCGGGGATCTGCGGGATGGCGACGTTCATCTGCGTCGCGGTGCTGGCCGCGCTCGATGCGCCGCCCACGCCGGTGACGGTGGCGCCGACGAATTCGAGGTTGCCATCGAGCACGTCGGTGACCGCGACGTCGTACAACGTCGCGCTGCTGGGCGCGCTCGGCACGGTGATCGAGTAGGTGACCTCCTGGCCGATGGTCGCCAGGCCCGTCGCCGGTGCGACCAGCTGCTTGGCCGGACGCGCACCCGGGGTGGTCACGGTGGTGGACACCGGCGCGGTCACATAGTCATTGAGCTGGCCTGCGCCATCGGCGCCGGTGCGCTCGTTGGCGTTGGCGGCGTCGAGGCCGGTCCAGCGCGCGACCGCGGTGTTGGTGAGCTGCTGGTCGGCGAGCACGCCGGCGAGCACGCGCACGTCGTACGAAACCTGCACCGAGCTGCCTTCGGGCATGTCGATGCTGGCGTTGCCGTCGGCCAGGCTCCACGCCAGCGCCTGCGGCGCACCTGCGCTGCCGTCGCCGGTCACGACCGGCGCGCCCAGCGTGTTGCCGGTGCCGGTGACCACCGGATTGCCGGCGTACACCAGGCCCGGACTCAGCGTGTCGGTCAGCGCTACGTCGAACGCGCCCGAGGCATCGGTGCCGCTCGCGGCGGTGAGGGTGATCGTGTAGCGGATGACATCGTTGGCGACCGCGGTGGCGCGGTCGGCGGTCTTGGCGATCGTCAGCGTCGGTTCGACGATGTTGAAGGCGACCGGATTGGTGACCTGGCCCGGTTCACGCGTGCCGCCACCGGTTTCCGCCCAGGTGATTGCAGCGGTGTTGTCGACGTCCACGCCCTGCTGCGCGCCCATCACGTTGCGCACGCGCACGCGCACGTCGACGAAGGCCTGCTGGCCCGCCGCGATCCGGTCGATCGCGATCGACACCTGCGCGGCGGTGCTGGTGTTGACCACGCCCGCGCCGTTGATCACGCCGCCGACGCTCACCGTCGCGCTCACGTACTCGAGGTTGGCGTTGAGCGCATCGAGCACCTGCACGTCATGCATCGGCGCGTTGCGCGGCTGGCCGGGCACGGCGATGCGGTAGACGAGCTCCTGGCCGATCGTGGCTTCGCCGTTGGCCGGCGACAGCAGTGCCTTGGTCGGCGGCACCGGCGGCGCGGAGATGCGCACGACGGTGGGGTCCTCGTCGTCCACGGCGGGATCGGGATCGGCCTGGCCGTTGACGGTGGGATCGTCGCTGTCCGCGAGGAAGCTGCCGCTGCTGCTGAGCAGCTGCGCCTGGTTGATGACGAGGTGGCCGTGGGCCAGCGTCGACAGCAGGGTGACGTTGAATTCGACCCGCACCTCGCTGCCTGCGGCGACATCGATGTTGCGCAGGTCGATCAGTCCGGTGGCCGGATTGCTGTTGTTGACGATGCCGGCCGGCAACGAGGTGAACGCCAGCGAGCCCGGCACGAAATCCGCCGGCAGCTGGTCGCGGAAGCTCGCGTCGGTGAAGCTGGAATCCGTCGCCTGCAGGCGCAGCGTGTAATGCAGCACGTCGCCCGGCACCGCGGTGCGCGCGGGATCGGCGCCGCTGGTGACGTTGCGGACGGTCTTCTCGTAGAAATAGCCCGACAGCAGCACCGCGAGCGAATGCGCGTCTTCATGGTCGTCGACACCGACGGTGCCGTCGGTGAGCACGCGGGCGATCTCGACGCGCGCAGGATTGCCGCTGTCGTCGTTGTACCAGCGCGTCGCGCCGGCGACGTTGGTGAGCGTTACCCCGTTCTGGCTGTTGGCGTCGAGCTTGGTGCGGTAGTCGACGACGAGGTGCTGCCCCGGCGCGACCGGTCCGGCCGCATCGAGCAGGACGATGCTCAGCTCGCACGTCGGCGCGGCGGTGTACGCGACGGTGTACTGCGTGCCCTGCGCCAGCGTGGTGCTGCCCAGGCGCACGGAGGTGATCTGCGGCGTCATGTCGCACATGCCGCCGTTGGGTCCGTCGGGCAGGCGGTCGAGCAGGGTGACGTTCCACGCATCGAACCGGCCGGTGTTCACCGCGTCGATGCTGAAATCGCCCCATTCGCCGAGGTTCAGGCCTGCGCTGCCGAGCGCCGCGCTACCGGTCTTGTTGACGACCAGGTTGGGCCCGGCGATCACCGCCGGATTGGACACGCCGTTCTCGCCCGGCAGCGGGTTGTAGAACGTGCCGTCGATGAGGCGCCCGAACTGCCAGATCGCGGTATTGACGAAGCTCTTGCCGAGCGTGTTCACCGCCGGGTTGTCGTCGAGGACCACGGTCACGTCGATCGCGAGCCGCCCGCCCTTGGGCAGGATGAAGCCCGGCGGGAAGTGGAACTCGACCAGCCCGTTCGCGTTGACGACGATGTTCGGACCGATCTCCGCGCCCAGCGCCGTGCACGACAGGTCGGTGCACCAGCGCACGCTCGGCGTGCCGACCAGGCTGAGGTCGACGCCGGTGCCGGGAATCGTCACCGGATACTGGATCGGCGGTGTGCTCGGATCGTTGTCGTCCGGGCCGTTGACGTTCACGGTGACCGGATCGATGCCGATGTTGTCGTACAGGGTGATGCCGTGCAGGTCGTCCTTCGACTCGCCGTTGAGCACGACGGCGCCGGTCTGCGGGTCGATCAGCACCGGGATCAGCAGCCGGTAGTTGAAGGGCACGCCGACGGCGGCGAAATCCGGGCCGCGCTTGTTGATGGATTCGACCGGGATCAGGACGTTCTGGCAGTCCTCGCGGAACTTCGGCACGTCCGAGTTGACGAACCAGATCTTGTTGCCCTGCACGTCGTTGCAGGCGATGTTGCCGCTCCAGTAGACGTTGTCGAAGATGACCAGCTTTTCCTGGCCGGGCTTGTACTGGAGGTTGGCGATGAAGCCATCCGGCGGGTACGCGGAGCGCGGGTAGTTGCGGACGATGCACACCAGCGTGTCGATCTCGAGCTGGCTCGGGTTGACCGCGCCGGGCGCGCTGCCGTCCAGCACGCCGCCGAAGTCGGAGCATTTGACGGACTGCGCGTACGCCCCAAACGACATGCCGAGCAGCATCAACAGGGCGCACAGCCGGACGACCCAGCGCTTGCCTGCTGCCGTGCTTCGCGTATTCCGTTCGAACCCCATGCCCTACTCCATTCGCGTGCGGTGAAGCCACCGACGGACCTGGAACGGGACCGAGGAATGCCCTCACGCGGGGTGGGCGAGCTGGCTCGCTCCCTGCGTGATGCTCCGGCGGTCCCGCTACCACGGGCGCGTTGCGCCCGACAGGCCGGTGACTTTGCGTCGCCACCTTTCGGTGGTTTTGCCTTTGTCGTTGTGTTGCGTGTTGCGTCTTACGTCTTGCGTAGATGCGTTGATGCGTTGATGCGGGCCCCGGGGCGTAGCCGCGGGGCCCGCGATGCGGCGCGATGGCTTCAGCCGGCCGGCAGGAAGTTCATCGGGTACACGATCGTCACCGCCGGCACGTCCTTCGCGCCGAAGTTGAAGCCCTTCACCCGGGCGAGGATGTCCGCGATCAACGCGGCCGCTTCCATCTCCGAGGACTTCACCTGCGCCATCGACACGCTGCCGTCCGGCTCGATGGTCAGGCGCAGGACGACCTTGCCCTGCAAGGTCGCGTCGTTGCGCAGCTCGCGCTGGTACAACCGGTACAGCGCGGACTTGTGGCGGTCGAAGACGACCTGGATCTCCTCGTCGGAGCGTCCGCCGCGTTTCGCACTGCTGTTGCCGGCGGAACTGACCGCGGCCACCGCGTTGATCCCGCTCGAGGCCCGCGTCAACGCCGTGCCCTTGATCGCGCCGCGCTCGCCGCTGCCGCTGCCGAAGCCGCGGCTCTGCGCCGCGAGGTTGATGCCGCTGCTGCGGCCCGGCGCGGTGCCGGTCAGCATCGCGCGCTCCGGACGGGCGTCGCCGGTGTCGTTGCTGAGCTTGGCGGCGCGGCCGAGATCGGCGACGGCCGGCAGGTCGTCGACGGCGGTGAGCGCATCCTTGAACGCGAGGATGCCCTGCGGCTTGGCCGCCTGCGGCGTCGGTACCGGCCGCGGTTCGGCCTTCGCGGTGTCGGTGCGGGTCGGCGTCGGCTTGCGTTCGATCTTCTTCTGCGGGGTGAGTTCCGGCGGCGGCGGCGGGGCCTTCTCCAGCTTCTTCGCTTCCGGGATCACGGTGACCACGCGCTCGGGCAGCTTGTCCGGCTGCGCCAGCTTCTCCGGGATGACGATGAAGGGCAGGACGATCGCGATCACCAGCCACACGCACAAGGCGATGGCCAGGCCCTTGCGCGAACGCCGGTCCTCGTCGCCGCGCATCCACAGCATGAGGTGCGGACGCACGCGGCCGGTCTGCAGCTCGCGCTCGACGACCCATTCGTTGTGCTGGCGCTCGATTTCTTCCTGGTGCTCGAAGGCTTCGTCTTCCAGCAACAGCAGTTGCTCGTTCTGCTCGCTGATGCCGTGCACCAGCCCGCTGCGACGCGACTCGACCGCATCGATGCGCGCGCGCAGGGATTCGGCGCGGCCGCGCGCGCGGGCGATGTGCCCTGCCCGTTCGCCCTTCCCGGCCACACCGTCCCAGAACAGGTCCGCGCCGTAGGCCTCGTCCAGTTCGTCCAGTGCGGTGCAGGCGCGTTCCAGCAGATGCTGCCGGACGCGGTCGCCGAGGAGGCCGGCGATCTCCTCCTCGACGGCCGACAGGTCCTGCAGCAGGTCGCGCAGCCGCGCGCGCGCCTGCGCGATGCGTTCGTCGAGCGGAGCCGCGACGGCGTCCTGGATGGTTTCGGGTTCCATGGCGTTGGTATCGGTCATCGGTTCGGCCTCAACCACCGCTCGGCGCGGTGCCGCCGGTCTCGAGCACCGCCAGCGACAACTTGTCGTACGCGGCCGCGGTGCAGGTCGTCATCACCTTGCGGATCACTTCGTACGGCAGGCCGCGATCGGCCAGCACGGTGATCTCGCGGTGGGCGAGCGCGGCCTGCTGCGCGGCGCCGCCCTTGGCGGCCAGCGGTCGCGACAGGTACTCGCGCAGGGGTTCGATCAGCGCGGCGTTCGGGTCGCGGATCTGCTCCATGGTGGCGATCACGTCGCCCTGCACCAGCAGCATGTCCTTGGTGATCGTCACCACCACCGTCTCGGCGGGCTTGGTTTCGGCGGTGGACAGCGGGATCTGCACGTCCTTCGCGTTCGGCACCACTTCGACTTCGGTCGAGTAGATCAGCAGGAACGCCACCATCACCGACATGATGTCGATCATCGGGATCAGGTTGAGCTCCGGGTCCTCGCGCCGCTTGCGCATGGCGCGGAACGGATTCAATGACATCCTCATGGTGCGTCTCCCACGGCGATCTTCGGGAACATCGAGATGCGGCCGCGTTCATCGGGGGTGGCGGTGAAGCCGTTGGCTTCGGCGGTGGCCTTGTCCGTGCTGCGGATCGCGTCCATCACCTGCACCAGGTGGTCGTACTGCACGTCGGGCGCCATCAGCACCGAGGCGGTGTCGACGTCGACGTGCTGGCCCTTGAGGTTGGCGGCCATGAGCGTGAGCTGCTGCAGCGGATAGGCACCGTTTTCCTGCGGCAGCACGGCGATGGTTTCCCGGCCGTTGGTCAGCTCCAGGCCTTCCTTGCGCACCATCACTTCGAGGCGGAAGGTCGGCTCGGTGGGCTCGCCGGCAGCCGCGCTCGGCAGGTCGAGCTGGATGATCGAGATGCGCGAGAACACGGCCGTCATCAGCAGGAACGTGATCATCACGCTGAAGATGTCGATCATCGGCACGAGCATCAGCTCGACCGGCTTGGCCGGCGGCTTGCGACGTGGCATCAGGCCCATGGCGTTTCTCCTGTGACCTTGCTCAGGCGGCCCGGATGTTCTGGACCGCGCCCTGGGCGGCGCGATTGGTGCGCAGCGTCAGCACGTTGAGGTACTTGATCGCGGCCATTTCCAGGCTCTCGACCAGGTTCTGCGTGCGCGAGGTCAGGAAGGCGTGCATGAACAGCAGCGGCACGGCGGTGCCCAGGCCGAACGCGGTGCAGTTCATCGCCTCGGAGATGCTCGCCGACAGCAGGTTGGCCTTCTCCGCCGGATTGGCGGTGGCCACCGCACTGAACGCACCGATCAGGCCCGACACGGTGCCGAGCAGGCCGACCAGGGTCGCCAGGTTGGCGAACGTGCCGAGGTAGTGCGTGCGCTTTTCCATGCGCGGCACGATTTCCATGATGCCTTCCTGCATCGCCTTCTCGACGTCGTCGCGGCGGCGCACCGCACCCTGCATCGCCAGGCCGGCACCGAGCAGGCGGCCGAGCGGGTTGTTGTCGTCGCCGACGATCTTGCGGGCCTTGTCGAAGTCGCCGTCGTTGAGCGACGGCTCCACGCGCGCCCACATGGCGCGGGTGTGCTGCTGCGCCTTGAGCAGGGTGATGAAACGCTCGATGGCGATCGCCATGCCGACCAGGCCGATCAGCAGGATCGGCAGCATCATCGGACCACCGGCCTTGAAGAAATGCGCTATTGCTTGAAACATGTCAGTGCCCTCGCTGGAAAGTTCGCTGGAAAGTCGGCTGGAGAAAGCCGGCGGAAAAACGGTTGGAGCGTCGACTCACTCGCCGTCCGGGTCGGCGATGAGGTCGTAGTACGAGAGCTCGCGCAGGAACACGTCCTTGTCGACGGGCTGGGTGCTGTCATCGAGCAGGCGCGAAATGCCCGGCGCGTCGGCGAGCTGCGAGCTTTTCCAGGGCACGATGACCAGTTCCTTGGGCGTCTCGTCGTTGCCGAGGATCGACAGGCCGGACAGCACCATGTCGCCGGCGGGCGCGGCCTTCACCTTGCCCGTATCTGCCTTCGCGACACCGGCTTTGCCTGCGCCGGTCTTGCCCGCGGCGTCCTCGGTACCGGTCTGTGCCGCGGGTCCGGCGGCAAAAGCCACCGCCGGCGCCAGCGCCAGGCCCACGCACAGGACCACGATCGCGTTACGCATCACTTGCCTCCCTTGCCGGCGCGCGCACGCGCACTGGCGATCCAGCCCGCGACCTGTTTGTCGTCGGGCACGGCCTGCTGGTAGAGGACGTAGTTGTCGAGCGCGCAGGCGGCGTCTTCGAGGTAGAGGTCGCACAGCACCGCGAGGTTGAGCCGGGCGAAGTGGAAGCCCGGCGCGGCGGCGAGCGACTTCTCGTAGGACGCGCGCGCATCGTTGAGCTTGCCCTGGCGACGCTGCACCAGGCCCAGCTCGTTCCACGCGATCGGGTGCTTGGGCTGCAGCTCGATCGCGCGCTTCAGGCTCGCCTCGGCCTGGTCCAGTTCGTTGCTCTTCGCCTGGGCGATGCCGAGGTCGATGAACGCCGCGGTGAGCTTGGGCTGGCGCGTGGTGATGTCCTGCAGCAGGACGATGCCTTCGGCATAGCGCTGCTGCGCGAGCAGTCCGGCGGCACGCGCGTAGTCGGCACGCGTCGCGCCGTCGACCTTCGCCGACTCCACGATGGTGAAGCCGGTGGCGCTCACGTTCACGCCCGGCGAGTTGCGCGCGGCCATCGCCGTCGCGGCCACGTAGACCAGTGCGAGCGCGCCCAGGCGCAGGGCATGGCGGCGGGCGCGCCGGTACGTACCGCGAGCGTCGTGCGGGTTAGTGCGCGCTGACATCGTCGTCTCCGGTGGTGGCGGGTGCGGCCGGCGTGGCGGCCGGTGCGGTCGCGGCGGGGGCAGTCGTAGCCGGCTGCACGTACTCGTAGCGCTCGGCCTGGCCGAGGAACCCGGTGCTCGCCTCGGGCCGCGCGTAACGCGCCGGCACCAGCTGCGCCAGGCGCGCCAGGCTCTTCTCGATCCACGGGCTCTGCACGCCGGCCTCCAGCAACTCGAGGTTCTTCTCGTGCAGGCCAATGGCCTTTTCCTCGAACGGGAATGCCATCTCGTCGAGCTGGTCGTTGTAGTCCTGCAGCGCGTTGCCCTTGAGGTTGCCCGGGCGCTGCGACTCGTTGAGCGAGCGGCTGAAGTTGGCGTACACCTCGCCCATGTAGAACGTGGCGGCGGCGGTGACGTCGCCCACCTCGTACGGCACCAGGGTGTTGAAGCCCTTGATGGCGTCCGCCATCGCCTTCTGCTTGGCCGCCATGCTCTTCTCGAACGGCAGCTTGAGTTCGATCGCGGCGAAGCGGGTGTACAGCGGCTCGGTCAGCACCAGCGCGGCGCGTCCGGCCAGCGTGCGCGTGCGGCTGGTGCGTTCGCTGCCGGCCCTGGCGTCGAGCTGCACGACGTTCTGCAGTTCGGCGCGATAACGCGCGTCGTCGCCGCGGGTCTTGTGGATGTCGGCCATGCGCTGGCGCGCTTCCAGCGCGTCGACGACCGGCTTGGGGAATTCGCCGACGTAGCGGGTGTAGACCGCCAGCGCGCGCTCCAGGTTCTTCGAATCCTCGTGCAGCTTGCCCGCCAGCAGCAGCGCTTCGGCGCGCAGCTTCGGGTCGGTGGCCTCGTTGGCGACGCGCTCGTACTCGCCGGCCGCACCGCCGAGGTCGCCGGCCTGCTGGAAGGCGCTGGCGATCTGCCGGGTCGCGTCCTGCACCAGTTCGTGACCGGGGTTGTCGCGGCGGAACTCGTCCAGCACCTGCGCGGCGGCCTTCCAGTCCTGCAGCCGCATGAGCGCGGCGCCCGCGTCGTACTGCGCACCGGCGCGGATCTTCGAGGTCGGCGCGGCCTGCTTGATGCGCAGGAAATGGTTGGCGGCGGTGCGGAAGTCGCCGGCGGTGTTGGCGGCTTCACCCTGCTTGTAGATCGACGCGGCAAGGTTCTCGACCAGGTCGGCGCGGCTGGCATCATCGGTCGGCAACGTCGACAGCACCTGCACGTAGGCCTGTTCCGCCGTCGGGTAGTCGGCCAGTTCGAACGACGCATGCGCGACCACGGTCCACGCCGAGCGCTGCAGCTCGCGCGAGGCCGACGGGAACTTCGCCAGCAGCTTGCGGCCGGCTTCGCGCGCGGCGACGTGGTCCTTCAGCTCGTACAGGTCCTGTGCGGCGGCGACCAGCACCACCGGTGCCTGCTCGTGCTGCGGGAAGGTGTCGGCGAAACGCAGCGAGCTGGCGACGGTGGCGCGGCGCGCGGCGTCCTGTGCGGACGCGTCCACCTTCTTGAGGTTCTCGCGGTGCGCGAAGATCGCGGCGTAACCGGCGGCCGCGGCCTTCGCGTGCGCCGGGTATTCGTACGCGGTGCGCTCGTACTGCGTCGCCGCGCGGCCGAAGTCGCCGTTCTCGCGCAGCAGGTCCGCGAACTGGTAGTTCGCCGCCGGCGCGGTCGGGTCGTCGTGGAAGGAATCAAGGAAGTCGCCGTACCAGCGCGTGGCTTCGGCGAAGCTCGCCTGCTTCTCTTTCGCCAGCGTCGGGTCCTGGTAGCGCGCGTGGTAATGGTTGGCCAGGTCCATCAGGTTGGACTTGAGCGCGGCGACGACTTCCGGGCGCTCGCCGATCGGCTGGTGCTGCCAGTACTCGGCCTTCAGGCCGTAGCGCGCGGCGAAGTCGCGCTTGGCGTCCACCACCAGCTGCGGGAAGCCGCCGGTCTCGTAGATGCCGATGGTGCGCAGGCTGAAGTCCGGCGACGTGGCATGGAACGGATAGAGCTTGACGAAGTCCTGGTAGACCGTCGCCGCGTCCTGGTAGCGCTGCTTGGACAGGTAGAACTCGCCCAGGTAGCGGTACGCGTGGTCTTCGTACTTGCGGTGGCCGAACTCGGCGAAGTATTCGCCGATGACCTCGGGCCCGCCGAGGTTGGAGAACGACAGCGCGATGACGTTGAAGGTGTCCTCGACGCGGCGGTCTTCGGTCGCCGTGTGCTTCTCGCCCAGGACGTAGCCCTTGGCAACCTTGTGGTCGATCAGGGCGAAGTAGCGGTGCAGCGCCTCTTCGAACGCGCCCTGCTTGTAGAACGACCAGCCCAGCTTGAACAGCGACGGTTCGTAGAACTCCGACGCCGCGCCCTTGGCCACGACGCTCTGGTACGCACCTTCGGCGTCGCGGTACTTGCGGTGGACGAAGAAGCTCTCGCCGCGGCGGAACTGCACTTCGTCGGCCAGCTTGGAATCCGGGCTTTCCTTGACCAGCTGCTCCATCACCGCCATCGCGTCGTCGGGTTGGCCCAGTTCGTCGTAGGCGCGGGCCTTCTGGTACAGCACCTGGTCGCGGTAGGCGTAGTTCGGGAATTCGGTCAGCAGCTTGTCGTAGAGCTTGATCGACTCCAGCGGGCCGGACTCGGCCGCGGCCACGCCGGCCGTGCTGGCGGTGGCGATGGCCTGGCCCTGGGTGGCGCGCTGCTCGACCTGGCGTTCGATGTCGGTCGGCGCGGCGCCCGTCGGCGTTTTGCCGGAAGAGCGGGCCGCGGCGATCCTGCCGACCTCCGGCGCCGCCATCTGCACCGGCTTCGCACCGGCGGCGGCGGGCGCGTTCGCGGCGGATGCCGCGGACGCGGTGGCCGCGGGCCCGGACGGCGCCCGCGCGGCGACGCGGTCGTCGGCACGGTCAACCCGGATTTCGGTCGTGCCGCGCACGCCGTATTCCTTCTCCAGCTGCAGGTCGGCGAGGCGGCGCATCGCTTCCGGCGTGAGCTCGCTGGCCGGCGTTTCCTGCAGGAACTGGCGATAGCCCTGCACCGCCTTCTGCAGGCCGTCGTCGACGCGCACGTCGGTGGTGTCCGGCGGCACGCGGTGCAGCGTGGCAAGCGTGCCGGCGCGTTCGGAATGTGCGCAGGCGGCCAGCAACGCGACCTGCACGGCGACTACGCCGGTGCGAAGACGAAGTTTCATTTGCCCTCCCCGGCCGGCGCGCCCGGCGTCGCCGTTGCGTCCGGCGTAGCGGTTGCGTCCGGCGTGGTCGACGCGGCCGGCGCGCCGCCCTGCGCCTGGCTCGCGCGGTCGTAACTGTCGGCGACGGCGTAGCGCGCCTGGGTCTGGTAGCCCTTCAGGCGTTCGGCACGTGCGGTGAGTTCCTCGATGGCGACGGCTTCGATCAGCGCGCCCTGCTGCTTCTGCAACTGGCCCACGCGCTCGAGCGAGTCGCGCACGCGGTTGCGCAGGTCGCGGATGCCGTCGTCGTAGCCCATGTAGCTGTGCACGCTCGCCTGGCGCGCGCGCACGAAGGAGCGGTAGCGCTGCTGCAGCGTGCCCAGCTCCACGTCGAGTTCTTCCAGGTGTGCGTGCGCTTCGCCCAGGCGATCGGGGTACTGCGTGCGCAGCGTCCAGGTCAGCGCGCCGCGCAGGCGCTCGATGCGCGCCATGTGCGCGTCGCGCTCGGCTTCCGGCAGGCGCTTGATCGCCGCTGCGGTGGCGTTGATGCGGTCCAGCGCGATGCGCTCGTCCGCCTTGGCGAGCAGCTCGGGGCGCGGCTTGGTCAGCTGGTCGTCCAGGCGTCGGGCAAGGATGTCGCGCTGCTCGCTGCGCAGCTTGTACTGCGCGTCGAGTTCGCGGAACTGCGCGTCGACGCCGGGCAGCAGCGGTTCGTAGTAGTCGTGGCGCTGCCTGATGACGTCGTCGTAGGCGTCGAAACCGGTCTGCCAGGACTCCAGCTTGCGGCGCAGGTCCTCGAGGTCGAGGTAGTTCTGCAGCGCGGTCTGGAAGTCGTGCGACGCCATCAGCTTGGTGAGGTAGAAGGTTTCCGGCGCTTCCTCGAGGTCGCGCAGCTTCACCACCCACAGCTTGTCCTGCTGGATCTCCTCGCGCGCCAGCGCCTTGAGGAAGTAGCCGTCGCGCACGCTCTGGGTCGAGAACTCCAGCATTTCGAGCTCTTCGCCGAAGGACTTCAGCGCTTCGTCGTAGAGCACCGCGGCGCGGCCGTGCAGGTTGAGCTTGCCGTAGGCGTGCGGCAGGGCGAGCTTGGCTTCCTGCACCGCGCTGTCGGTGGATTCGCGCGAAGCCAGCAGCTTCCACGGCACCAGCGCGCGCTGGTAGTTGCCGGCCATCGCATCGGCCCAGCCGGCGCTGAGCAGCGCCTGGTTGGAATACGGGCCTTCGAGGCTGACGCGGTCGAAGTAGCGCTGCGCGTTGGCGTAATCCTTGGCCTCGAGCATCAGGCGCCCGAGCACCATGTTGGCCTTGTCGCGGATCGCGACGACGGCCTTGGAATCCTTGCGACCGGCCGCGCCGGCTTTCGCCAGCTGCTGCTGGCCGGCTTCGGTCTTGCCGTCCTGCAGCAGCGCGATGCCGTAGTTGTAGCCGGCGAATCCTTCCAGCCCTTCGGCGCCCAGCAGCTGCTTGAGCACGACCGCCGCTTCGGCGGGCTGGCCCATGGCGAGGAAGGTGTTGGCGCGCAGGAATTCGATCTCGTCGGCGATGTTCTCGGGCACTTCGCCGTGGATGCGCTCGAGCGCGTGCATCGCGTCCTGCGGCTGCCCCTTCTGGAAGTGGATGCGCGCCAGGCGGAAGGCCGCTTCGTTGCGCACCGCGTCCGGCACATCCGCTTCCAGCACCGCGGTGATCGCGCGGCCGGCGCGATGGTGCATGCGGTAGTTCAGTTCGAAGTCGCCGACCGAGAACTCGGCCTGGCCGATCAGCGGGTACAGCGAGTCCTGCGTCTGGTCGTCCACGCGGTAGTGCTGGCCCAGCTCGGCGTCGAGGCGCTGCAACGCCTCGAACCAGTGCCCCTGGTAGGCGTTGTAGAGCGATTCGCCGAAATAGGGATCGCGCGCGCCGTCAGTCGAACCCGCGCCGATCGAATCCTTGCCGCCCGCTTCGCACGAATGCAGCCACGGCAACACCGCCCGCGCCACGGCCGACACCCATGAGGACGAACAATGCGTGTCGGCAGATGGATCCGTGTCGGCGGCCGCGCAGGGTTGGATACCCGACAACGCGGTCAATGCGACTGCCAACGCGATGGTGGACGCGCGACGCATCGGCTCTTACCAGCCCGCGCTGCTGATGGAATCGCTGGACACGGTCAGGCCGAGCAGCTTGGGCTTGATCTCCTTGGTGAAGGCGACCGTCTCGCTGCGGCTGTACGCCTCGCCGTTGGCGCGCTTGCCGGCCACCGTCACTTCGAGCTGGTGCTCGCCGCTGGCGATGTTGCCGGTGTACAGGCGCTGCACGCCGCCCTTCTGCAGGGCCTCGAGTTCCTTGAAGCTGTAGATGTAGTGCGCGGCCGGCTGGCCGTCGACCTTCACGTCGACCGAATCCAGGCGCAGCGTGTCGCCCTTGGCGAGCTGCACGAAGAGCGCGAAATGGGTGTCGGACGGGTACAGCAGCTTCTCTTCGAGCTGGCTGAGCTCGGCGGAGATGGACAGGACGTCGGACTTGACCTCCTGCACCTGCTCGTCCAGGCCCTTCATCTGTTCGCGATAGCCGTCCTGCGCCCATGCGTGGGTGCAGACCATCGCCAGCAGGAGCGCCGCTGCGCGCAAGAACACCTTCTTCATGCATTCCCCTCGGAAAGTTCCCAGCCACGAGGACGCACTCCCCCATGCAGCCGGAAAGCTCCGGTCGCAGTGGTTTCGCCACGTGGATTTTTTGTTCCCCAGTCCGGCACGGTGCGCGGCAATCGTTCGCGATCGCGTTGCGCCTGTTTCGTTATCGGCCGGTTAAAGCGGAGGCGATTAGATCAGCGCGCGCGCATTCAGCAATGAGATGTCGATTGCAGAACACGGACGCTGAAGGGCAGAAACAGCGCATGTTTGTCAGAAGCCAACGCAATCTCTCACGCCAAGTGTGACGAGCTGCTCGCATGGCCAGGTCGAGACAGCGGACCTGACGCGGAGCGGCACACTGCACTCGACGGCGCGGTGACAGCGGCGTCGATGCCGGCACGCATCGCGCAGATCGGGTCGGCGTCAGGTGCACCGCGAGGGCATCCGGTGCGCCCGCGTGCAACGCCGCGTCGCGGCAGCAATGCCGGTGCACGGCATCGCCACCGCCGCAACGCAGGGCATCGGCCGAGCAACCAGCCCGCGCGCACGCGGCGCGGTGGCCCGCGCGCTTGGCTGGCCGTGCGGCTTTCGGACTACACTCGGTCGTTCCCGCCGCCGCCGTCCCCATGCGCAGCAAGAAGTCCCGCGCCACCTCCGTCGACATCGCCCACCGCGCCGGGGTTTCCCAAGCCACGGTGTCGCGCGTGCTGCGCGGCAGCCCGCTGGTGAACCCGGAAACGCGCGAACGCGTGATGGAAGCGGTGCGCGAGCTCAACTACAAGGTCGACCACCGCGCCTCCAGCCTGCGTACGCAGCGCTCGGGCACGCTGGCGCTGCTGCTGTTCGAGGACCCGACCCCGGACGAGTCGCACATCAATCCGTTCTTCCTGTCGATGCTCGGCTCGATCACGCGCGCCTGCGCCCGCCATCGCCACGACCTGCTGGTGTCGTTCCAGCAGCTCTCCGACGACTGGCACGCCGACTACGAGGACAGCATGAAGGCCGACGGCCTGATCCTGCTCGGCTACGGCGACTACATGGCGTACCACAGCAAGCTCGAACAGCTGGTCGAACAGGGCACGCATTGCGTGCGCTGGGGGCCGGTGCTGCCGGACCAGCCGGGCATCTCGATCGGCTGCGACAACTTCCGCGGCGGCCAGCTGGTCGGCGAACACCTGGTCGGCATCGGCCGCAAGCGCGTGGCCTTCCTCGGCCATGCGTCGAACCACTACCCGGAATTCTTCGACCGCTACCGCGGCTGCGACGCGGCGCTGCAGAAGGCCGGCGCGTCGATGCACGCGGACCTGCAGGTCGATGCGGAGAGCTCGGAGGAAGCCGGCCATGCCGCGACGATCGCGTTGCTGGAACGCGGACGCCCCTTCGATGCGGTGTTCGCCGCCAGCGACCTGATCGCGATCGGCGCGATGCGCGCGCTGGGCGAGCACGGCCGCCACGTGCCGTGGGACGTCGCCGTGGTCGGCTTCGACGACATCCCGATGGCGCGCTTCGCCAGTCCGCCGCTGAGCTCGGTGATCCAGGACACCACGCGCGCCGGCGAACTGCTGGTGGAGACGCTGCTCAAGCTGGTCCGCTCGGAACCCGCGGACAGCGTGATGCTGCCGCCGACGCTGGTGGTGCGGCGTTCGAGCAGCGTGGGCTGAAGTCCTCGCGGCGCAAGGGCGCCGCGGTCGCAGGACCTTTCAACTTCCGGATTTCTCAGCTCCGCGGATTCGCCCCGATGCGCGCCCGCTGCAGCGCCGCGCGCAGCTGCGGCTGCGTGACCGCGGCATCCAGCAGGTACACCTCGACGCCGTGCGCGGGGACGGTCGCCTTCAACACGCCATCGCCGGCAACGTCGGCCTCGCCGCCGGCGATCGCCGCTTTCCAGCGCCCCGCTTGCACGTCCTTCAGTTCGAACGCCGCCGGCTTCGCACCCTTGTTCAACAGCACCAGCGCGACCTGGTGCGTCGCGCCCTGCTGCAGCACGCGGTAGAACGCCGCGCGCTCACCCTGCATCAGCAGGTTCACCTGCAAGCCGCGCTGCAATGCCGGCGTGGTGGCGCGCAGGTTGCCGATGCGCTTGAGCGCCTGGTGGATCGGGCTCTTCGCCGCGGCGTCGACGCGCTCCTGGCCGAAGTAGTTGCGGTTGCCGGCGTGCTCGGCGGTGCCGCGCTCGAAGCCGGTCTCCGAGCCGTAGTAGACGACCGGGATCCCGCGCGCGGTGAACAGGAAGTTGTTGGCGTCGATGAAGCCTTCGTCGCTGGCGTCGAGCCGCGCCATGTCATGGTTGTCGTAGAAGGTCATCAGCTCATACGGGTTCTGGTACGGGCCGTCTTCCAGGTACAGGCGCTCGGCGATGCGTTCGAAGCCGCCGCCCTTGCGGCCGAACACCTCGGCCACGCGTTCCTTCAGCGGGAAGTCCAGCACGCTCGCCCCGGCGTTGCGCGGGAAGGTGTGCGGCGCGATGGTTGCGGCGTCGTAGTTGAACGCTTCACCGAACATGAAGAAGCCCGGGTGCTTCGCGCGGATGCGCGTGGCGAAGGCGTGCCAGTACGCATGCGGCATCCACGGGATCGTGTCGATGCGGAACGCGTCCGCGCCCTGGTCGATCCACTGCGAATAGGCGCCGACGAAATAGTCCAGCACCTGCGGGTTGTTCTCGTTGATGTCCGACAGCTGTGCCAGGCCCGGCGTCGTGTTGTAGAACGCGTGCAGCGGGTTGTGCTGCGGGTCGAGCTGTTCCGGGCGCAGGTTCTGGTGGTCGGCGAGCAGGGTGCCGTCCGCATCAAAGAGCTTGCCGAACCCGGGCTGGTCGCTCGGCATCGTGTACGCCGGCGAACCGTGGTTGCAGACGATGTCGAGCACGGTCTTCAACCCGTGCTGCTTCAGCCCCCGGGTAAGCCCGGCGAAGTCTAGGCCCTTGCTCGGCAGGTGCTCGTCGAGCCTGTAGAAGTTAACGCCCCAGTAGCCGTGGTAGCCGGTCTTGCCGCGATCGGTGAAGAAGCCTTCCCACTTGACCGGATCGCCGCCGGTGAAGGCCTCGTCCGGGTTGTCGACGATGGGCGTGACCCACACCGCGCCGAAGCCCATGTCGCGGATGTACTGCGCGTTGTCGAGCAGGCCCTTGAAGTCGCCGCCGAGGTAGCCGACGTTGTCGCTGCGCCCCGTCGGCGCACCGGGCACGGGGCGGTCGAAGGTGTGGTTGGGACCGGCGGCCTGGTCGCGGAAATCGTTGGCCGGATCGCCGTTGACGAAGCGGTCGGTGAGCACGAAGTACACGGCGTTGGCGGCGAAGGGCTCGCGCGTGCCGACCAGCTCGTCGCTGGCCGTGTCGCCGGGTGCATCGGCCTGCGTCGCGGCCGGACGCTGCGCCGGCGCGGCCGCGGTGTTCGCCGGTTCGCGGGCGCAGCCCGCCAGCAGCAGCGCGAGGGTGGTGAACGCGACGGTTCGTTTCATGGAGTTCCTGTCGGTAATGCGGTAGGCGTGCGGCTCAGTTGGCCGGTACGGCGGCGACGTCGTGCGCAGGTTCGTGCACGCGCACCAGGCACAGGGCGCCCAGGATCAGGCTCACGCCGCTGATGACCAGCGCATGGATCGGCTCGTTGTGGAAGAACGCGCGCAGCGACGGCCCCAGCATCGTGGCCGCGACGATCTGCGGGATCACGATGAACATGTTGAAGATGCCCATGTACACGCCCATCTTCGCCGGCTCGACGCAGCTGGCCAGCAGCGCGTAGGGCATCGACAGGATGCTGGCCCAGGCCACGCCGACCAGCGCGAACGAACCGATCAGCCACGCCGGCGACGACACGTAGTACATCGACACGAAACCAATGCCGCCGGCGAGCAGCGAGACGAAATGCACGAGCCGGCGGTTGAGCGGACGCCGCGCCGCGTACCAGCTCAGCAGCAGGGCCACGAGCATCGACGACAACCCGTAGTAGCCCATGTACGAACCGACCAGGTCGGCGGCATTCTGGAACGCGGCATTGGCGGACTGGAACGCCGCGGCCTGCCCCGGCACGGCCATGTCGAACGCGGCCGGATCTGGCGCCGGCGCCTTGAACACGTGCTCGGTGAGGCCCGGCGTCGCCATCGACCACATCGAGAAGAACGCCAGCCAGCTGAAGAACTGCACGATGCCGATCGCCAGCATCTGTCGCGGCATGTGCGCGATGCTGTGCAGGATCTCGGCGACGAGGCCCTTGCCCTGCAGCCGCTCCTCGCGGAAACGCTGCAGGTCGGCGGGCGGATCCTCGCGCGTGGTCAGCACGGTGACCAGGATGCTGGCGAGGAACACGAACGCGCCGATCGAGAACGCCACCTTCACCGACGGTGGCACCACGCCCGGCCCGGCTTCGTTGGCGACGCCGAGCTGCGCGACGAACCACGGCAGGTTGCTCGCCACCCACGTGCCGACGCCGATGATCAGGGTCTGCAGGACGAAGCCGTAGGAACGCTGGCGCTCGTCGAGCTTGTCGGCGACCAGCGCGCGGAACGGCTCCATCGAGATGTTGATCGACGCATCCAGCACCCACAGCAAGCCTGCGGCCATCCACAGCACCGAGGAATGCGGCATCGCCAGCAACGCCAGCGAACTGAGCACCGCGCCGACGAGAAAGTACGGACGACGACGGCCGAACAGCGGGTGCCAGGTGCGGTCGCTGAGATAACCGATGACCGGCTGCACCAGCAGGCCGGTGAGCGGCGCGGCGATCCACAGCAAGGGCAGCGCGTCCTTCTCCGCGCCCAGCGTCTGGAAGATCCGCGACATGAAGCCGCCCTGCAGCGCGAAGCCGAACTGGATGCCGAGGAAGCCGAACGACATGTTCCAGATCTGCCAGAACGACAGTTGCGGCTTGCGGCGGTTGCCGGTGCCCTGCACGGCGCTTTGCTTCATCAGGCGTCCTCGATCGAATGCGGCAGGCATGGTAGACAGCACCCGCACTGCACAATGAAATGTAATCGTATTCAAGCGGCGCCATGACCGGGCGCCCGTTTGTCCGGGCGCGCGGCATGGAATAGTCGCGGCTCTGCAGGAAATGGGGCCGGGAGCCGATGGCAACGAAGCGCTGGTGGCGTGGCGCGGTGATCTACCAGATCTACCCGCGCAGCTTCCTGGACACCAACGGCGACGGCGTCGGCGACCTGCCCGGCATCGTCGACAGGCTCGACTACGTCGCCAGCCTCGGCGTCGACGCGATCTGGATCTCGCCGTTCTTCAAGTCGCCGATGGCCGACTTCGGCTACGACATCGCCGACTACCGCGATGTCGACCCGCTGTTCGGCACGCTCGCCGACTTCGAACGCCTGCTGGCGAAGGCGCACGCGCTGGGCCTGCGGGTGATGATCGACCAGGTGCTCAGCCACACCTCGATGGAACACGAGTGGTTCCGGCAGAGCCGCGAGAGCCGCGACAACCCGCGCGCCGACTGGTACGTGTGGGCGGACGCGAAGCCCGATGGCGCGCCGCCCAACAACTGGCTGTCGATCTTCGGCGGCGTGGCGTGGAAGTGGGAACCGCGGCGCGGCCAGTACTACCTGCACAACTTCCTCTCCGCACAGCCGGACCTGAACTTCCACAACCCGGCCGTGCGCGAAGCCACGCTCGACAACGTGAAGTTCTGGCTGGAGAAGGGCGTCGACGGCCTGCGCCTGGACGCGATCAACTTCTGCTTCCACGACGCGCAGCTGCGCGACAACCCGCCCAAGCCGGCGGAACTGCGCACCGGGCGCGGCTTCAGCCCCGACAACCCGTACGCGTTCCAGTACCACCACTACAACAACACGCAGCCGGAGAACCTGCCGTTCCTGGAGGAGCTGCGCGCGCTGCTGGACCGCTATCCCGAAGCGACCACGCTGGGCGAGATCTCCTCGGAGGATTCGCTGGCGACCACCGCCGAGTACGTCAACGACCGCCGCCTGCACATGGGCTACAGCTTCGAGCTGCTGGTCGACGACTTCAGCGTCGCCTACATCCGCGGCACGGTGGAGCGGCTGGAAGCGAGCATGACCGAAGGCTGGCCGTGCTGGGCGATCTCCAACCACGACGTGCGCCGCGCGGTGACGCGCTGGGGCGGCGCGCACGCCAGCGACGCGTTCGCGGCGCAGCTGGTGGCGCTGGTGTGTTCGCTGCGCGGCTCGGTGTGCCTGTACCAGGGCGAGGAACTCGGCCTGGACGAGGCGGACGTGCCCTACGAGGCGATCCAGGATCCGTACGGCAAGGCCTTCTGGCCCACCTTCAAGGGCCGCGACGGCTGCCGCACGCCGATGCCGTGGAACGGCACGGCGCACGCCGGCTTCAGCGACGGCAAGGCGTGGCTGCCGATTCCGGCCGAGCACCGCGCACGCAATGTCGCCGCGCAGGATGCCGATGCGCATTCGGTGCTGAACGCCACACGCGCGTTCCTGCGCTGGCGGCGCACGCAGCCGGCGCTGGTCGACGGCGCGATCCGTTTCCTCGACACGCCCGAACCGGTGCTGGCGTTCGTCCGCGAGAGCGGCGACGCGCGACTGCTGGTCGCGTTCAACCTGTCTGCCACAGCCGTGGAATTCGTGCTGCCCGCGGGGCACGACCCGACCCCGGTGGCCGCGCCCGGCGTGGTCAACGGCCGCATCGACGCCGGCCGCGTGCGGCTGCCGGCGCACGCGGCGTTCTACGGCGTGCTGTAAGCAATCGCAGCAGCGGCGCGCGTTCCGCGTGCGCTGCGTTGTCGCGACGCGTCGTCGCATTCGTGGCCGGGTGATCCGGCCCCATCCAGGGAGCTGCAGATGCGTGTTCCGCTTTCCGTGGCCCTGCTGCTGGCGCTGAGCGCGCCGGCACAGGCCGACACCGTCGCCCGCGTGGCCTCGCCCGACGGCACGCTGCAGGTCGAGCTCGACCTCAATGGCGAAGGCCGCCTCGCCTACCGCGTCGCGCGCAAGGGCCAGCCGCTGCTCGCCGACTCGCGGCTCGGCTTCATCCTGCGCAACGACCGCCAGTTGCTGCGCGGCTTCAAGCTCGACACGCAGGCCACGCGCGGCTTCGACGAAACCTGGGAGCAGCCGTGGGGCGAACGCCGCTACGTGCGCAACCACTACAACGAGCTGCGCGCGAGCTTCGTCGAAGGCGATCGCGACCACCGGCGCATGGACGTGGTGTTCCGCGTGTTCGACGACGGCATCGGCTTCCGCTACGAACTGCCCAGGCAGCCCAGGCTCGACGAAGTGCAGATCGAGGAGGAACTCACCGAGTTCGCGATCGCGCAGCCGGCGACCGCGTGGTGGCTCCCGGCCTTCGAATGGAACCGCGAGGAATACCTCTACAACCGTACCCCGCTGGCGGAAGTGGGCGTGGCGCAGACCCCGATCACCCTGCGCACCGGCGACGGCACCCACCTGTCGATCCACGAAGCCGCGCTGGTCGACTACGCGGGCATGAACCTGGCCAAGGGCGGCGACGGCCGCCTGCGCGCGCTGCTGACGCCCGGCAGCCCGGCCAAGGTGGTGCGGCACACGCCGTTCGCCACGCCGTGGCGCACGATCCAGGTCGCCGACCGCGCCGGCGGGCTGGTCGAATCCAACCTGATCCTCAACCTCAACGAGCCCAACAAGCTCGGCGACGTCAGCTGGTTCAAGCCGTCCAAATACGTCGGGGTGTGGTGGTCGCTGCACCTGGACCAGCAGACCTGGGGCACCGGGCCGAAGCACGGCGCGACCACCGAGAACACGAAGCGCTACATCGACTTCGCCGCCAAGTACGGCTTCCGTGGCGTGCTGGTGGAGGGCTGGAACGTGGGCTGGGACGGCGACTGGTTCGCCAACGGTTGGAACTTCGACTTCAGCAAGCCCACGCCCGACTACGATATTGCAGGCCTCGCCGCCTACGCGAAAGCGATGGGCGTGCACCTGATCGGCCACCACGAGACCGCCTGCGCGGTCAGCCATTACGAGCGGCAGATGGACGCCGCGTTCGCGCTGTTCGCGCAACTGGGCATCGATGCGGTGAAGACCGGCTACGTCTGCGACGCCGGCCAGATCGAACGCCAGGATGTCGCCGGCGGTCCGGTGCTGCGCGAATGGCACGAAGGCCAGTTCATGAGCAACCACCACCTGCGCGTGCTGCAGGCGGCGGCGAAGCACCATGTCGCGATCAATTCGCACGAGCCGATCAAGGACACCGGCCTGCGCCGCACCTATCCGAACTGGGTCTCGCGCGAAGGCGCGCGCGGACAGGAGTTCAATGCCTGGGGCGCGCCGCCCAATCCGCCCGAGCACGAACCCAACCTGGTCTTCACCCGCATGCTCGCCGGGCCGATGGACTTCACCCCGGGCGTGGTCAGCCTCAAGGGCCGCGGCGGCCAGCCGATCCAGAACACGCTGGCGCGGCAACTCGCCGACTACGTGGTGCTGTACAGCCCGATCCACATGGCCGCCGACCTGCCCGAGCACTACGCGCAGCACATGGACGCATTCCAGTTCATCGTCGACGTACCCACCGACTGGCAGGACACGCGCGTGGTCAACGGCGAAGTCGGCGACTACGCCACCATCGCGCGCAAGGACCGCAACAGCGCCGACTGGTACGTGGGCAGCGTCACCGACGAGAACGCACGCCGCATCACGATCCCGCTGGGCTTCCTCGACGCGAAGACCCGCTACACCGCGCAGATCTACCGCGACGGCGAAGGCGCGGATTGGAAGTCCAATCCGTTCGCGTTCGTGCGCGAGGAACGCACGGTGCAGCGTGGCGACACGCTGGAGTTCGCGCTCGGGTCCGGCGGTGGCGTGGCGATCCGCTTCGTACCGAAGCGCTGACCCGCAGACAGTTCATTCCGCCGAATCCCTCGCCCCGCTTGCGGGGTGAAGGCGGGCGCTTGTGCGCCACTGGCGCACGTCCGCCTGAACGCCCTTGCGCCATGCGCAAGGGCCGGGGGCAGAGCAAGGGACAGCGCCGCGTAGCGGCGCAGGGTGAGGGGACGTCACGTCACGTGGCAGAAAAAGCCGCCCCTCATCTGCCCTTCGGGCATCTTCTCCCCGCAAGCGGGGAGAAGAATGAGACTTGTCAGTCCCGCATCTCTTCCAATTCCATGCCCTTCGTCTCGCGCACCGCGCGCACCACGAACACCAGCGACAGCACCGCGAATGCGGCGTACAGGCCGTAGGCGAAACTCAGACCGATCTCGGCCAGCGACGGGAAGGTCGCGGTGATCAGGAAGTTGGCCAACCACTGCGCCGACGCGGCGACGGCGAGTGCGATCGCACGGATGCGGTTGGGGAACATCTCGCCCAGCAACACCCACACCATCGGCCCCCAGCTCAGGCCGAAGAACACCACGTAGGCATTCGCGGCGACCAGCGCGGTCACGCCCCACGGCTCGGGCAGGCTCAGCTGCGCGCCGCTGCCGGTGGCGTGGGTGAAGCACACCGCCATCAACCCCAGCGTCACCGCCATGCCGGCCGAACCGACCGTCAACAGCGGCTTGCGCCCGAGCCGGTCCACCAGCGCGATCGCGACCAGCGTCACCAGCACGTTCACGATCGAGGTGACGACGGTGATCGAGAACGAATCGGCCTCGCTGAAGCCGACCGAATGCCACAGCGTCGAGGAGTAGTAGAAGATCACGTTGATGCCGACGAACTGCTGGAACACCGACAGCAGGATGCCGATCCACACTACCGGCAGCAGGCCGGCGGCCGGCCCGCGCAGGTCGCGCAGGGTCGGTCGGTATTCGCGGCGCAGGCTGTGCTCGATGTCGTGCAGCTTGGCATCGAGCGCGGCGGCGTTGCGCAGGTCGAGCACGTCGATCAGCACCGCGCGCGCCTCGGCCAGGCGCCCCTTGGCGACGAGGTGGCGCGGTGACTCGGGCACGCCGAACACCAGCACGCCGTACACCAGCGCCGGCACCACCGCGACCAGGAACATCCAGCGCCATGCCTCCAGCCCCAGCCACAACGGTTTGGACGCGCCACCGGCGGCGCCGGCAAGCCAGGCATCGCTGAGCAGCGAGGCGAAGATGCCGAGCACGATCGCCAGCTGCTGCAGCGAGCCAAGGCGGCCGCGCACGTGCGCCGGCGAGACTTCGGCGATGTAGGTCGGCGCGATCACCGAGGCCATGCCGACACCGATGCCGCCGACCACGCGCCATACGATCAGGTCCCACACGCCGAACGCCAGGCCGGCGCCCAGCGCGCTCACCGCCAGCAACGCCGCGGCTACGCGCATGGTCTGCACGCGGCCGTAGCGATCGGCCAGCGGGCCGGCGTACCAGGCGCCGACGGCTGAGCCCAGCAACGCGCACGACACCGCGAAGCCGATCGCCGCCGCGCTCAGGCCGAAGCTGCCGCGCACCGCATCCACCGCGCCGTTGATCACCGCGGTGTCGAATCCGAACAGGAACCCGCCCAGTGCCGCCGCCGCCGAAATCAGCAGCACGCGCATGGTCGCGTGTTGCCCCGTTCCTTCTGCCGCCGTCTCGATGCTGCTCATTGCCCCTCCCAGGGTGTGCTCCGGTGGCGGGCGGGCGCCGTATGGGCGCCCGCCGTGCCGCTCCGGGTTCGCCGCGATTCTGCGCAGGGCCCGCGCGGCACGTCCGGCTGAATACGTATGCAGTGTGCGCCGCGATGGCGGCAGGGGCCATCGGGATGGAGGGTCGACTGCGACGGAGGTCGACACCGGCTTCAGCGCGAACACGCCGCACGGCGCCGTCCGCATGACCGCGATGCAGGTTTTGCCTGCAGGTTTGCATGAATACGTATGCAGCGGAATTTGTGCACGGTTGCCCGGGACTACCATCGGCCTGCGTCATGGTCATGGGCCCGACGTACCTACAGTTCCGCGGGGATCGCATGACGACATGCGCACCACCGGGAGCACACCCAGAAGAACTCATTCCGGAGGGGGAGTGATGGTGCAGTTCAAGAGAAACCTGCTCAGCGTCGCGCTGGCATCGGCCACGATGATGCTTGCCGCCGCGGCACAGGCGCAGACCGCCGAAGAACAACCGCAACCGACGCAGCAGGACGAGGCCGCGAAGAAGGAAGACGCCAAGACGCTGGAATCGGTGACGGTCACCGGCATCCGCGTCGGCATCGAGAGCGCGATCTCGACCAAGAAGGAATCCACCTCGATCGTCGAATCGGTCTCGGCCGAAGACATCGGCAAGCTGCCCGACGTGAGCATCGCCGAATCCATCGCCCGCCTGCCCGGCCTGGCCGCGCAGCGCGTCGCCGGCCGCGCCCAGGTGATCAGCGTGCGCGGCCTGTCGCCCGACTTCGCCACCACGCTGCTCAACGGCCGCGAACTGGTCAGCACCGGCGACAACCGCAGCGTCGAGTTCGACCAGTACCCGTCCGAGCTGATGAGCGGCGTGACCGTGTACAAGACCCCCGATGCCGGCCTGATCGGCCAGGGCCTGTCGGGCACCATCGACATGCAGACCGTGCGCCCGCTGCGCTTCGACAAGAGCGTCACCGCGGTCAGCGTGCGCGGCCAGCGCAACTCGCTCGGCGCTGCCGCCGATGCCTCCGGCTATGGCGAGCGCATCAACGCCAGCTACATCGGCCAGTTCGCCGACCGCACCATCGGCCTCGCGCTGGGCTACTCGCATTCGAAGACGCCCATCCAGGAGAACCAGGTCGGCATCTACGAGCCGTGGTCGACACCGAGCGCGGGCAACCCGTCCACCACCGCCGGCATGAAGGCGCTTCGCCGCACCGGCTACGTCGAGCGCGACGGCGTGATGGCTACGGTGGAGTTCCGCCCGTCGAGCATCTGGACCAGCACGGTCGACCTGTTCCACTCCGAGGCGACCCAGGAAGACACCGCCAACCAGTGGGAAGTGAACTTCGGCTACAACGGCTGCGAGCCCAATGGCCAATGCAACGTGCCGCTGCCGCCGACCGTGATCTCGGTGGACGTCAACGACAACAACACCGTCACCGGCGGCACGATCGCCAACGTCTACCCGCTGGTCCGCGGCATGTACAACAAGCGCGAAGACAAGATCGACGCGTTCGGCTGGAACAACGAGTTCAATCTCGAATCGGTGAAGATCGTCGCCGACGTCAGCTGGTCCAAGGCCACGCGCGACGAACTCAACCTCGAGAACAACACGCAGCTGCTGCCGTACAAGCAGCTCGATACGCTCGGCATCGACTTCCGCGGCGATGATTTCTCGCAGATCTCCGCGGGGCTGGACTACTCCGATCCGACCCGTCTGTTCCTGACCAACACGATCTACGGCTCGGGCTACGGCAAGACCCCCAACGTGCAGGACGAGCTGAAGAGCTTCAAGCTGGCCGCCACGTTCGCCGCACCGGCAATGTTCAGCAGCTGGCTCAACGACATCGACGTCGGCCTGAACTACGCCGACCGCGAGAAGGAAAAGCACCAGCCGGAAGGCGGCATCAACCTCGGCGCGCAGGGGATCACGGCGATCGCGCCCGACCTGCAGTACGGCCTGGTCGACCTGGGCTTCGCCGGCCTCGGCAAGATTCCTTCGTGGAACGTCCCCGGTGCGGTCGCGCGCTACATGACCTTCGCGCCGAACGAGAACGCCTCCTACCTGGTCTCCAAGGCCTGGACGGTCAACGAGAAGATCGCCACCGCCTGGCTCAAGGGCAACATCGACACCGAATGGGGCTCGGTGGGCGTGCGCGGCAACTTCGGCGTGCAGGTCCAGCACACCGACCAGTCCTCCAGCGCCAACTACTGGGACAACTCGCAGCCCGCGGGCAGCAACGTGCGTCCGTTCGAGGACGGCAAGAAGTACACCGACGTGCTGCCCAGCATGAACCTGGCGTTCCTGCTTCCCGCCGACCAGACGCTGCGCTTCGCCCTGGCCCGCCAGGTCGCGCGCGCACGCGTCGACCAGCTGCGCTCGTCGCTGGAGTTCGGCGTCAACACCACCACCGGTGAACCCGGCGGCAGCGGCGGCAACCCGCGCCTGGATCCCTGGCGTGCCAACGCGTTCGACGTGTCCTACGAGAAGTACTTCGGCAACAAGGCCTACGTGGCCGCGGCGTACTTCTACAAGGACCTGCGCAGCTACATCTTCACGCAGACCCGCGACGGCTACGACTTCTCGGATTTCGTCGCCGGTTACGTGCCCGGCCCCAGCGAGCCGCCGACCCTGACCACCGGCCGCTTCACCGCGCCGTACAACGGCAAGGGCGGCAAGCTGCAGGGCGTCGAGCTGACCGCATCGCTGCCGCTGGAGATGGTGTGGGAGCCGCTGCGCGGCTTCGGCGTGATCGCCAGCGCCAGCTTCAACGACAGCAACATCAAGGTCCGCGATCCGGAAAGTACGTCCAGCGTCGGCAGCGAAGAGATCACCCTGCCGGGCCTGTCCGACGAGGTCTACAACCTGACCGCGTACTTCGAACGCGGCGGCTTCGAGGCCCGCGTCAGCCAGCGCAAGCGTTCGGACTTCATCGGCGAGATCGGCAACTTCGCCGGCAACCGCACGCTGCGCTACGTGGTCGGCGAGGACATCATCGACGCGCAGGTCAGCTACAGCTTCAGCGACGAAAGCGTGAAGGGCCTGAGCGTGCTGTTCCAGGTGAGCAACCTCAACAACTCCGACTACCGCACCTACGCCGGCAGCAAGGACCGTCCGCTCGAGAACATCGAGTGGGGCCGCACCTACCTGTTCGGTGTGAACTACAAGTTCTAAGCGACGGGCCTCCGCTTGGACAACCAGCCCTTGCCGGCACTCTCCCCGGCAAGGGCCTTTTCTTTGCGTGTCGTGGACAACGCGAGATGACGAGGCGCGACGCACCTGCGGTCCGAAACCGCGACGGTACGTGCGCTGCGCGCTGCGGCGCGTTCGTCATCGTCGCCCGTGAACCTCGCCGCGGCGCGGTGCGCTGCGCTTACCCGGGCTACGTCAATGTGCCGGGCGTTGCGGGCCGGAATGGGTATCAGGCGATGCGCAACGCCGCCGCTGCACGCGCGAGGTTGGCGATGCGTTGCCAGTCGCCGGCGGCCAGCGCGTCGGCCGGCACCATCCACGAGCCGCCGACGGTGATCACGTTCGACAGGGACAGGTAAGCCGGCGCCCTCGCCGCGTCGATGCCGCCGGTCGGGCAGAATTTCGCCTGCGCGAACGGGCCGGCGAACGATTTCAACGCGCCGATGCCGCCGCTGGATTCGGCGGGGAAGAACTTGAAGCGCTGGTAGCCCAGCTCCAGTCCGTGCATCAGTTCGCTCGCCGTGGCAATCCCCGGCAGCAGTGGGATGCGCGCGTCGCTGGCCGCGGCGTACAGCGCGTCGGTAGCGCCGGGGGAAATGGCGAAGCTCGCGCCCGCGGCCTCGACCGCGGACAGGTCGCGTGCGGTCAGCACCGTGCCGGCGCCGACGCTCGCGTCGGGCACCTGTTCGCGGATCGCGCGGATGGCGCCGATCGCCGCTTCGGTGCGCAGCGTCACCTCCAGCACCGGCAAGCCGCCGTCGACCAGCGCGCGCGCCAGCGGCACCGCGTCCTCGAGGCGGGCGATGCTCAACACCGGCACCACCGGTGCGCGCAGCAGCACCTGGTCGATGCGTTGGGCATGGAGGTTGGTCGGCGTCGTGTTCATCGGAAGCTCTCGGGCAGATGGGGCGGCTTTATTGGGAAGCGCGCTGGGCCGCGCGCGCGGCCACCGCCGCGCCGAGCAGGCCCGGATGGGGATGGGTGATGACGCGGATCGTCATCGATTCGAGGTAGGCGACGAAGCGGCCCTTGGCGAGCAATCGCTCGCGGAACGCGCTGCTGCGCAGGAACGGAATGAAGCGCGGCACCATGCCGCCGGCGATCATCACCGTGCGCGCGCCGTGGATCAGGCCGGCATCGCCGACCACGCTGCCGAGCACGGCGCAGAACCGCGCCAGCGCGCGGCGCGAGGACACGTCGTGGCCTTCGAGCGCGGCCGCGACTATCTCCGCCGGATCGCGCAACGCGACGTCGTGCGGCGCATTGCCGTCGCTGCGCAGGATCGCGTCGATGTACGACAGGCCGGCGCCGGACAGCACGCGCTCGGTGGAGACGCGACCGAAGCGCGCTGTGAGCCAGCGCGCGATCATCAGCTCCTCCTCGCCGAGCGGCGCGAAGCTGACGTGGCCGCCTTCGGTCTCGACCGCATTCCAGCCGCGCTGCGCATCGCCGACCAGCAGCGCCACGCCCAGGCCGGTGCCCGGTCCGATCACGCTGACCGGGCCCACCAGCGGCGCGTCGTCGCGGCCGTGCAGGGTGACGTATTCGTGCGGCTGCAGCGCCGGAATCGCCCACGACACCGCGCCGAAATCATTGATCACCGACAGCTGGCGCAGGCCCAGCGCCTGCTTCAACTCACGCCGGGTGAACGACCACGCGCGGTTGGTGAGGCGGATCTCCTCGCCGTGCACCGGGCTGGCGACCGCGATCGCCGCGCTGTCGGGATTCGCGCCGAGCTCGGCGAGGTAGTGCTCGGCGGCGTGCTGCAGGCTGGCGAACTTCGCCGTGGCCAGCGAGCGCGGCTCGATGATCTCCGGCGCGGCGGTGGCGGGATCGGTCAGCGCGAAACGCGCGTTGGTGCCGCCGACGTCGGCGATCAGGGCGAGGGTGGGCGAGGCGAAACTCATGGCGCCTCCGCGACGAACAGGCTGCACGCGCCCTGCTCCGCCGTGCCGACCTGGGTGCGCATCAGCGCGAACAGCTCGCGACCGAGGCCGGTGCGATTGGGGTGCAGCGAGGCGAGTTCAGGCGCGCGCGCGTCCCATTCCGCGGCATCGACCAGCGCGTCCAGGGTGCCGGCGTCGGCATCGATGTGCAGCAGGTCGCCATCGCGGATGCGCGAAATAGGCGCGTTTGCACCGGCATCGGCGGCTTCGGGTGACACGTGGATCGCGGCGAGCACCTTGCCCGACGCGCCCGACATGCGCCCGTCGGTCAACAGCGCGATGCGCTGGCCGCGGTCCTGCAGCACCGACAGCGGCGGGGTGAGCTTGTGCAGCTCCGGCATGCCGTTGGCGCGCGGGCCCTGGCCGCGGACCACGGCGACGAAGTCGCCTTCGAGCGCACCGGCCTTGAATGCGTCGAGCATCGCGTCCTGGGTATCGAACACGCGCGCGGGCGCGGTGATCGCGCGGTATTCCGGCGCCACCGCGGAGATCTTGGCGACGGCGCGGCCGAGGTTGCCCTGCAGGCGACGCAGGCCGCCTTCGCTGTCGAACGGTTCCGTCGCGGGCCGCACGATGCCCGCATCGCGCGACTGCGCGGGCGGCTCGCGCCAGCGCAGCGTGGTGTCGTCGAGGTACGGCTCCAGTTGCTGCTGGCGCAGGTCGCCGCCGTGCACGCAGCGGATGTCGGCGTGCATCAGGCCGGCATCGAGCAGTTCGCGGATGACGAAACCGATGCCACCGGCGGCGTGGAAATGGTTCACGTCGGCGCTGCCGTTGGGATAGACGCGCGCCAGCAAGGGCGTGACCCGGGACAGCTCGTCGAGGTCGTCCCAGTCGATGATCAGTCCCGCGGCGCGTGCGATCGCGACCAGGTGCAATGCATGGTTGGTGGAGCCGCCGGTCGCGGCGAGGCCGACCATCGCGTTGACGATCGCCTTTTCGTCGATGGTGTGCGCCAGCGGGCGGTAGCCGGCGTTGTCGCCGAGCGCGGTGATGCGCAATGCCTGTTCGGTCGCGGCCACGGTCAGCGCATCGCGCAGCGGCGTGTGCGGATTGACAAAGGCGCTGCCCGGCAGGTGCAGGCCCATCACCTCCATCAGCATCTGATTGGAATTGGCCGTGCCGTAGAACGTGCAGGTGCCGGGCGAATGGTAGGACGCCGATTCGGCCGCCAGCAGTTCCTCGCGCGTCGCCTTGCCTTCGGCGTAGCGCTGGCGCACGGCGGCCTTCTCCTTGTTCGGCAGGCCCGACGGCATCGGCCCGCCCGGCACGAAGATCACCGGCAGGTGGCCGAAGCTCAGCGCACCGATCAGCAGGCCCGGCACGATCTTGTCGCAGATGCCCAGGCACAGCACCGCGTCGAACATGTCGTGCGAGAGCGCCACCGCGGTGGCCAGCGCGATCGTGTCGCGCGAGAACAGCGACATCTCCATGCCGGCGCGACCCTGGGTCACGCCGTCGCACATCGCGGGCACGCCGCCGGCGACCTGCGCGCTGCCGCCGGCGTTGCGCGCAGCCATGCGGATCAGCGCCGGATACGGCTCGTACGGCTGGTGCGCCGAGAGCATGTCGTTGTAGGCGCTGACGATGCCGATGTTGCCGCCGCGCGCGCCGCGCAACCGCGGCTTGTCCTCGCCCGCCGCGGCGAAGCCGTGGGCGAGGTTTCCGCAGCCCAGGTGGGTGCGCGCAGGCACCGACTGGCGCGCCGCGTCCACGCGTGCGAGGTAGTCCGCGCGCGTCGGCCGGCTACGGTCGGCGATGCGCTGAGTGACGCGTTCGGTGACAGGGTGCAGCGCCATCATTCGCTCCAGTGGATGTGCACGGCGGCGGGCGAATCCAAGATCGCCGCGACGGGCTGCCGCAGCGGATCGCGCGCCGCCTGCGCCTCACGCAGCACCGCGCGCTTGCCGGCACCGACGAGGGCAAGGTGGACGCCGCGCGCGCGCAGCAGGCGCGCGACCGTGAGGGTAATGCGCGGGAACGGGGCTTCGGGCGGAAGCGGCCGTGGATCGATGCGACAGGCGTCGAACGTGGCCAGCGGATCGAGCGCCGCGGCCAGGTTCGCCGCGCCCGGAAACAACGAGGCGGTATGCGCGTCGTTGCCCATGCCGAGCACCACCGCGTCGAAGGTGCCGGCGTGCTGCGACAGCAGCGTGCTCGCGTGCACCGCCGAACGGCCGGGATCGCCATCGTCGACGGTGAGCGAGGCGAAGCGCACGCCCTGCGCCGACGCGAACGCCTCGCGCATCTCGCGCAGGTTGCAGGCCGGATGGTCGTGCGGCACGCAGCGTTCGTCGGTGGGCATCAGCACCACCTTGCGCCAGTCCAGCGCGCGCGCGGCCAGCGCGCGATAGGCGGGGAACGGCGTGCGTCCGCCGGCGAGCGCCAGCATCGCGTGCCCGCGCGAGGCGATGGCTTCGCGCAGCACGTCCTCCAGGCGCGCGGCCAGCGCGGCGGCCAGCGCGGCGGCGTCGGGATAACGGTGTTCGATCCAGGCCATCGCAGGCTCCGTGGTCGTGGACGCGTCAGTCACGCCAGCTGTGGCCGTGCCGCTCGGCCATCGCCACCGCGGCGGCCGGCCCCCAGGTGCCGGCGGGATACGGGCGCGGGGTGACGCCGGCGTGGCGCCAGCCGTCGAAGATGGCGTCGATCCAGGCCCACGCCGCTTCGGTCTCGTCGCGGCGCACGAACAGGGTGCCGTTGCCTTCGATCGCATCGAGGTAGAGCCGTTCGTAGGCGGGACGGCGGCGGATCGCGGCGAATTCCGCGTGCATGTCGAGGTCGAGCGCGACCTCCGACAGGCGCACGCCGCCGCGGTCCAGCCCCGGCGTCTTGCTCATCAGCTTCAGTTCGATCTGTTCGTCGGGCTGCAGGCGGATCGTCAGCGCGTTGGGCTGCATGTGCGCGCCGGGGAAGATCGAATGCGGCACCGCGCGGAACTGCAGGTGGATCTCGGTGGTGCGCGCCGGCAGGCGCTTGCCGGTGCGCAGGTAGAACGGCACGCCCGACCAGCGCCAGTTGTCGACGTGCGCGCGCAGCGCGACGAAGGTCTCGGTGTGGCTGGGACGGCCGAGCTCGTCGAGATAGCCCGGCACCATGTGCCCGTCGACCGCACCGGCGGTGTACTGCCCGGCCACGGTTTCGGTCAGCACGTCGTTGCGGCCGATCGGGCGCAGCGACTGCAGCACCTTGATCTTCTCGTTGCGCACCGCCGAGGGTTCGAAGTGCGCGGGCGGCTCCATCGCGGCCAGGCACAGCAGCTGCAGCATGTGGTTCTGCAGCATGTCGCGCATCGCGCCGGAGTGGTCGTAGTAGTCGCCGCGGCCTTCCACGCCGACGGTTTCGGCGACGGTGATCTGCACCTGCTGGACGTGGCGCGCGTTCCACAGCGGTTCGAACATCACGTTGCCGAAGCGCAGCGCCAGCAGGTTCTGCACGCCTTCCTTGCCGAGGTAGTGGTCAACGCGGAACACGCGCTCCTCGTCGAAGTAGCGGGTGACGCCGTCGTTGATCGCGGTCGCGCTGGCCAGGTCGTGGCCGATCGGCTTTTCCAGCATCACCCGCGTGCCCGGCCCGGCCAGGCCCATGCGGCCGAGCGCTTCGCACACCGGCGTGTAGAAGCGCGGCGCGGTGCTCAAGTGGTAGACCACATCGCCGTCGCCACGCAGCGCGCGGATGCGCTCGCCGAGCTGCTCGAGCGACGCGGCGTCGCCGGTATCGGCGGCCAGGTAATCGACGCGCACGAGCAGCGCCTGCAGCGTGGCTTCGTTGCATTCGACCGGGGCGAGGTTGCGCCGGATCGCCTCGCCGATCTGTGCGCGGAAGCGGTCACCGTCGATTTCGGTACGGCCGGTGCCGAGGATGCGCATCGCCGGCGGCAGCAGCCCGTCCGCCTGCAGGCCGTACAGCGACGGGAACAGCATGCGCTGCGCCAGGTCGCCGGTCGCGCCGAAGATCACCAGCAGGGAGGCGGGAGTTCGCATCGTGGGGACCGAAGGAGACATCCGGACAGCCTAATACTGCGGCTGTGCAGGACTGTGCTGCAAACGATTACAGGAGCGTGCGACTGACAGTGTGTGTGGGCGCCACTGCCGCATTCCTGGCGAGTGGATCGCCATCAATCTTGCCGATGGCGATCGTCATGCGCCGGATCAGCCGCCCGACGGCGCGGTCAGCAATTTCAGCCCCGTCCCGGCGAGGTAAGCGCCTCCGGGGGGCAGCGTATCGGGGCTGAAGGCGACGCCTTCCTTGTCCTCGTTCTGCCACGGATTGGGCTGGCGGGGGCCGGGTACGTAGCCCTCCCAGGTGCCATACGCCGTGCGGTCGAAGGCGTAGACCACCGGTACGCGCACGACCCAGAACTCGGCGCCGGCAGCCGGCCCTTCGGTAGGCGGAGCGAACGACCACTTGCGCGCCTGGCTCATCGATGCGGCCGCGAGCAGGTCGCGCCAGCGGGCCATTTGATCGCCGGTCGCGACCACCTTCAGGTTGACCTGCTCGGTCGCCACATCGATCACCTTGCCGTCGCGGCCCACCTTGACCAGCAGATACGCCGCACCGGTCACGCCGGAGCGTACAGCGGCCGCCGGATAGCCCGGAGCGATCAAGCGCTTTGCCGGCCGGATCATTTCCTCTGCCTTGCCGCCCTCACTGCCGAAGGAGGCGCTGCGGATATCCACGGTGAGGTGGTCGTCATCGAGCTTCCTCGCAACCAGGCGGATGCTCATGCTGGCGGCGGCCCTAACCAGTTTGCCGTCGATCACCACAGGCTCGAACTTCCACGCCGGCACGGCCTTGCCGACCATGTCGACCACGCCGCGCGGCAACCGGTCCTGCTTGTCCAGCGCATAGCCGATGACCTTGCCGGCGGTGTCGATCTCGATCCGGCCGGTAACCAGCATGCTGGCCTCGACCTGCTTGCGGACCTCGGCGCGGCTCTCGGCGGGCTCGCTCGCCGCGGCCAGGCAGGCGGCCAACGCCAGTACGACGCCGGCGACGATGGATCCCCGATGCATCCTCATTGCAATCCCCCTTCCTGTGTTGGTGCCGTTTGCCCTGTCGAAGGCCGAGCATAACCGTCCGCCGGCTTCATAATCCCCGCAACGGAGGTGCTGCATGCACGGTGATGGACTCGAACTGCCGCTGGTCTTCCTGCTCGCCGCGGTGATCGCGGTGCCGGTGTTCCGGCGCTTCGGCCTGGGCGCGGTGCTGGGCTACCTCGCCGCGGGCGTGGTGCTGGGGCCGCACGTGCTCGGCGTGGTCCGCGATGCGGACCGCGTGCTGACCGCGTCGGAGATCGGCGTGGTGATGATGCTGTTCGTCATCGGCCTGGAACTGTCGCCATCGCGCCTGCGGGTGATGCGCAAGCCGGTGTTCGGCGCGGGCGGCGCGCAGGTGGTGCTCAGCGGCATCGCCCTCGCGTGCGCGGCGATGTTCGGCGCGAGCCTGCTCGGCGATGCGACGCTGGGCAGCGCGTTCGAATGGAAGGCGGCGCTGGTCGCCGGCCTCGGCCTGGCGCTGTCCTCCACCGCGGTCGGGCTGCAGCTGTTGTCGGAGCGCAAGGCGCTGGCGAGCGAGCACGGCCGGCTGGCGTTCGCGATCCTGCTGTTCCAGGACCTCGCCGCGATTCCCCTGCTCGCCTCGATCCCGCTGCTCGGCCACGCGCATGCACAGGGCAGCGAACCGATCTCGCTGGCGGTGCTCAAGGCGGTCGTCGCCATCGCGGTGGTGGGGCTGGGCGGCCGGGTGGTGCTGCGGCACCTGTTCCGCGTCGTCGCGCGCACGCAGATGCCCGAGGTCTTCACCGGCGCCGCGTTGCTGACCGTGCTCGGGGCGGCGTGGGTGATGCAGCTGGCCGGATTGTCGTCGGGGCTGGGCGCGTTCCTGGCCGGCGTGCTGCTCGCCGATTCGGAGTTCCGCCACGAACTCGAATCGCAGATCGATCCGTTCAAGGGCCTGCTGCTGGGCCTGTTCTTCATGGCCGTGGGCATGAGCATCGACGTGCAGCGCGTGCTCGCCGAGCCGCTGCTGATCGCGGCGATCGTCGCCGGCTTCATGGGCATCAAGTTCCTGCTGCTGCTCGCGGTCGGCGTGCGCCCGGGCGGGCTGGGCCGGCGCGAATCGCTGCAGCTGGCCGCGGTGCTGGCGGCCGGCGGCGAATTCGCCTTCGTCGTCTTCGGCGAAGCGGTGAAGGCCGGCGTGTTCGACAACGCCCTGCGCGACCGCCTCGTCGCCGCGGTCGGCTTGTCGATGGCGCTGACGCCGGTGCTGGTGATCGCGGTGTCGCGCCTGCTCGTCGCGCACCCGGTGGCGAAGCCCAAGCGCGCGTTCGATGCGATCCCGGACGGGCATCCGCAGGTGCTGATCGCCGGCTTCGGCCGCTTCGGCCAGATCGTCGCGCGCCTGCTCGCGGCGAACCGCACGCCGTTCCTGGTGATCGAGAACGACATCGAGCAGGTCGCCTTCTCGCGGCGCTTCGGCAACCAGATCTACTACGGCGATCCGGCCAAGCCCGAGCTGCTGCGCTCGGCGGGCGCCGCCGGGGTGAAGGTGTTCGTGGTCGCGATCGACAACCAGGAAGCCAACCTGCGCACGGTGGAAGTGGTGCGCCGGCTGTACCCGGACGCGGTGGTGTTCGCCCGCGCCCGCGACCGCCGCCACGCCTGGGAGCTGATGGACCTGGGCGCGCGGATCATGCGCGAGACCTTCCATTCCAGCCTCAAGCTCGGCGAGCAGGTGCTGGTCGAACTCGGCGTGCCGGCGGAGACCGCGCGCCACCACGCGCAGCGCTTCCACGACCACGACGAACGCCTGCTGCTGGCGCAGTACCAGGTGCGCGACGACGAGGACGCGCTCAAGCAGACCGTGCAGGAAGCGCGCCTGGAGCTGGAGGAACTGTTGAACGCCGACGCCGGCGAAGGCGTGCTCGGCGACATCGTGGCGACACGGCCGCCGCGCGAGGGCGGCGGCGCGTAGCGCGCCGCGCGGCGTACTGCGGGCTTACCGCTCGCGCAGGAAGCGCGCCATCGACACGTCGCCGCCGCCCGGGGCGGCCGGCGTCGGCACCAGTTCGGCGGCGATGTCGACGAAGCCGCGCATCACCGCGATCTCGCGCGGGGGGCGGTTGAGCGTGTCGCGCTGTGACGGGTCGGCACCGGCGCGCAGCAACTTCAGCACCACGCGCATCAGCCCGTGCAACGCGGCCAGGTGCAGCGGACCGAAGCCGCGTGGGTCCTGCGCGTCCAGGCGCGCGTCGTGGTCGAGCAGCTGGTCGATGCCGGCGATCAGCACGTCCTCGTCGGCCGCCGAACCGGGCTCGGCGCGCGCGCCGAGCAGCAGCAGCAGCGGCGTGGCGCCGGCCGCGGGTAGGTCGGCTTCGGCGCCGGCCAGCAGCAGGGTGTCGAGCAGCGCGACCAGGCGCGCGCGTTCGCGCGCGGTGAAGCCGAACATCGCCGCGCAATGCAGCGCGGTGCGGCCCTGTGCATCGGTGGCGTGGACGTTGCCGCCGGCCGACAGCAGGCGCGCGGCCATGTCGGGCAGGCCGAGCGCGCAGGCCACCATCAGCACGGTGAGGTCGCCGGGCAGGCGTTGTTCCAGCGAGACGCCGGCGGCGATCAGGCGATCGACCACTTCGACGTGGCGCATGCTGACCGCGGCCGAGAGCGGCGTCGCGCCCGAGTGCGCCGCCAGTTGCGGATCGGCGCCGCGCGCGAGCAGCAGGTCGACGACGGCGCGATGACCGCCACCGGCCGCACGCAGCAGCGCGCTGCAGCCCTGGCTGTCGCAGGCGTCGACCGGCAGGCCGAGATCGAGCAGGCGACGCACCGCGTCGGCATCGCCGACGATCGCCGCGGCCGGCACGTCCGACGCACGCAGCGGCCGCTTCGGCAGCGGCCAGCCGCGCCAGTCGAGCCAGTCGGCGAGGTCGCGGCGGCCGGACGACAGCGCGACGCCCAGCGGCGTCTGCCCGTCGGCGGCGAGCAGATCGGGCGCGGCGCCCTGCGCGACCAGCTTCTTCAACATTGCTTCGCGGCCGAGCGCGGCGGCCAGGTGCAGCGCACTCATGCCGTGGCTGTCGCGACCGTCCAGGCTGACGCCGATCGCGAGCAGACGGTCGACCAGGCGCGACCAGCCCAGGCGCACGGCCAGCGCCAGCGGCGGATCGCCGGCGGGCGACGGCGCGAACGGATCGGCGCCGCGCTCGAGCAGGTCGAGGGCGAAGTATTCGAGGCCGCGCGCGGCCTGTTCGCTGGCCGAGCAGGCCGCGAGGAAACGCGCCAGGCCGCCGCTGCCGGCGGGCGAGACGCCGCGGCGCAGCAGCGTCTGCAGTGCCGGCAACGCCGACGGGCCGCGCACCAGCAGGGCGAACAGCGGGGTGTCGCCGCGGCCGTCGCGGACGCCGGCATCGGCGCCCCAGCGCAGCAGCCGTTCGACCTGTTCGGGGCTGGGCGCGGGGGCCTCGTCGTGCAGCAGCGCGCCCAGCTCGAGCGGGCCCAGCAGTTGCGCGAGCCCGTCGAGCTCGTTGCCGCGGCGCTCGTGCAGGCCTTCGCGCAGCAGCGCGGCCGGGGCACGGTCGGGCAACGGTGCGTCGGGCGAGTCGAGCGTGTCGCTCACCGCCGACGGCAGGGGATAGGCGCGGTCCAGCGCCGCAACCAGCGCCCAGCGCCCGGCTTCGGCGGCGCGGTCGATGGCGCGCTTGTCGTCGAAGTCACGCATCTCGGCATCCAGGCCGAGGGCGAGCAGGCGCTCGATCAGCGCGGGCGTGGCGTTCTCGGACATGGCTGCGAGCATCAGCGCGCCACGACCGTGCGCATCTGCAGCCGCGGCTTCGTTGGCGCCGCCCTTGGGCAACTGCGTCAGCAGGCGTTCGAGCACGGCGAGGCGGCCGCCGCGCGCGGCTTCCAGCACCGGCGTGCGGCCGAGGCGGTCGCTGGCGGCCGGATCGGCACCGGCGGCGAGCAGCACCTCGACGATCTCGGCGTGGCCGGCGAACGCGGCTTCGTGCAGCGCGCTGCGGCCGTGGGCGTCGCGCGCGTCGGCCTTGGCCTTCTGCTTGAGCAGCAACTGCACGCCGGCGGCGTCGTCTTCCTCGGTGCCGGCCGCAGCGAGCAGCGCGGGCTGGCCACCGACGGGTTCGGGCCGGGCGCCGCGTTCGAGCAGGAATTTCGCCAGCCGCCAGTTGCCCGCGGCGCAGGCGACGCCGAGCGGCGAGAGGCCGTCGACGTTGAGCACGTCGATCTCGGCCGCGGCATCACGCAGCAGCGCGGCCACGCCCGGGTCGGAACTGCGCGCGGCGTGATGCAGCGCGGTGTTGCCATCAAAGTCGACGGCGCGCGGGTCAGCGCCGTTGGCGAGCAGGGTCATCACCGCGTCGGGGCGGCCGTGCCAGCTGTCGCGCGTGGCGGCGAGCAGCGGCGTCATGCCCGCGTGCGCGGCGTTGAGGTCGCTGCCGCGGGCGATCAGCGCGCGCAGCAGGCGCAGGTCCGGCAGTACCGCGGCGAGCACGGCGAGGCTGCGCTGGTCGCGCTCCGCCTGCGGCGGCGGCGCGTGCACGTCGGCGCCGGCGTCGATCAGCTGCAGTGCCTGCTCGACCCGGCCGGCGCGGGCCGCGGCGTAGAGTTCGGCCTCCAGCGGCAGGCCGCTGAGGGGCAGTTCGCTGGCGGCGTCGGCATCGGTTTCGGCGACGATCTCGGGTTCGGGCAGGGCGTCGGCCGCGGCGGTGCGCTGCAGCAGCCAGTGCAGCAGCGGCGAGGCCAGCAGCACGCTGCCCGCGAGCGCCCAGCGCGCCGCGCTGCCGAGCAGGCCCGGCCAGGCGAGCAGCACGATCGCGCCGAGCAGCATCGTCACGATCGCGGCGACACCGAAGCCGCGCCATGCGCCGGCATCGAGTTCGCCCAGCTCGCGCCAATGGCGCATGGGCAGGCCGCCTTCGGTTTCCATGCCGTGCCACAGCGGCCACAGCCGCCACAGCCCCAGCAGCACCACGCCGGCCATGAAGCTGAGGCCGAGCGCGGCCGGCAGCGAACCGCCCGCGGTCAGCGCGGACAGCGGCCAGGCGACCACAGCCAGCGTCAGTACCGCTGCCCCGGCCCACAGCAGGGCGAGCCAGCCGGCTTCGTGCAGCAACGCCTTGGGTGTGGCGAATTCGCGGCCGCGCAGCTGCGCGACGGCCAGGGCGAACGCCGGCTGCGCCAGCAGCGCGGCGATTGCGGCCACGCCGCCCAGGCCGGACAGCGCCGCCAATGCCACGCCGGCGGCGAGGCTGGCCCAGGCCAGGGCGAGGCTCGGGGTACGGGCGACCACGGCCGGCGCGGCGGCGGATTCGGTGGCGGGCGGCGCCGCGATGGCCTCAGGCATCGGTGCCCCAGTCTTCCGTCATCGGGTCTTCGACCGTCGGCGGGAATTGCAGGTGGAAGCCGCGCGCGACCAGGTTCTCGCGCACGACCGCCACGTCTTCGCGGGCGAGCTTGCGGTCCGGGGTCAGCGCCACTTCCAGCACGAACTGCAGGTTGCCCAGTTGCGCGCGCACGGGATCGGGCAGGCGCGCGAAGTCGTCGCGCGCGCCGAGGTACACGTAGGTGTCGGCTTTGCGGAGGCTCTTGTAGACGTAGGCTTGCATGCGATCGGGGGACGGACTCGCCGCGTGACAACGCGCACAGCATAACCGTCCCCATTCGCATGGGTAGCCCTTTTCGCGCAGGGATTGCGCGTTCAGGCGCGGGTCGCGACATCCGCGGCCGCCGGGTCAGCGTGCGCCGATCGCGCGCCACGATCGCCCGGCACGATCGCCCGCCACGATCGCCCGCATGGCGACGGCGGCGAACAGCGAGTGCCGCGGCGGCTTGCCGCTCCTGCGCATTCGTGCCCGGAACGCGGGCTTCATGACCTTTGGCCCGGTCCCGCGCGGATGCGGCTGCTACCCTGCCGCCCGGTCTTCCAACCTGCCGCTGCCAATGCACCGTCTGTTGCCGCTTCCCGCCCTGCTGCTCGCCGCCTCGCTGCTCTCGACGCCCGCCGTCGCGCAGACGTCCATCACCCTCGACCAGGCCATGGCCGACCCCGACTGGATCGGCGCGCCGGTGGAGAAGGCGTGGTGGTCGTGGGACGGCCAGCAGGTGCAGTACCTGCTCAAGCGCGACGGCGCGACGATCCGCGACACCTGGCGCCAGCCGGTCGCCGGCGGCGCCGCCACGAAGGCCGATGGCGCGACGCGTGCGGAGCTGGATGCCGCCGATCCCGTGTTCGACGCGGCGCGTGCGCGCATGGCCTTCATACGCAACGGCGACGTCTTCGTGCGCGACCTGCGCAGCGGCGCGCTGACCCAGGTGACGCGCAGCGACGCCACCGAGGCGCTGCCGCAGTGGAGCCGCGACGGCAATCTGGTGTTCCGCGCCGGCAACGACTGGTTCCAGTGGCGCGCCGGCGTCGGCGTCGGCCAGGCCGCCGTGCTCAAGGCGGAGAAGGACCCGGGCGCCGCACCCAAGGCGGACGACCTGCGCGATCGCCAGCTGCGCATGATCCGCACGCTCCAGGACGACAAGGACCGCCGCGACGCCGCGCGCGAACAGGACCAGCAGTGGCGCGGCACCGATCCCACGCGCGCGCCGCTGCCGGCGTACCTGGGCGCCGACGTCACCATCGTCGACAGCCTGATGTCGCCCGATGCGCGCTGGGTCCTGGTGGTCACCACCGCCAAGGACGCCGAGGAAGGCCGCGGCGGCAGGATGCCCAAGTACGTGACCGAATCGGGTTACGAGGAATTCGAGGACGTGCGCACGCGCGTCGGCCGCAACGCGCCGCTGCCGCAACGGCTGTGGCTGGTCGACCTCGCCGCGGGCAAGGTCCGCGAACTCGCGTTCGACGCCCTGCCCGGCATCAAGGACGACCCGCTCGCCGCGCTGCGCAAGGCGGCGAAGCAGGACGCGCTCAAGGGCAATCGCGCGGTGCAGGTGCTGACCAGTGGCGACAACAGCGGCCCGCCGTCGATCCGCTGGAGCGACGACGGCCGCAGCGCCGCGGTGATGGTGCGTGCGATCGACAACAAGGATCGCTGGATCGCCACCGTCGACCTGGCCAACGCCAAGCTGCAGTCGCGCCACCGCCTCACCGACCCGGCCTGGATCAACTGGGGCTTCAACGAATTCGGCTGGACCCCGGACGGCCAGCTGTGGCTGCTGTCCGAGCAGAGCGGCTATTCGCACCTGTACCTGAGCGACGGCAGCACGCCGCGTGCGCTGACCTCGGGCCAGTGGGAAGTCTCCGCGCCGCAGCTGTCGGCGGACGGCAAGTCCTTCTACTTCCTGTGCAACCGCACGCGCCCGGGTGACTACGAGGTCTGCGCCGCCGACCGCAATGGCGGCGTGCGCGAACTGACCCACCTCGACGGCGTCGAGGACTTCAGCCTCTCGCCCGACGGCCGCCAGCTGCTGGTACGCCATTCGCGCAGCTACGTGCCGGCGCAGGTGTCCGTGGTCGGCATCGACGGCGGCGACGCGCGCCAGCTCACCGACACGCGCAAGGACGCGTTCAAGGCGCGCGAATGGATCCAACCCGAATACGTGCAGGTGCCGAGCAAGCACGGCGCGGGCACGATCTGGGGCAAGTACTACGGCCCGAAGCAGCTGGAAGCCGGGAAGAAGTACCCGGTGGTGATGTTCGTGCACGGCGCCGGTTACCTGCAGAACGTCAGCGACCGCTACCCCAACTACTTCCGCGAGCAGATGTTCCACAACATGCTCGTGCAGCACGGCTACATCGTGCTCGACCTCGACTACCGCGCCTCCGAAGGCTACGGCCGCGCCTGGCGCACCGCGATCTACCGCAACATGGGCCACCCCGAACTCGAGGACTACCTCGACGGCCTGGACTGGCTGGTCGCCAACAGGCAGGGCGACCGCGACCGCGCCGGCATCTACGGTGGCTCCTACGGCGGCTTCATGACCTTCATGGCGCTGTTCCGCGCACCGGGGACGTTCAAGGCCGGCGCCGCGCTGCGCCCGGTGGCCGACTGGTCGCAGTACAACCACGAGTACACCAGCAACATCCTCAACACGCCCGAACTCGATCCGCAGGCGTACCTGGTGTCCTCGCCGATGGAATTCGCCGACAAGCTGCAGGACCACCTGCTGATCGCGCACGGCATGATCGACGACAACGTGTTCTTCAAGGACTCGGTGATGCTGACCCAGCGCCTGATCGAACTGCGCAAGGACAAGTGGGAGATCGCGCCGTACCCGCTGGAGCGGCACGGCTTCACCCATCCCGACGCGTGGTACGACGAGTACCGCCGCATCTACGAGTTGTTCGAGCGGACGCTGAAGTGAGGCCATCCATGTCCACGCGCGACTTCCCCACGGCGGAAACTTCCGCACGCCTTGTCGCTGGCATTCGCCGCGTCCTGCCTGCATTGCTGGCGCTGCCCCTGCTGGCAGGCACGGCCCGTGCAGGCGACCTGACCGAAGCATTCACCGGTGTGCCGCACAAGCAGCTGGTGGCCGGACTGGCTCCCGCGGCCGCGGCGGGCGACGTTTCCGTCGTGGCGCCGATCGGCGGCCAGGCACCGACCGTCCTGGGCATGGCCACGATCACACTGCGCCCGGCGCAGTGCCACCTGGCCTTCGAGAACGCGCTGGGCTCGCTGTATGCCTGCCAATGGCGCACGGCTCTGGTCCAAGGTGCAACGGGGCCGATTTCCGCCGCATCGCGGCACCGCGTAGCGCTCTGGCACGCGCGCGAGGGCGAGCGTGCGGCCGCCTTCGTCTTCTACGACCTCGAGGCAGCAGAGGGCGACGAGGCATTGCTCAAGGCGGTGCAGAAGAAACGCTTCGGTATCGTGTCGATCACGGCGTCCGAATGGAACGCCAACGTCCGACCCGGGCGACAGGACACCAGCGCCATCCTGGCCATGGACTCCGCGGCCAAGGCCGCGGTGGCGGCGATGGATCGCCCGGACGAATTCAAGCTGCTGCACGCCGTGGACGCGCCGGCGCCGGACCAGGCGGTGATCTGGGGCGACCTGCGCGCATTCGGCGAAGTGCTGGTGCAGAAATTGGACGGCAAGACGATGTGGCACGTGCCCTTGAATGGCTATGCCCAAGCGATCGCAACGACACCCGGCGCTCATCGCCTCGACCTGGTCCTGATTGCCGGTGCGGGCGCCCCGCGCGATTACGAGCAGCCGCTGGACGTGAACCTCAATGCCGGGCACACCTACGTCGTCGGCTTCGGCATCGACGACAAGCCCGCGATCGAGGACCTGGGCGTCGGCGTCCGCTGCGAGCGACGCAAGGCCAAGATGATGATGGCCGCGTCGTACCGCAACGCCTGGCTGGCTTGCCGTACGCCCGAGGCCACACAGCCGTAACACCGGCGTGGTCGGCGGGGAGGCCTGCCGGCCCGATCCAGGGTCACGTGCTTGCCTCGTACAATGCGTCGATGAACGACCTCGACACCGTCCGCGACTACCTCACCGGCCTGCAGGACCGCATCTGCGCCGCGATCGAAACGGCGGACGGACACGCCCGCTTCGTCGAGGACGAATGGAAGCGCGCGGAAGGGGGCGGCGGGCGCACGCGGATCCTGCGCGACGGCGCGGTGTTCGAGCAGGCCGGCATCGGCTTCTCCGACGTCTCCGGCACCAAGTTGCCGCCGTCGGCCAGCGCCGCGCGCCCGGAACTCGCCGGCGCCTCGTGGCGCGCCATCGGCGTGTCGCTGGTGTTCCACCCGCGCAATCCGCACCTGCCGACCACGCACGCGAACGTGCGCCACTTCCGCGCGGTGCGCGACGGCGAAACGGTGGCGTGGTGGTTCGGCGGCGGCTTCGACCTGACCCCGTTCTACCCGGTCGACGAGGACGTGCACCACTGGCATCGCACCGCACGCGAGCTGTGCGAGCCGTTCGGCGGCGCACAGCGCTACGCCGCCCACAAGCACTGGTGCGACGAATACTTCTTCCTCAAGCACCGCGGCGAGACGCGCGGCATCGGCGGGCTGTTCTTCGACGACCTGCACCAGGATTTCGACCGCGACTTCGGCTATATGCGTGCGGTCGGCGACGGCTTCCTCGACGCCTACCTGCCGATCGTGGAGCGGCGCCGCGACACGCCGTACGGCGAGCGCGAGCGGCAGTTCCAGCTGTACCGCCGCGGCCGCTACGTCGAGTTCAACCTCGTGTTCGACCGCGGCACGCTGTTCGGCCTGCAGAGCGGCGGGCGCACCGAATCGATCCTGATGAGCCTGCCGCCGCTGGTGCGCTGGGAATACGGCTTCACGCCCGAAGCCGGCAGCGCCGAGGCGCGCCTGCAGGACTACCTGCGGCCGCGCGATTTCCTCGCCGAACTCGGCCACGACCACGCCTGAGCGGCGACGCCTCGCGCCGCGTCAGTTCCACTTGCCGTCGGCCGTCTCGATCATGATGTGACCGTTGGGCTCCAGCATCGCGCGCTTGACGTCCTTCTCCGAACTGCAGCCGGCCAGCCGCATCGCGGTGATGAAGTCCGAGCGGGCGATCAGCTGCTGGCGCAGCACCGGCCAGTAGACCTCGCCGTCCTTGGCCAGCAGCGTCGGCCTGCCTTCCATCAGCCAGCGGAAACGCTGCGAACGCGCCGAGCCCCAGGCCGCGATCCAATTGAGCGCCATCAGCGTGCCGGCCATGAAGAACGCGCCGGTCAGCGAGTTGTCGCCGCCATTGATGCCGTTCTGCACGGTGTTGCCGATCAGGATCAGCATGATCATGTCGAACGGCGTGAACTGCCCCATCGCGCGCTTGCCCGACACCCGCATCAGGCCCGTCACCAGCACGTACACGGCGATCCCGCGCAGCACGAACACCCACCACGGGGCGGACATCTGGAACATCTCGGACATGACGCCCCCAAGGCATGACGGTGCGGCGATATTCGCATGCGCCCCACGCATGGCGACCCGATGCCCGATCGCCCGACTGACGCCAAAGTGGCGCCCCCGATCACCATCTGGAGGAGAGCCCCCTTAGCAAGGGGGCGCGGCGAAGCCGCGGGGATTGGAAGCCGTGAGCGCGGGGGCCCAAAGTTTTGCTCGCAAAACTTTGGGTTTATTTCTGCGAATGCAGAAATAAAAAGCCCCGCAGGCAGGGGGGGCCGGCGGGGCTGGAGGAGCTGGGCCTGGGGAGGGGCCGTCGCTCCTGGGATCACTCCAGGGGAGGGAGAGATCAGCGACAGGCGTTGCACCTGTCGCGAGCAATAAGACCACCCTTCACATGGATAGTTCGTGAAGGGTCGAGTTAACGATTTGTTGGGTTCAGGACGGATTCATTCCAGCAATTCCGGCAAAAACGCGCCGAACGGCAGCCAGCATGCAGCTTCCGCGGCGAAAGCCGGATTAACAATCCCGTCACCCCGCGAATCCCCCGGTCAGGTAGTCCCGGAACGCGTCCGCCGGCGGCACGAATCCGCGTTTGCGCCTCAACTATGCAGCCCGCTCAATGCGCCTGCCCCCAGTTCTCGCCGACGCCGCTGTCCACCACCAGCGGCACGCGCAGCTGCGCCGCGGCGGCCATCCGCGCGGACACTTCCGTCCGCAGCGTGTCGACGAAGCCGGCATCGACCTCGAACACCAGTTCATCGTGCACCTGCAGCACCATCAGCGCCTGGCTGCGGTGCGCCTCCAGCCAGTCGTCGACGTCGACCATCGCGCGCTTGATGATGTCGGCGGCGGTGCCCTGCATCGGCGCGTTGATCGCCGCGCGCTCCGCGCCCGCGCGCAGGCCCTGGTTGCGGGCGTTGATGTTCTCCAGGTACAGGCGGCGCCCGAACACGGTCTCCACAAAGCCGCGGTCGCGCGCCTGCTGCCGCGTGCGCTCCATGAAATCGCGCACGCCGGGATAGCGCGAGAAGTACAGCGCGATGTAATCCTGCGCCTCGCCGCGGGCGATGCCGAGGTTGCGCGCCAGGCCGAACGCGCTCATGCCGTACATCAGGCCGAAATTGATCGCCTTGGCGGCGCGGCGCTCGTTGCCGCTGACCTCGTCCAGGCTCTTGCCGAACACCTCCGCCGCGGTGGCGCGGTGGATGTCGGCACCGGATTCGAACGCGCGCAGCAGGCCCGCGTCCTCCGACAGGTGCGCCATGATCCGCAACTCGATCTGCGAGTAGTCGAACGAGACGATCTTGCGGCCCGCAGGCGCGATGAAGGCGTCGCGGATGCGGCGGCCATCGTCGGTGCGGATCGGGATGTTCTGCAGGTTCGGATCGTTCGAAGCGAGCCGCCCCGTCGCCGCGCCGGCCTGGTGGTAGCTGGTGTGCACGCGTCCGGTGTCCGGATTCACCATCTCCGGCAGCTTGTCGGTGTAGGTGCTGCGCAGCTTGGCGAGGCCGCGGTATTCCAGGATCACGCGCGGCAGTTCGTGCAGGTCGGCGATCGCTTCCAACGCTTCTTCATTGGTCGAAGGCGCGCCGCTCGGCGTCTTCACCAACGCCGGCAGCTTCAGCTCCTCGAACAGCAACTGGCCGAGCTGCTTGGGCGAATCCAGGCTGAAGCTGCGCCCGGCCAGTTCGGTCGCCTTCTGTTGCGCGGCGAGCATGCGCTTGCCCAGGTCGTTGGACTGGCGGCGCAACTCGTCGGCATCGATCAGCACGCCGTTGGCTTCCACGCGCTCCAGCACCGGCACCAGCGGCATCTCGATCTCGCGGTACACGCGCTCCAGCGCCGGTTCCGCCGCGAGCTTCGGCGCCAGCGCGCGATGCAGGCGCAGGGTCACGTCGGCGTCCTCGGCGGCGTAACGGGTGGCATCGTCGAGCGCGACCTGGGCGAAGGAAATCGCCTTGGCGCCCTTGCCGGCCACGTCCTCGTACTTGATGGTGTCGTAGCCGAGGTAGCGCCGCGCGAGCGAATCCATGTCGTGGCGCGTTGCGGTCGCGTTGTAGACGAAGCTTTCCAGCATGGTGTCGTCGGCATAGCCGCGCACGTCGACGCCATGGCGGCGCAGCACGTGCAGGTCGTACTTGCCGTGCTGGCCGATCTTGCGCTTCAGCGGATCGGCGAACAGCGGCCGCAAGGCCTCCAGCACGGCCGCGCGCGGCAGCTGCGCCGGCGCGCCGGGATAGGTGTGGCCCAGCGGCAGGTAGGCGCCGTGCCCGGGTTCGACCGCGAAACTGATGCCGACCAGGTCGGCGCGCATCGGGTCGAGCGAGTCGGTCTCGACGTCGAAGGCGAACGCGTCCGCGCCGCGCAGCTTCGCCAGCCACCCTTGCAGCTGCGGGTCGTCGACGATGCAGTCGTACTGCCCGGGCACCGCCAGCGCCGGATCGACGGCTTCGGCCGCCACGCTGCCGCGCGCATAGCCGGCCGCGGTACCGCGCACGCTGATCTTGCCGGCATCGTCGTCGCCGGCCGCGCCGGCGGGCGCCTCCAGCTCGCGCAGGGCCTGCTTGAAGCCGTAGCGCGCGTACAGGCGGCGCAGTGTCTCCACGTCGCGCGGCTGCAGCACGAGGTCGCGTGGCCGGTAGTCCAGCGCCACGTCGGTCTTGATGGTGGTGAGCGTGCGATTGAGCGGCAGCCGCGACAGCGCCGCGCGCAGGTTCTCGCCGATCTTGCCCTTGATGTCGTCGGCATGCGCGATCACGTTGTCGAGCGTGCCGAATTCGCCGAGCCATTTCGCCGCGGTCTTCGGCCCGCACTTCTCCACGCCGGGGATGTTGTCGACGCTGTCGCCCATCAGCGCGAGGAAGTCGACGATCTGGTCCGGACGCACGCCGAACTTTTCCACCACCGCCGCCTCGCCGTCGTAGCGGCTGCCGCTCATGGTGTTCACCAGCGCGATGCCGGGCCGCACCAGCTGGGCGAAGTCCTTGTCGCCGGTGGAAATGGTCACCTCGATGTCGTCGGCGGCGCCCTGCGTGGCGAGGGTGCCGATCACGTCGTCGGCTTCGACGCCGCCGATGCGCAGGATGCGGAAGCCGAGCGCCTGCACGATCTCGCACATCGGCTCGACCTGCGCGCGCAGGTCGTCCGGCATCGCCTGGCGGTTGGCCTTGTACGCGGGATAGAGCTCGTCGCGGAACGTGGGGCCGGGCGCATCGACCACGAAGGCGATGTAGTCGGGCTGCTCCTTCAGGTGCGCGCGCAGCATGTTGACCACGCCGAACAGGGCGCCGGTCGGCTCGCCCGCCTCGTTGTTCAACGGGGGCAGCGCATGGAAGGCGCGGTACAGGTAACTGGAACCATCGATCAGGACGAGTCGCTTCATCGTGGCATTCTAACCGTGGCCTTCCGCGTGCCCGCGCGCGGAAGGCCATATGCGCCGCCTTGACGCCGCATTCACTGCAACGCCCGCACAAGGCATGCTTCGGTTTCGTATCGATCGGCTGGGGAGCCGCTTGCGCCCGTCCGCGACCCGCTTCTACAACTTCGCCTTCGTCCTGGGCCTGGCCTTGCTGGCCGCGCTGGCCTGGCAGGGCAAGCGCACCCAGGACCAGCTGCTCGCCGCCAACCGCTCCGTCGCGCACACCGCGGAACTGATCTCGGTCATCCAGCGCCTGCTGTCGACCCTGCAGGACGTGGAGGGCGGTGCGCGCGGCTACGCGATCACCGGCGACCGGCGTTTCCTCGAGCCCTACACCCGCGGCCGGCAGCGGCTCGCGGCCGATCGCAGCCGGCTCGGCGCGATGCTGGCGACCCGCGTTCCCGCGCAGTGGTTGCAGCAGCTCGACCGCGACATCCAGGTCCGGCTCGGATCGTCGGCGACCGCCATCGCGGTGCGCGAGCGCGCGGGCCTGGTGCCCGCCGCGGACTACATCGCCCGCGGCATCGGCAAGCAGGCGATGGACCGCATCCGCAGCCGCCTCGGCGACATCGAGAACCGCCAGCGCGACCTGCTCGAACACGGCCAGGCGCGGCTGGCGCAATCGATGGCGCGCGCGCGGCGCCTGTTCTGGGCCGGCGTCGTGGTCGCCGGCCTGCTGCTGGCCGGCGCGTTGCAGGCGATGAACCGCAACCTGCGCACCATCCGCCAACTCGCGCACAGCGCGCAGGCGGGCGAGAGCCGCCTGGGCGCGCTGTTCCGCGCCCTGCCCGACACCCTGTTCGAGCTGCAGCCGGACGGCCACGTCGCCAGCCTCGCGCGGCCGGCGCAGGGCGGCCTGCTCGGCCTGCCCAGCCAGCTGGTCGCGGCGATGCGCGAACGCCGCGGCCGGCACGCGGACGCGCAGACCTTCTTCTGGTCGGAAGAGGGCGGGCGCGACTACGAGATCCGCATGTCCGAAGCCGAGGCCGGCAGCCGGCTGGTGATCGCGCGCGACGTGACCGACGCCACGCGCTCGCGGCGGATGCTGCGCGACCAGCAGGCCTTCCTGCGCAACATCGTCGACACCGACGAGAACCTGATCTTCGTGCGCGACCACGAAGGCCGCTTCGTGCTGTGCAACCGCGCGTTCGCGGCCCTGGCCGGACTCGCGGTCGACCGGATCGAAGGCCACACGTTGAACGAGATCGCCACGGACGCGCAGCTGGCGCCACTGCTGCAGGGCTACGGCGAGCTGATCGAGGGCAGCCTGGCGGAACTGCGCCTGGCCGAAGTCGGCGTGTTCGACGCCGCCGGCCGCGAGCGCTGGCTGCAGTTGGTGAAGCGGCCGCTGCTGCTGTCCGACGGCAGCCGCAGCGTGCTGTCGGTGGCCGTCGACCTGTCGATGCGCCGGGAAGTGGACCAGATGAAGAGCGAGTTCGTCTCCACGATCAGCCACGAGCTGCGCACGCCGCTGACCTCGATCCAGGGCGCGCTGGACCTGCTCGCGCAGGGCGATGGCCTGGCCACCGCGGAGCGCAACCTGCTCGCCATCGCCCGCCGCAACAGCGATCGCCTGCTGCAGCTGATCGGCGAGATCCTCGACCTCGACAAGCTCGGCAGCGGCCGGCTGCAGATCGATGCGCGGCCGCTGGCGCTGCGCCCGCTGGTCGCGCTGGCGATCGCCCACACCCAGCCCTATGCGCACAGCTACGGCGTCGAGCTGGTGCTGGCCGCGGGCGACGACGGCATCGTGCGCGTGGACCCGCACCGCTTCGAACAGGTGATGGCGAACCTGCTGTCGAATGCCGCCAAGCATTCACCGCAGGGTGGCACGGTGACCGCGAGCGTGCAGCGCGTCGGCGACATGCTGGAGGTGGCGGTGGCCGATCGCGGCGGCGGCATTCCCGAAGAATTCCGCGGCCGCGTCTTCGAGCGCTTCGCCCAGGCGGATGCGTCCAACGTGCGCCGTCGCGGCGGCACCGGGCTGGGGCTGGCGATCACCCGTGCCCTGGTGGAACAGATGCATGGCACCATCGGCTTCGCCACCGAGAGCGGCGCCGGGACGCGATTCCACGTGCGCTTCCCGCTGATCGATACGCAAGGACCGTCGAGCGCTGCATGAACCGACCCGAGGAACACACCAACGGCCACCACGGGACCGATGCCCGGATCCTGATGATCGAGGACGAGGACGACATCGCCTTCCTGCTGCGCCTGATGCTGGAACGCGACGGTTACCAGGTCGAGCACGCGCCCGACGGCCGCCAGGCCCTGGAACGCTTCAGCGCCGCGCCGCCGGCGCTGGTGATGATGGACATCATGCTGCCGTACCACGACGGGCTCGAGCTGATCGAACGCCTGCGCGCGACCCCGGGCTGGGAGCGCATTCCCGTGCTGATGCTGACCGCGAAGTCGCGCGAGGCCGACATCGTGCGCGCGCTCGAACTGGGCGTGGACGATTACGTGACCAAACCGTTCCAGGTGGAGGAAGTCCGCGCGCGGGTGCGGCGCCTGCTGCGGCGCCCGGCGTGAGGCGGGAGCGATGACGGCCGCCGGAGCGCGCGCATGAACGACTGGCTCGCGTGGCTGCCCGCACAACCGGCGCTGCGCGTGGCGGCGATCGCGGCGGCCGTACTCGCGGCGACGACCGTCGCGGTGATGCTGTACGTGCTGGCGCTGTCGCAACTCGCGCTGCGCCGCGGTCGCCGCTACGCGGTGTTCGCGGCGCACTGGCGGCCGCTGCTCGCGCAGGCCGGGCTGGACGAACTGGATCCGCTGCCGACGCGCCCGTCGCGCGGCGAGGAACTGTGGTTCCTGCTGCTGTGGATGACGATGCAGCGCTCGCTGCGCGGCTCCGCGCGCGATCGCCTCAATGCCCTGCTGCGCCGGCTCGGGCTCGCCGATCGCGTCGTCGCCCTGCTGCGCGGTGCGACGACGCGCGTGCGCAAGCGCCTGGTCGCGCTCAATGCGATGCGCCATCTCGCCGATCCCGCGCATTGGGACGACATCGCGCCGCTGCTGCCGCATCCGAACCGCTTCATCGCCCTCGCCGCGGCCGAGGCGCTGGTGGCGACCGACGCGGCGCGTGCGATGGCCCTGCTGCTGCCGATGGCGGCGACGCGCCGCGACTGGTCGACGCGCCAGCTGGAGAACCTCGCCCGCCTGGCCGGCCCCGATGCACTGACGCCGGTGCTGCTGCGCCTGCTCGCCGACGACAACGCCCACGAGCGCAACCTGTTGCCGCTGCTGGAATACGCCACGCCGGCGAGCACGGCGGCGTGGGCGCGCCGCACCCTCGATCGCGCCGGCGACACGGACGAGCGCCGCGCGTCGCTGCGGGTGCTGGGCGCCCTGCGCGACCCCACCGATCGCCCGCGCATCCTCGCGGGCCTGCACGATGCGGACCCCGACCTGCGGCTGGTCGCGGTGCAGGCGCTGCGTCGGCAGGCCGGGCGCGAGGACATCCCGGTGCTGCTGCACATGCTCGCCGATGCGAGCTGGTGGGTACGGCAGGAAACCGCGGACGCACTGGCGACGTTGCCCGGACTCGACGCCGGCGAAGTCGAGGCGCTGCTCGACCGGGTCGACGACCGCTACGGCCACGACGCCCTGCAGCGGGCGATCGCGGAGGCGCGCGCATGACCGCGCCGGTCGCCACCATCGACGTGACGAGCCCCGGCTGGTGGCTGCAGATCGGCTTCATCGCCTACTTCGCCGTGCTCAACGGCGGGTACCTGCTGCTGAACCTGCTGTCGATGGTCAGCCTGCGCCGCTACATGCGCCAGCGCGCCGACCTCGGCCGCGACGTCGCTTACCTGGGCGTCGAACCGGCGATCTCGCTGCTGGTCCCCGCCTACAACGAGGAAGCCACGGTGCGCAGCTCGGTCAGTTCGATGCTGCAGCTGCAGTACCCCACGTTCGAAGTCGTGGTCGTCAACGACGGCTCCAGCGACCGCACCCTGGAGGTGCTGCGCGAGGCGTTCGCGCTGGAACCGTATCCGCAGCCGTTGCACCGCACGCTCGAACACGAGCCCGTGCGCGCGATCTACCGCTCGTTGCGCCATCCCAACCTGCGCGTGGTCGACAAGGCCAACGGCGGCAAGGCCGACGCGCTGAACGCAGGCATCAACGTCGCCCGGCACCCGCTGTTCTGCGCGGTGGACGCCGATTCGATCCTGCAGCGCGACAGCCTGCTGCGCGTGGTGCAGCCGTTCCTGGAGGACGAGCGCACGGTCGCGGCCGGCGGCACCGTGCGCATCGCCAACGGCTCGCAGGTGCGCGGCGGCTTCCTGCTGCGCGCGGGATTGCCCGCCAGCCTGCTCGGCCGGCTGCAGATCGTGGAGTACCTGCGCGCCTTCCTGTTCGGCCGCCTGGGCTGGTCGCCGATCAACGCGGTGCTGATCATCTCCGGCGCGTTCGGGCTGTTCGATCGCCAGCGCGTGATCGCCGCCGGCGGCTACCGCACCGATACCGTCGGCGAGGACATGGAACTGGTGGTGCGCCTGCACCGCTACCACCGCGAACGCCGCATTCCCTACCGCATCCGCTACCTGCCCGATCCGATCTGCTGGACCGAAGCGCCCGAAGACCTGCGCACGCTGGGCCGGCAGCGCGCGCGCTGGCAACGCGGCCTGTCCGAAAGCCTGGTCCGCCACGCGCGCTGGGCGCTGGGTCCGCGCGGCGGTCCCGCGGGCTGGCTGGCGTGGCCGTTCATGGCCTTGTTCGAGTGGCTGGGACCGGTGGTGGAACTGGCCGGCTACGCCTTCATGCTGCTCGGCTTCGTGTTCGGCTTCGTGTCCTGGGTCGCGCTGTCGCTGTTCCTGCTGATGGCGATCGGCATGGGGATCCTGCTCTCGGTCAACGGCCTGTTGCTGGAGACGCTGTCGTTCCGCGTGTACGCGCACAAGCGCGAGATGCTGCAGCTGTTCGTCGCCGCGGTGATCGAGAACTTCGGCTATCGCCAGCTCAACACCCTGTGGCGCTGCCGCGGGCTGTGGCAGTGGCTGTCGCGGCGGCGGCGGCAGTGGGGCGCGATGCGGCGCAGCGGCAGCTGGGGCCAGCAGTAACCGCGCGACAACCCGACGCCACCCGTGCCGCGACCGCGCGGCGGCTTCATCGGCGTGCGCGTATGCTTTGCGCATCCCCCTCGCGGAGTCCCGCCATGCGCACCGTTCCCGTCCTGATGGCCACCCTCCTCGGCGCCGCGCTTGCCGGCTGCGCGACGATGGGCGGCGACCCGACCGCCAACCTTGAAGGCGCGGACGTGACCACGCGCATGGTCGATGGCGACCGGATCGAGGAGTACCGCGTGCAGGGCCAGCTGCAGGTGGTCAAGGTGACGCCTCGCCGCGGCAAGGCCTACTACCTGATCGACCGCAACGGCGACGGCCGCCTCGACAGCAGCAAGGGCGAAGGCCCGGTGTCGCCGGTGATGTGGAAACTGTTCGAGTGGAACTGAGCGCGATCCGGTAGCGGTCTGCCCGCTCCGGCACTGCGCTGGAAAAGCGGTAAATGCCCCGAAAAAACAAGGCCCGCTTTCGCGGGCCTTGTCGTTGCAGCAGCTGATCCGGGGATCAGGCCGCAGCGTCCTTGAGCTTCTTCAGCGCGCGGACCTTGATCTTCACGGTGGCCGGCTTGGCGGCGAACCACTGCTCTTCCTTGGTGAACGGGTTGATGCCCTTGCGCTTCGGCTTGGCCGGCACGTTCACCACGTTGATCTTCAGCAGGCCCGGCAGGGTGAAGGCGCCTGCGCCCTTCTTGCTGACCGAAGCGTGCACCGCGCCTTCCAGCGCGCCCAGGATCGCACGCACGTCCTTCGCGACGACGCCAGTCGTCTCGGACAGGTGAGCGACCAGGCCGGACTTGCCCAGCACTTCCTTGATCGGCTTGACGGCGGCCGGCTTGGCAGCGGCCTTCTTCGGAGCAGCTTTCTTCTTCGCCATTTTTGTATGTCCCCCGGATGGAGAGTTGGTTTGAGGTATGCCTGGAAAAACCCCTCGGCAAGCGGAATGTAGGGCACAAAAGCCGCGGCGCCAAGCGTCTTTTTGCACTTTTTTCGGTTTTTTTCCGGGCGTGGCGACGGATGGCGTCGGACTGCCGCCCCTGCAAGCGATTTCAGGCCGGTTGCAGGTGCGACGACGCCAGCTTCAGCCACTTGCTGCCGGCGCTCTCGAAGTTCACCTGCACGTTGGCGTAGGCGCCGCTGCCGACGAAATCGGTGACCACGCCGTGGCCGTAGCTGGGGTGCACCACGTCCTGGCCGAGGCGGAACGCCGGCACGTCGATCGCGGCGTGGCCGAGGTCGCGGCGCGGGGTGGATGCGTACACCGGTCGCGACACCTGCACCTTCGGCCGCACTTCATGCAGCAGTGCAGCAGGGATTTCGCGCAGGAACCGCGACGGCGTGCCGTACATGTCCATGCCGTGGATGCGCCGCGTTTCCGCGTAACTGAGCACCAGCTTCTGCCGCGCGCGGGTGATGCCGACGTAGGCGAGGCGCCGCTCTTCCTCGACGCGCTGCGCGTCCTCGGACGACTTCAGGCTCGGGAACAGGCCTTCTTCCAGCCCGCCCAGGAACACCAGCGGGAACTCCAGGCCCTTGGCGCTGTGCAATGTCATCAACTGCACGCTGTTCTCGCCGGCCTGCGCCTGGCCCTCGCCCGCTTCCAGCGCGGCGTAGCTGAGGAAGGCGATCAACTCGGGCATCGCCGCGGCTTCGTCCTCGTCGTCACGGCCGGTGAAGCGCGAGGCCACCGACACCAGTTCGTCGAGGTTGTCGGTGCGCGAGTCCAGCTGCCCGCGGGATTCATTCGCATAGTGCTCGCGCAGGCCGGACCGGCCCAGCACGTGGTCGATCTTCTCGGGCAGCGGCTTGGCCTCAACCTCGTTGGCGAGGTCGTCGACCAGCAGCAGGAAGCCGGCCAGCGCGTTGCGCGCCCGCGCCGCCAGGGTGTTGTCGGCGGTGAGCCGGCGCGCCGCTTCCCACAGCGCGACGCCGTCGGTGCGCGCGCGCTTGCGCACTTCCTCCAGGGTGCGGTCGCCGATGCCGCGTGCCGGCGTATTCACCGAGCGCTCGAACGCCGCATCGTCCACGCGCGAGGCGACCAGCCGCATGTACGCCAGCGCGTCCTTGATCTCGGCGCGCTCGAAGAAGCGCATGCCGCCGTAGACGCGGAACGGGATCTTCGGCTCTTCCTGGAGGATTTCTTCGTACGCGCGCGACTGCGCGTTGCTGCGGTAGAGGATGGCGACATCGCCGTGGTCGCCGCCGTCGCGCACCCACTGGCGGATGCGTTCGACCACGAAGCGCGCCTCGTCCATCTCGTTGTAGGCGGCGTACAGGTCGATCGGCTCGCCGTGGCCGGTGTCGGTCCACAGCTTCTTGCCGAGGCGATCCGGGTTGTGCGCGATCACCGCGTTGGCGGCATCCAGGATGGTGCTGGTGGAGCGGTAGTTCTGCTCCAGGCGGATGGTCTGCGCGTCGTGGAAGTCACGCAGAAATTTCTGCATGTTCTCGACCTTGGCGCCGCGCCAGCCGTAGATCGACTGGTCGTCGTCGCCGACCACGAACACATGGCCGGTGTCGCCGGCGAGCACGCGGATGAAGGCGTACTGGATCGCGTTGGTGTCCTGGAATTCGTCGACCAGGATCTCGCGGAAGCGGTGGCGGTAATGCGCCAGCAGCGCCGGGTTGTCGCGCAGCAATTCGTGCGCGCGCAGCAGCAGCTCGGCGAAGTCGACCAGGCCGGCGCGGTCGCAGCGCTCCTGGTACAGCGCGTAGCAGCGGTGCATCACGTCGAGCCAATCGTCGTTGGGCTCGGGCTGTATGTGCTGCGGGCGGCGGCCCTCGTCCTTCTGCGCGTTGATCCACCACACGATCTGCCGCGGCGGGAAACGCGTGTCGTCGAGTTCCAGCTGCTGCACCACGCGCTTGACTAGGCGCAGCTGGTCGTCGCTGTCGAGCACCTGGAAGCCCTCGGTCAGCTTGGCTTCCTGCCAGTGCAGGCGCAGCAGGCGGTGGGCGATGCCGTGGAAGGTGCCGATCCACAGCCCGCGCGCGCCGTGGCGCAGCAGGTGCTCGGCGCGGTGGCGCATCTCGCCGGCGGCCTTGTTGGTAAAGGTCACCGCGAGGATGCCGTGCGGCGGCACGCCGAAGACTTCGTTGAGCCAGGCGATGCGGTGGGTGAGCACGCGGGTCTTGCCGGAACCGGCACCCGCGAGGACGAGAAAGTGGCCCGGCGGTGCGCTGACGGCCTCGCGCTGGGCGGGGTTCAGCGCGTCGAGCAAATGCGAAACATCCATGCGCGCATTCTACCGGCCACGCGTCGCACCGGCCGCGCCAGCCGCGCTTCACGCGGCAGGCGGCACAGTGGCGGCCTGGTTCCGGACCGGATCCGTCGCATGCACCGCTCGCCACTTCCAACCTGGTACTGGGGCCGCCTCGTCGGCGCGCTGTTGCTGGCCGGCGCCACGTTGCCGCTCGCGGCCGCCGATACCGCCGGCGCCAAGCTGCGGTTCGACCGCGACGCCCTGCGCGACGGCGACCGCGTGCTGCACGTGCAGGTCGCCCCCGACATCGACGCCGCCCGGGCACGCCTGCTGCGCGGCTGGATCGCCGAAAGCGCGGCGGCGACGCTGACCGCCTACGGCCGCCTGCCGCTGGCGGATGCGACGGTGCAGATCAGCGAAGTGGACCGCCCTTCGGGCAGTCCCGTGCCGTGGGGCCAGACCCTGCGCCGCGACGGCGTCGCCGTGCTGCTGTACGTGCGCCGCGATGCCAGCCTGGCGGAGCTGCGCGCCGACTGGACCGCCGTGCACGAGCTGTCGCACCTGTTCCATCCCTACCTGGGCGACCGCGGGCGCTGGCTCGCGGAAGGCCTGGCCAGCTATTACCAGAACGTCCTGCGCGCACGCAGCGGCCTGCTCGCCGAAGCCGAGGCGTGGCGGAAGCTGGACGCGGGTTTCGGTCGCGGCCGCCGCGATGGCGGCGACGCGCGACTCGATGAACTCGCCGTCGGCCGTGCACGCGGCGGCACCATGCGCGTGTACTGGGCCGGTGCGGCCTACTGGCTGGAGATGGACCTGGCGCTGCGCGCACGCGGCAACAGCCTCGACGCGGTGTTGTCGCGCTACGCCGATTGCTGCCTGCGCGGCACCGGCACGGTCGCACCGGCGGATTTCGTCGCCGAACTGGACCGCATCGCCGGCGGCAACGCTTTCAGCGAACGCTACCGCCGCTACGCGGCGTCACGCGCATTCCCCGACCTGGATGCGGCCTACGCGCAACTGGGCCTGCAAACGAGCGACGAGGGCCTGCGCTTCTCCGACCGCGCCGATGCGGTACGGCTGCGGCGCGCGCTGATGGGGCGGCGCTGACGCGCGCCGCGCTCAGTGCGCGTGGGCGTGCTCGCGCTTGCTGGTGGTGCCGGTCATCAGCTTGTCGGTCCAGGCGATGCCGATCGCCGACAGGATGAACAGGCCGTGGATGATCACCTGCCACATCACGCCGTCGGCGGTGACCGAGGTGCAGGCCTTGAGGTTCTTGGCACCCGCATCGATCAGCGGTTGCATCATCTTCACCGCTTCGATGCCCGCGACCGAGCTGCACAGCGGCAGGCCGTCGACCATGCCCACTTCGATGAAGCTCTTGAGCAGGTGGATCGAGGAGATGCCGATGATCGCCATGGCCAGCTTCACCTTGAGCACGCTGGCGTTGACGTGGCTGAGCCACTCGGGCTGGTCGGGGTGGCCTTCCAGGCGCAGGCGCGAGACGAAGGTCTCGTAGCCGCCGACGATCACCATCATCAGCAGGTTGGAGATCATCACCACGTCGATCAGGCCGAGCACGATCAGCATGATGTCCTGCTCGCTGAGGTGCGGCGTCTCGTGGATCAGGTGCCACAGTTCCTTGGCGAACAGGAACACGTACACGCCCTGCGCGACGATCAGCCCCAGGTACAGCGGCAGCTGCAGCCAGCGCGAGGAGAAGATCAGCGCGGGCAGTGGGTTCAGGCGGGCATCGGAGCGGACGTCGGACATCGGAATGCGGCATGGAAACAGGGAGGCCGCAGGGTAGCGGCGGGCGGTGGCGCTGCCAAGTCGGAAGCGGATGCGTAGGGCGGGCCTTGATCCGCCGCTTCGCCTCATGCATGGAAGCATGAAGCCCGCAAGTCATTGTCACCGCGCGCTGCGGCGCGCTCTGTCCGGTCGCTACTGACTGGCTATCGCGGCGCCGCCGTCGATCGCCACGCCCGGCAATTCCAGCACGTAGTCCGGCCCCATCAGCTGCGACGGCGTGTAGTAGCCGCCCGCCGGCGCGGGGTTGTCGAGGAAGCACTGCACGATGCCCAGCGACGCGGTCACGGTCAGCGCATACCCGTTCGGCGTGAGCATGCGCCGCACCTGTGCGCGGCCGTTGCCGCGCACTTCACCCCAGAAATAGGCCTGCGTGGCGTCGCGGGTTTGCGCATCCGGGCCTTTCACGCTGCGCTCGACCCGGCGCTTGAGCCAGCCCTGCACGGCCTTGGCCCGCAGCAGCGGCCCGAGCAGGCGCAGGCGGCGGACGCGCGCGATCGTCTTCGGCGGCGCGGTGGTGTAGACCTCGATGTCGGGAATGCCGGTGCTGACGTAGGCGGTGTACACGTCGCCCCACGGAATGGTCATCGCCATGCGGTCGGCGCCGTCGCGGGTGAAGGTGCGCGTCTTCCATGCCAGCGGCACGCGCCTGAGCGCGCCGTTCTCGCGCACGCGCCCGCCGGAACCGAGCCCTTCCACGCTGGTCTTGGCCGTGCCCGGACTGAAGCCGCCGCCGGCGTCGAAACCCAGCACCAGCGACGTCGCCCACGGGCAGTCGCGGTGCAGTTGCGCGGCCAGGCAATCGCTGGGCACCACGTCGAAGCCGACGCCCGGCGTGACCACGATGCCGGCCGCCTGCGCGCGCGCATGCTGCGCGTGGCAATGCGCGAACACGTCGATCTCGCCGGTGATGTCGAGGTAATGCGTGCGCGTGGCCAGGCAGCCTTCGAGCATCGGTGCGCTGGTCGCGGAGAACGGCCCGGCGCAGTGCAGCACCAGGTCGACGCCGCGCAGGCCTTCCTCCACCGCGCTGGGCAGGTCGAGGGTGAACTGGCGCCAGCGCAGCCCCAGCTCCTCGGCCAGCGCCCGCACCGCCGCTTCGCTGCGCCCCGCCAGGATCGGCTGCAGGCCGCGCTTGACCGCCTCGGCGGCGATCAGGCGCCCGGTGTAGCCGTTGGCGCCGTAGATCATCCATTGCATGGTCAGGTCTCCTGCGACGGCGGGTGACGGCATGGACGCGCGTCCCGCCTGGACCACGTTTGCCTAGAATCGCCATCCTACCCAGTCACCGGAGCCGCATTGCATGCGCTGGCCCGCTTTCCTCGCCGTCGTCACACTCGCCATGAGCGCCCACGCCCAGACCAGCCCGTCGAATCCCGTGCCCCGCAAGCTGACGCTCGAAGCGATCGCCGGCGACGCGCCGCTGTCCGGCCCCGGCCTGGAGAAGCCGCAGGTCGCGCCCGATGGCAGCCGCGTCACCTTCCTGCGCGGCAAGGCCGAGCAGAAGAACCGCCTCGACCTGTGGGCCTATGACGTGGCCAGCGGCAAGACCGAACGGCTGGTCGACAGCAACGTCGTGCTGCCGGGCGAAGAAGTACTGAGCGACGCCGAGAAGGCGCGCCGCGAGCGCGCCCGCACCGCCGCGCTCAGCGGCATCATCGAATACCAGTGGGCGCCCGACGCGCAGTCGCTGCTGTTCCCGCTCGGCGGCGAGCTGTACCTGTACGACCTCGGCAAGTCGGGCAAGGACGCGGTGCGCCGGCTCACCCATGGCGAAGGCTTCGCCACCGATCCGAAGATCTCCCCAAAGGGCGGCTTCGTCAGCTTCATCCGCGACCGCAACCTGTGGGTGATCGACCTCGCCTCCGGCGCGCAGGTGCAGCTGACGCACGATGGCAGCGCGACGATCGGCAACGGCGTGCCGGAATTCGTCGCCGACGAGGAAATGGACCGCCACACCGGCTACTGGTGGGCGCCCGACGATTCCGCGATCGCCTTCGCGCGCATCGACGAAGCGCCGGTGCCCGTGCAGAAGCGCTACGAGGTGTATCCGGACCGCACCGAGGTCGTCGAGCAGCGCTATCCGGCCGCCGGCGACCGCAACGTGCGGGTGCAGCTGGGCACGATCGCACCGCGTGCCGGCGCGACGCCGCGCTGGATCGACCTCGGCAAAGACCCCGACATCTACCTTGCCCGCGTCGACTGGCGCGATCCGCAGCACCTCAGCTTCCAGCGCCAGTCGCGCGACCAGAAGCGGTTGGAGCTGATCGAGGCCGAGCTCGCCTCGGGACAGCAACGCACGCTCGTCACCGAGACCAGCAAGGCCTGGGTGCCGCTGCACAACGACCTGCGCTTCCTCCGCGACGGGCGCCTGCTGTGGAGTTCGGAACGCAGCGGCTTCCAGCACCTCTACCTCGTGGATGCACGCGGCCGCGCCACCGCGCTGACCGCGGGCGACTGGCCCGTCGATGACGTGCTCGCCGTGGACGAGGCGGCCGGCTTCGTCTACTTCGCCGCCGGCAAGGATTCGCCGCTGGACGTGCAGGTGTACCGCGTGCCGCTCGCGGGCGGCGCCATCGAACGATTGTCGACACCCGACGGCACGCACAAGGCCACCTTCGCCGGCAACGCCAGCGTCTACGTCGACAACTGGTCGACGCCGGACACGCCGCCGCAGCTGCAGCTGTTCCGCAATGACGGCACGCTGGTCGCGACGCTGCTCGACAACGATCTCGACGACCCCAGGCACCCGTATGCGTCGTATCGCGCCGCGCAACGACCGCTGGAATTCGGCACGCTCACTGCCGCCGACGGCCGGACCGCGCTGCACTACAGCCTGATCAAGCCCGCCGGCTTCGATCCGTCCAGGCGCTACCCGGTCGTCGTCTACGTCTACGGCGGCCCGGCCGCGCAGACGGTGACGCGCAGCTGGCCCGGCAAGGGCGACCACTGGTTCAACCAGTACCTCGCGCAGCAGGGCTACGTGGTGTTCTCGCTCGACAACCGCGGCACCCCGCGCCGCGGCGCGGCGTTCGGCGGCGCCCTGTATGGAAAGCAGGGCACGGTGGAAGTCGCCGACCAGCTCGCCGGCATCCAGTGGCTGCAGGCGCAGCCGTGGGTCGATGGCAAGCGCATCGGCGTGCACGGCTGGTCCAACGGTGGCTACATGACGCTGATGCTGCTGGCGAAGGCCTCCGGCCGCTACGCCTGCGGCATCGCCGGCGCTCCGGTCACCGACTGGGGCCTGTACGACACCCACTACACCGAGCGTTACATGGACCTGCCCGCGGCGAATCCGGACGGCTACCGCGACGCGCGCGTGCTGCAGCACATCGACGGACTGACCTCACCGCTGCTGCTGGTGCACGGCATGGCCGACGACAACGTGCTGTTCTCCAACTCGACCGCGCTGATGAGCGCGCTGCAGAAGCGCGGGCAGCCGTTCGAGCTGATGACCTACCCCGGCGCCAAGCACGGCCTCAAGGGCGCGGACCTGCTGCACCGCCTGCGCATCAGCGAGGCCTTCCTCGCGCGCTGCCTGCGCCCGGGCGGCTGACGCGGCAAACGCTGCGGCGGCGATCGCGCCGCCGCAGCGCTGCAACCACTCAACGCCCGGCCGGCGCCTCGATCCGCAGCCGCGTCGCCGCGGTGCGCGCATGGGTGGCCTGGCCGTACATCAGCTCCACTTCCGCCGGCGCGGCGAGGTAGTCGCCGCTGTTGCCGACGCGGGCGAAGTAACGCACGGCGTGTTCGCCCGGCGGCAGCGATTCGGCATAGAAGCGCGGATGCCGCGCATCGAGCTTGCGGCTGCCGAAGTAGCCGCTGCCTGCGTCGGCGATGCGCTTGAGCTCGGTGTTGCCGACGCCCGACAGCGCCAGGTCGCTGGGCTGCAGGCCGCCGGGCACGGCATCGGTCACCGCCACGAATTCGCGCTGGGCGCTGGTGCGCACGGTGAGGCTGATGCGGATCCAGTCGCCCTCGTGCAGCGTCTGCCCGTCCACCGCTTTCCACGCACCGTCGCGCAGCACCTCGTGGCGGCGCGTGATCGCCAGGCCGATCGCGGATTCCTGCGCCAGCCGCGCGTCTTCCTGCCAGCGCAGCTCGGCGACGTAGCTGACCGGCACCGTGTTGGCGGCGTCGGCGGCCACCTGCAGTTGCGGGCCGTCCGGCGCGCCCGCATTCCAGTCGGCGCGATCCTGGCCTGCGGCGAGTTCGAGCGCCTGCGCGCGCGTACCGATGGCGAAGCTCGCCGACGCCGGCGCGGCGGCGGCACCGGCGGGTTCGCGCAAGGCCATCAGGCAGTACGCGGCGGTCTGCGTGTCGACCGAGGCGACGCCGCCGGCGTAGAGGTCGTTCATGCCGGCGAGCAGTTCGCGGCGCACGCGCGCGTCCGCCAGCTGAGGATATGCGCGCAGCAGGTCGACCAGCGCGCACTGCTCGCGCATATCGGAGCTCATCCACGCGTCGTAGCGGCGCGACAGCCGCAACGAACGTGCCGGACCGCGCGCAGGCGCGGCGGCCAACACCCGCTTGAGCGCGCGCGCCGCCGCCGGATGCCGCGCGCGGGCGAATGCCTGCGTACTCGCCACCTGCAACGGCAGCGGCAAGTGCTTCCACTGCGTCCACAGGCGATCGAGGCCGGCGCTGTCCTGTGGCGATTGCGCCGCGGCCGCGAACGCGAACCCGGCGTATTCGTCGTCGTCCAGCGCCTCGCCCTTCGCCGGTGCGGATGGCGCATCGGCGAGCACCTCGCCGAGGAATTCGCGTGCCTGCGCTTCGACCCGTGACGGCACCGGATGGCCGAGCTCGCGCAGCAGGGCGAAGGCGCGCAGGGTGTACGCGGTGAGGGTCACGCTGGCATCGGGGCCCTGGTCGCCCCAACCGTGGAAATACACGAAGCCGCCGTCGTCGAGCTGGAACACCGCCGCGTTGTCCAGCGCCTCGCGCACCACGTCCGCGGCGTCGGGCCAGCTGGCGTCCTGGCGTTCCAGCGCCAGCGCCGCGCCCACCGCGCGACTGAGGATCTGCTCCCAGCAGCGATGCGGGTAGTCGCGCAGGTCCTGCGTCCATTGCGAAGTGAGGCCGGCGCCGCCGCGCAGCAGCGACACGCGCAGCGCGGGATCGTGGGCGTGTTCCGGCATCGCCGGCAGGTCGAGGTGCAGCGCGTCCGCGCCGATCCAGCCCGCCTGCAGCCGGCGCGTGCTGATCAGCGGCGAGGCCACTTCGATGCTGCCGGCGACCGCGTCGCCGCCCGCCGGCGTGCGCGCGGTGGCGACCAGGCGCAGTTCGCCCGGCACTTGCGGCTGCAGCGTCGCGGCCACGCTGGCCTGGCCGCGCGGCGCGAGCGCGAGCGTCTGCGTGTCGTCCAGCCCTTCGTTCGCGTTGGCGCCTTCGCCGCGCACCTGCAGCGTGGTGGTCGCGGTCGCCGCCGTCGCGGCGACATGGCGCACGCTGGTGGCCACGCGCGCGGTATCGCCCGGATACACGCGCACCGGCGCCTGCAGGCGTGCTTCCACCGGCAGGCCGGCTTCGAGCGCCGCTTCGGTCATGGCGAATCCGTCGCCGTCGTCGGCGCTCCACGCCACCGCGCGCCAGCGGGTGAGGTTGTCGGGCAGTGCCACTTCGACCTCGCGCGATTCGCCGGGGGCGAGGCGGATGTCGGGCAGCCACAGCGCGGTGTCGGCGAAGCGGCTGCGCACGGCGATAGCGGCCGCGGACGGCCGCGCGGGATGGCGCGACGCCTCGCGCTCCAGCCGCAACGAGGCATCCGGCGCCTTGGCTTCGTTGCTCTCGACAAGGTCGCTGCGCTTGATGCGCGAGCCGGTGACGGTAATGCGGTCGAGTGAAGTGGCCTCGCCCGCGGCCGGCGGTGCCGGCGGCGGCGCCATCGCGGCCACCGGCTGCGCGCGCTCGCGCAGGTATCTGTAGGCGTCCTTGCCGGCCTGGTCCCACGGCAGCAGCCAGCGCCACTCGTCGCCGTCCCAGCCTTGGAAGCCGGTGTAGTCGATGCCGCCCTCGCCGCGCAGCAGCAGCGATTCGCGGAAGCCGGTCGCCCCGGCGGGATCGGTGTACGGCAGCCAGCGCTGCGCCTGCGCGCGCAAGGCATCGTCCATCACCGCCAACGTCACCTGGCGCGGCTGCGTGCTGTCGTTGCGCAGGGTGATGCGCGCGCGTTGCCCCGGGCGCGCCTGCGCCGACTGGAAACGCAGGCTGATCGGCTTCGCGTCGGTCGCGAGCTCGGCCGCGGGCAGATAGGCGTCGAGCGCGCGCAGCCGCACCGGCTGGCGGAAGCCGGCCTCGACGCGCGACGGCGTGCTCTCGCGCACCAGCGCATGCACCGTGAGCCGGCCGCGCCAGTCGCGCGCCATCGGCAGCGTCAGTTCCTGCGTGCTGCCTTCGATCGCTTCGACGCGGTGGGCGAGGATCGAACCACCGAACGAGGTCACCAGCAACGCGCGTGCGCGCGCGAAGTCCTGCCGCAGCAGCAGGCGCGCCGGACGATCGCGTTGCGGCGATCCGTCCTGCACCGCGAGTTCCGGCTGGTCGACCGGATCGAACTGGCCGCCGCCTCGCCACCACACGTAACGCTGCAGCGTTGCCGGGGCGGCGTCGCCGCTGCGCGCGGTGAGGCGGTAGAGGCCGGTGCGTTCGCGCGCGAACGCGCACGGCGTGGACTGGCGGGTGCGCAGCCGGCAGTGCGCGATCGGCTCGCCGGGCTGCGTGCGGTCGTAGCCGGGCAGGTATTCGATGCTGACTTCGACCTCCGCGGTGACTTCCTTGCCCTGCGCGGTGATCACCACCGCTTCCAGGCGCACCGGATCCTCGGCGCCGAACCAGTCCGGGCGCGTGCGCAGGCCGACGTAGCGGTCGTAGCGCGCGTAACGGGTCGCCTGCTCGTAGGCGGACGTGCCCTCGCGATCCTCCGGCGACACCTCCAGCCCGGTGGTGAGCAGGCCGAAGGCGGGGCGCCGCGCGTTCTGCTCCGGCGTGCCGGCGAACGCGACGGGGACATCGACATGCAGCGCGCCGTCGCCGTCCAGCCGCTTGTAGGCGCCGATACCGGCGAGTGCAACGTCCGTGGTGTCGTCGTCATAGACACCGATGAAGCTGAAGTCCGCGTACTGCGGGTAGGCGGCGCCCAGCGGCTCCGGTTCCAGCCGCACCTCCGCCTGGGTGATCTCCGCGCCGGCCGCCGGCCCGCCGGAGAAGTAACCGGCGCGCGCGTCGGCGACGAAGCGGTCGCCATCGCGCAGCACGCCGCCGCGCGAACGCGCTTCCAGCCACAGGTCCTGCGCACGGTAGGTGCCGACGAAGAAGCAGGTGCCGTCGGTGTTGTGGTGGCCGTCGTCGCGACCGATGCAGTAGGTGGCGTCGGTCAGGTGCACGGGCAGCAGCAGCTCGCCGGCGATGCTGCCGTCGGCGGCGGGCGTGGCCGACCACTCGAGCACGATCTTGTCGTCGTCGCCGTTCTGCAGGCGCAGCGGCACCGGGCCGTCGGCGCGCGGCGCACGCAGGCGCGTGCCGTCGAGTTGGCGCTGCCACAGCCGGTAGTGCACGGTGTCGCCGGCGCGGTACAGCGGCCGGTCGGAGACGCCCCAGGTGTGGCGCGGCGTCGTGCGCCCCAGCGCCGAATACGGATCGGCGTCGTGCATCGGCAGCACCGCGCCGCGGCGCGCGGGGGTGGAGTAGGTTGCAGCGGCGTCGGTGGCGGCGCGCAGCAACCACAGCGCGTAGCCGCTGTCGGGGGCGTGGTACTCGTCGGCATCGACGGTGGGCAGTGCGAGGTCGTCGGGCAGGCGCAACAGCACGGTGCCGTCGGCCTGGGTGGTGCCGGTGGCGACCACGCGCGGCCGCAGTGCGCCCGGATCGAGCCACAGCAGTTCGATCGCGGCGCCGGCGACCGGCGCGTCGGTTTCCCACTCGTTCGCCCAGGCCAGCACTTCACGGCGCCCGGTCACCGCGAGCAGGTCGAACGCGGGCGCGGCGAACGTGGCCGAATCACTGGTATTCCAGCTGCGCGGGTCCGCGCGACGCGACCCCTGCTTGCCCAGCGGCGTCCAGCGCACCCAGCCGCCTTCGGCCAGCGTCTGCGCCGCGACGGTCGACGCCACCGGCTGCGGCTCGCTGCCCTGCCGCGGCGTACGCACCTGCACCGTTTCGTCGCGCACCTGCGCGCCGACGCCGCGCACGTCGAGCTGCATCTCGCCGACATTCACCGCCTCGACCAGCGACGGCGGCTGCGCGCCGGCGGCCACCAGCGCGCGCTGGCGTCCCAACAGGTGCGGTTGCGCGTCGCCCAGTTGCACCTGCACGGTCACCGCCGGCAACGCGGCGCCGTCGCTGCTGCGGATCGCGCCGTCCAGCGTCAGCTGGAAGCGGCGGCTGGGCGCGAAGCGGCCGATGTCGACACCGTCGCCGGGCGCGACGTCGACGCCGTCCTCATCGAACGGCGACGCCATCGCGTACCAGTGCACCTCGCGCACCCCGGGCGCGTAGGCCTGGCCCGCGGCTGCGCGCACCTGCGCATCCACCTGCGCACGTGAGGCCGGGTTCAGCGGGCGCGAGAACACCAGGGTGACCGCCTCCCCGGGCGCGCACACCGCCACGACGGCGCCGTTGCGCACGGGTTCGCGCACGCCGTCGTCCGCGCCTTCGCAGGACACACCGAGCAGGGCAAAGGGATCGTTGAGGCGCGCGCGCAGCAGCGTCGTTTCCTGCCGCCCCGGCAGCGGGCCGGCGCTGCTGCGCAGGCCCGGTTGCACCTGCAACTGCAGCAAGCTCCCCGCGGACTGCACGCGCGGCACGTCGAAGCCGAAACGCAGGTCCTGCGCCCAGCGCGGCGGCAACGCGCGCAGCGGCGGCAGCGCGAGGCCCTTGCCGTCCAGGCGCAGGCGCAGCACCGCCTGCAGCGCGGCGGCATCGACCGGCATGTCGCTGCTGAGTTCGATCGCGGGATGACCGCGCTCCCAGCGCGCGATCCACGCGCGCACTTCCGGCCGCCGGGTCTCCACGTGCATGACCTGCGCGCCGAGCACCTTGCCGGTCTGGGTCTTCAGGCCCGCGGCCAGGTCGAGGCGGTAGCGCGTGGCCAGGGCGAAGGCCTGCTCCGCCTGGCAGGTCAGGCGGGTGTCGCTGTCCCAGGCGCAGGCCAGCGGTAGCGCCGGCGTCGTGCGCACCAGGTCGCGGCGCACCGCGTTGTCCCAGTTCTGCATCGGCTGCGCGAACTCGATGGCGACTTCGCGCGCGCCGGCCAGGCGCGCTTCCACCGCCGGGCGTGCCCAGGCCATGCCGGCCCACGAAAACACCAGCGCGGCCCACAGCGCGCCCCTGACTGCCTTGTGCATGCTCGTTCCCTGCGGCGCGCGGCCGTCCCCGATACGGAAGATATAACGATCCCGACAACGGACCGCGACGCCGGCCGGGGTTGCGTGACCTTCGGGGCATGGCCCCTGCGACGGCGCTGCGCGATGCTGCGCCGACTCCCTACCCGGACCCTGCCATGACCAAGCCCCTCGTCCTCGCGCCGCTGTTCCTCGCCATGTCCCTGGCCCTGGCGCCGACCGCCGTGCTCGCGCAGCAGGCCCCGGCGGCGAAAGCCGCGCCGGCCAAGACGGCGCCGGCCAAGCCTGCACCGGCATGGGTCGCCAGGAGCAACGAATACACGCAGATCCTCATCCTCGCGCAGGCCCCGTTCCAGCCCGAGCAGGTCTCGTTCTTCGGCGTACCCGGCTTCGACGACCAGGTGTTCGACTACGGCGCGGAGTTCGGCCGGCGTTTCCGCGAGGCGACCACGAAGGCCAAGGCCGACCTCGTCGCCCGGTCGGCGAAGGAAACCGATCCCAACGTGAAGCAGGACATCGCGATCCTGCTGCAGGCGGCCGACGACCAGATCGAGGCCAGCGAGGTCAACGAACGCCTGACGCGGCCGTGGCTAGATGCCGGGCAGACCGTGTTCCAGGGCATCCAGTCGCTGCTGTCCGACCAGACCCCGGCCGACCGCCGCGCCAAGGCGGTGCTGCGCCTGCAGCGCTACGCCGGCCTGGTGCCGGGCACCACGCCGCTGACCACGCTCGCACGCCAGCGCTACGAGGAACGCAACGAGAAGGGCCTGCTGCAGCCGACGCAGATCGCGGTGCAGCAATCGCTCGACAACGTGAAGACCTACCAGCAGGGCATCCGCGACCTGTTCGCCAAGTACAAGCTCGATGGCGAAGCCGCCGCCGCGCTCACCGCGCTGGACCAGCAGCTCACCGACTACGCGGCGTGGTGCAAGGCGGACGTGCTGCCGACGTCGCGCACCGACTACAAGCTGCCGACGGAGCTGTACGCGCTGTCGCTGAAGGGCTACGGCATCGACATCGACCCGCGCGTGCTGATCGAACGCGCGCAGCTGGAGTTCATGGAGACCCGCAACGCCATGCAGCAGCTGGCGCCGCTGGTGGCCAAAGCCAAGGGCCTGAAGGCGACCGATTACGTCGAGGTGATCCGCGCGCTCAAGCACCCGCAGCTGAAGGACGACGCGATCGAACCGTACTACCGCAACACGGTGATGCCCGAACTCGACCGCCTGATCGCCGCGAACGAGGTGGTGTCGCTGCCGCAGCGACCGATGCAGATGCGCCTGGGCACGCCGGCCGAGAACGCCGCGCAGTCGGCGCCGCACTTCCTGCCCGCGCCGCTGGTCGGCAACACCGGCCAGCAGGGCACCTTCGTGCTGCCGCTGTCGAACCCGAACGCCGGCGCCGACGGCCCGTACGACGACTTCAACTACCCGGCCGGTGCGTGGACGCTGACCGCGCACGAAGGCCGCCCGGGCCACGAGCTGCAGTTCACCGCGATGGTCGAGCGCGGCGTGTCGCTGGCGCGCACGCTGTATGCGTTCAATTCGGTGAACGTGGAAGGCTGGGCGCTGTACGCGGAAGCCGAGATGGTTCCGTACGAACCGCTGGAGGGCCAACTGATCGCGCTGCAGTTCCGCCTGCTGCGCGCGGCGCGCGCGATGCTCGACCCGATGATCAACCTCGGCCTCACCGACCGCGACACCGTGTTCCGCGTGCTCACCGACGAGGTCGGCTTCTCCAAGGCGATGGCACGCCAGGAAGTGGACCGCTACTCGGTGAATTCGCCCGGCCAGGCCGGCAGCTACTTCTACGGCTACACGCGGATCATGCAGCTGCGCGCGGAGACCGAAGTCGCGCTCGGCGACAAGTTCGACCGCAAGGCGTTCAACGACTTCCTGCTCGACCAGGGCCTGCTGCCGCCGGCCTTGCTGGCCAAGGCGGTGCGCGAGGAATTCGTGCCGGCGCAGCGGGCGAAGAAGTAAGCGCACGCGCAGGGATGACGGCGACGCCGTCATCCCGCATGACCGCTGGGCGGGCCCCGGCCCGCCGTGCGGACGCGGTGACGCCCCACGCACCGTCGCTGCAACCGCTTCGATGACGGCGGGCCCGGGCCCGCCTTACGTCACCCGTTCCAGCATCCGCCGGTTGCCGGTCAGCCGCGCCCAGCGCGTGCCCAGGTCGATCCAGCACACGTACGCGGCTTCGCCGGCGAGCCGCCACAGCGTGGCCGGGCCCAGCCGCAGCCGTGCCTCGGCGGCGCACAGTTCCCAGTCGTAGCCCAGTTGGCGCGCGAACAGCGCGCACCGCGCCAGGTGGTAACGGTTGCTCAGCAGCGTCACCCGGGTGCGCATGCGCGCGCCGAGCAGGTCGCGTGCGTTGCGCAGGTTCTGCAGGGTGTCGCGCGACTGCAGTTCCATTTGCAGCGGGATGTCGCGGGCGAAGCCGCGGGCGTACAGGCCGTCGCGCGCCACTTCCGCCTCGCTGCGCTCGCCTATGGCGCCGCCGCCGAGCAGCACCAGGCCGCGCGGTGGTGCCTGCCGCCACAGCGACACGGTGCGGTCCAGGCGCGCGGCGAAGTCGCGGTCGATGCGGCCGCGCGGGGCGTTCTTGCCGAACAGCAGCACGCAGTCGCCCTGCTCGGGCGCGCACGGCGCGTTGCGGGCGACGCGCCAGACGTGGACGAAGTAGCCCACGTACACCAGGCCCGCGCTCAGCGCGCAGGCCGAGAACGCGACCACGCCCGCACGCAGCACGTCGCGATCGATCGCGAGCGAGAAACGGTGGGCGATGCGGCTGCTCATGCGGCGGGTGCGCGGGACGTGCGGAGAGGTGCGGGAATCGATGGGGCGCATGCCCCTACACAGGATAAATCGTGCCGCGCGTCCGCGGGTGGGCGGCGTGGCGCGCTGGCTATACTCCCGCGCCTGTCCTGCAGGAGTTCCACGTGTCGCCGATGTCGTCGCATGTCCGTCCGCCGCCGATGGCGCCGCTGGCGATCCGCGCGTACACCGCCACCACCGCGCTCGGCCGCGGCCGCGACGCCCAGCTGCAGGCCCTGCGCGAACGCCGCGGCGGCCTGCGCCGCAACGACCTACCGGTGCTGGCGCCGGGGCAGGAACCGCTGGCGTGCTGGATCGGCCGCGTCGACGGCCTGGAGGAACTGGCCCTGCCGGCCGGGCTGGCCGAGTGGGAATGCCGCAACAACCGCCTGGCCTGGCTCGCACTGCAGCACGACGGCCTGCGCGACGCACTCGCCGACGCCGCCGCGCGGCACGGCGCCGAACGCGTCGCCGTGGTCATCGGCACCTCGACCGCCAGCATCGGCGCCACCGAAGAAGGCTACGCGCGCCTCGACCACGGCGCCCTGCCCACCGACCTGCAGCGCCCGACGGTGCACACCCCGCATTCGCCCGGCGCCTTCGTCCAGGCCGCCACCGGCCTGCGCGGCCCCTGCGTGACGGTGGCGACCGCGTGTTCGTCCAGCGCCAAGGTGTTCGCGCAGGCGTCGCGCCTGATCGACGCCGGTCTGTGCGACGCCGCGCTGGTCGGCGGCATCGACACGCTGTGCGGCAGCGTGCTGTTCGGCTTCAACTCGCTGCAGCTGGTCGCGGCCGATCCGTGCATGCCGTTCGATGCCGCGCGCACCGGCCTGTCGCTCGGCGAAGCCGGTGGCTACGCCCTGCTGGAACGCGCCGGTGCCGCCGATACGCTGCTGCTGCGCGGCTACGGCGAATCCAGCGACGCCTACCACATGTCCACGCCGCACCCGCAGGGGCTGGGCGCGCAACTGGCGATGCGCGACGCGCTCGCCCGCGCCGGCATCGCGCCGGATGCGGTCGACTACCTCAACCTGCACGGCACCGCGACGCCGTCGAACGATTCGGTCGAAGCACTCGCGGTGGCCGCGCTGTTCCCCGCTTCGCTGCACGCCAGCTCGACCAAGGGCTGGACCGGGCACACGCTGGGCGCGGCGGGCATCGTCGAATCGGTGATCGCACTGCTCGCGCTGGAACACGGCGAACTGCCCGGCACCCTCAACAGCACCGCGCCCGATCCGGCCTGCGGCCCGCAGATCCGCTTCGCGGCGGCGCAACGCCCGATCCGGTACGCGATGAACAATTCCTTCGGCTTCGGCGGCAACAACTGCTCGCTGGTGTTCGCGCGCGCATGAGCACCCTGCGCGCCACCATCGACGGCATCGGTTTCTGGGCGCCGGGCCTGCCCTCGTGGGACGCGGCGCTGCGCCACGTCCGCGACGGCACGCTCGTCGCCGACGCGCCGGCCCGCCCGTCGCCGCAACTGCTCGCGCCGAACGAACGCCGCCGCGCGCCGGAAACCGTCGCGGTCGCACTCGACGTCGCGCTCGCCGCGTGCACCGCGGCCGGCCGCGAACCGGCGGCACTGCCCTCGGTCTTCGCCTCGGCGCACGGCGACATGACGATCACCGACTACATGTGCGCGACGCTCGCCAGCGAGCCGCGCAGCATCTCGCCGACCCGCTTCCACAACTCCGTGCACAACGCCGCTGCGGGCTACTGGACCATCGGCGCCGGCGCGATGCAGCCGGCGACGGCGATCAGCGCCGGTACCGCGACCTTCGCGCAGGGCCTGATCGAAGCGCTGGTGCAGCTCGCCGCGGGCGCCGATGCGGTGCTGCTGGTGGCCTACGACGGCCCCTCGGTCGGCCCGGTCGCGCAGGTCTCGCCCAGCGTGGGCCTGCTCGGTGCCGCGCTGGTGCTGTCGCGCCACGCGCGCGAGGGCGCGCCGGTGCTGAGCGCGGAACTGGGCGCGGCGGTCGAAGCGGTCGCCGACGCGACCGCAGCCGGTGCGCTCGCGCGCCACGCCGCCGGCAACGCGATGGCGCCGATGCTGCCGCTGTTCGATGCCCTCGCCCGCGCCGACGCGCGTGGCCCGGGCGACGGCGCGATACTGTCCGCCGGCCCCGGCCGTGCCCTCACCGTCAGGATCCACCGGTGATCGACCGCAACAACGCCTACATCGTGATTCCCGCCCTGAACGAAGCGCTGCGCATCCGCGGCGTGGTCGAGGCGGCGCTGCGCGAATGCGCCAACGTCATCGTCATCGACGACGGCTCCGACGACGGCACCGCAGAGCGCATCGCCGACCTGCCGGTCATCGTGGTCCGCCACGCGCAGCGCATGGGCAAGGGCGCGGGCCTGCGCGACGGCTTCGCCGAGGCGCTGCATCGCGGCGCGCGCGGCGTCATCACCATGGACGGCGACGGCCAGCACGACGCCGCGGACATTCCGCGTCTGATCGCGGCGGCGAACGCCTACCCGCAGCACATCGTCATCGGCGCGCGCCTGCGCAAGCGCGCCTCGCAGCCGAGCTACCGCCGCCTGGCCAACGAATTCGGCGACTGGGGCATCTCCTGGGGCTGCGGCTTCCTCGTCGCCGACACCCAGAGCGGGCAGCGGTTCTATCCCGCCAACGTCGCCGCGTTGCGCGACGTGCCGGGCGAGGACTTCGTGTTCGAAGCGCAGATCCTGATCACCGCGGCGCGGCGCCTGGGCGTGCGCTGCGTGTCGGTGCCGATCGAATCGCGCTACCAGGGCGCCGCGCCGGAAGGCCCGCAGTTCCGCAAGAGCCACTTTCGCCCGCTGCGCGATCTGTGGCGCATCACCTCGCACGTGGTGAAGCAGGTGTGGGGCTACGGCAACGTGCTGCGCGAGTACCGCAACACCCGTGCGCACCCACCGGTGATCCACGATCCGGGTGGCGAATTCGCCAGCGCGCCGCTGCCGCACGCGCCGCGCGGCGCGTGACGCCGCAACTCACTCCTCGATGACGTAGATCGCGATGCCCTCGGCGCGCTGCTGCGCGGTGGGGATGCCGAGGCCGACCGAGGCGCCGCCGTGGCGGCCGTAGCTGCCGCCACCGACGCCCAGGCTCACCGGCGAATCGGTCTGGTCGACGCCGAGCAGGATCACGCCGTTGGCGCCGAGCTTGGCCGCTTCGCGCGCGAGGCGGTCGATGGCGGAATTGATCTGGCCCTGGGTGCCGAAGCCGACGCCGCTCTTGGCGTCGAGACGGGCGATTTCCTCGTACTTCTTCGGCGGCACCTGGTAGACCTTGACCTGGGCCGCGTCGACGGCCGGGCGCGGCTGGCCGAGCATGACGTGGTGGGTGCTCGCGCAGGCGGCGAGGGCGAGGACAAGAAGCGCGATCAGGACACGACGCATGGACCACCCCCGTTGCAGGAAAGACTGCCGACCGGGCGATGTTCCGCCCCGGCCGCTGAATGCCGGATCAAATCTACCGGCCGCCGCGCGGCGCGGCCAGCGCCCGTCGCTCAGCTCATGCCGCCGTCGATGCCGATCACCTGGCCGTTGATGTAACCGGCCGCGTCCGAGCACAGGAAGGCGACCAGCGCGGCCACTTCGGCGGGCTGGCCCGCGCGCGCCGCGGGCACCATCTGCTTCAGTGCGTCCGCGGTGAACAGGCCATCGGTCATGCGCCCGGCGATCACCCCGGGCGCGACCACATTCGCGGTGATGCCGCGCGAGGCCATTTCCCGCGCCAGCGACTTGGTCGCGCCGTGCAGCGCGGCCTTGGCCGCGGCGTAGTTGGCCTGGCCGCGGTTGCCCAGCACCGCGGCCACGCTCGACACGCTGACGATGCGGCCCCAGCGCGTACGCGCCATCGGCAGCAGCAACGGCTGGGTGACGTGGAAGAAACCGTGCAGGGACACGTCGATCACGCGCTTCCATTGCGCGTCGTTCATCCCGGCCAGCGGCGCGTCGTCGTGGATGCCGGCGTTGTTGACGAGGACCTGGATCGGGCCGGCGTCGAGCAGCGCAGCCATTGCGGTGCGGCTGGCCGCGGCGTCGGCGACGTCGAAGGCGACCGCTTCGGCCGTACCGCCCGCGGCCTGGATCGCCGCGACCACCGCGTCGGCGCGCGTGACGTTGGTGTTGGCGTGCACGATCACGTGCAGCCCGGCGGCGGCCAGTTGCGTGCAGATGGCCGCCCCCAGGTCGCCGCTGCCGCCGGTGACCAGGGCGCGCTTGCGCGAGCCGTTCACGGTCGCTGCGTTCATGGTGTGTCTCCCTGCAGCACCACCGCAGCACGGCCTTCGGCGATGACCGTGCCGGCGTGGGTGATGCGGAATGCGTACTGCTGGCTGTCGGCGGCTTCGGCGAGCGGCTGCGCCGTGCATTCGAGGTCGCCGGGCAGGTCGTCGATGCGCGCCACGTGCACGTCGACACCGCGCAACGCGACCAGCACGCCGGCGCGCGCGGTGCCGCCTTGCGCCTGCGCGCGCAGGCCGCCGTGCACCGCCATCGCCTGCGCGCCGTATTCGCACAGGTGCACGCCGCGCAGCTGGCCGTCGCTGCGCAGCGGATGCGCGCGATCGCGATGGTTGCGCGCGCGCAGGTGGATGCCTGCAGCGTCCCAGTCCACTACTTCGTCCCACAGGCACATCGCGCCCTGGTGCGGGATCAGCGCCAGGATCTGCTCGCGGCCGATCATGGCGACTCCAACGTCGTGGCGGCGTCCACCGTGGACGGCTCGTCGCGGGCGAACTGCCGCGTCACCAGCAGGGCGAGGACGAAGTTGCAGAACACCCCCAGCGCCACGGTGGTGCCGATCGCGCGCAGCACCGGAATCGACGACAGCGCCAGCAGCGAGAACACCAGCAGCGTGGTCAGGCTGCAGACGATGAGCGCATGCAGGGTGCGCAGCTGTTCGGCGCGGTCGTCGCCGGCGTGGTCGAAGAACAGCGCGTAGTCCAGCCCGAGCCCGGCGGCGAGTATCAGCGCGACGAGGTGGAACAGGTTGAGTTCGACGCCGAAGCCGCGCAGCGTCGCCAGCAGCAGCAGCGTGGTCAGCGCCATCGGCGCGAGCACGCGCAGCACGCGACGCGGCTGGCGCAACGCCACCCACACGGTGACCACCAGCAGCAGCGATGCCAGCGCCAGCGCCCACAGCACGCGCTGGCGGTAGCCGGCGACCAGCGATTCCGAGGCCTGCTTGAGGTCGAGCAGCTGCGCGCCGTGGGCGCTTGCGACGCGGGCGACGGCGGCGGGATCGCGCAGCCCGCTCAACGACACCAGCGCGGTGGCGTGGTCGCCGCGTTCCAGCAGCAGGCCGGCCACGGTGGCCGCCAGCGGCGTGTCTTCGAGGTCGCGCGGCGTGAGCGGGATGGCCGCGCGCGCGGCCTGGACATCGTCGACGAAGCCGGCGAACGCATCCGGCGCGAACGCGCTCGTCGCCACCGCGCCGGCGAACGCGCGCTGCAGCGCCTTGCGCTCGGGCAACTTCGCCTGCCGCGCGCGTTGCAGCGCGCGGCTGGGCAGGTAGCGGGCGGCGGAATCGTAGCCGCCGATGCGGCCGTCGACACGCAATGCATCGAGCGCGGGATGCAGCTGCTCCAGCGCCTGCAGCGCGCCCTCGGCGTCGGCGCTCGTCACCGCGATCACGTAGCGCACGTCGGGCGCGCCCAGTTCGCGCCGCAGCTGCGCGTCGCGTTCGAGCATGGCCGCGGGCGCGGGCGTGAGCCGGGCCAGGTCGTTCTGCCAGAACGCACCCGGCGCCCACCACGCGATCGCGAACGCCACCGCGGCCAACGCCACGCAGGCGGTGCGATTCAAGCGCGGCCAGCGCGCCAGCCGCGACCACGCGCGCGCCAGCCACGCGGATGCGGCGACGTCGCGCGGCTCCGGATCGATCAACCCCGGCAGCACGAAACGCGTGGCCAACGCGGCCACGCCGAGGCCGGCAACGGTGAACACCGCCAGCTGTTCCAGCCCGTCGACACCGGAGACGAGGAAGGTGAAGTACGCGATGCAGGTCGAGGCCACGCCGGTGCCCAGCGTCGGCCACAGCGCGCGCGCGTTCGCCCACGGCGCCAGCCCGGCGCGCTGGTGCGAGAACAGATGGATCGGGTAGTCCTGGGCGACGCCGATCAGGGTGAAACCGAAGGCGATGGTGATGCCATGCACGCCGTCGAACAGCAGCGTCACCGCCGCGAGTCCGGCCAGGCCACCGCTGGCGAGCGGCAGGCCGCCGAGCAAGGGCGCCTTCCAGCTGCGGTAGGCGAGCCACAGCAGCGCGACGAAGATCAGGCTGTCGAGCGTGCCGATCCAGCCGGCCTCACGCGCGGTGCGCCCGCCGATCTCCACCGAGAACGCGCCCGGGCCGCTGAGCGTGAGTCGCGTGCCACTGTCGCCGCTCGCCTGCGCGAAGGCGGCGCGGATCGCATCGACCGCGAGTTGCTGGCCCTGCGGATCGAAGCCCGCCGCGCGCGTCTCCACCGCCAGCAGCGCCTCGCGGCCGGCGCGATCGAACCACACGCCGTGCAGGCGCTGCGGCGCCGCGGCCGGTTGCCAGGCGTCGGCGAGCTTGAGCGTTTCCAGGGTCGGGTCGCGCGGCAGCAGCGGCTCAACCAGGGTGGCGGCGGGCGAACCGAGGTCCTGCACGCGCTGCGCGAGTTCGCCGGCGAAGTAGGCGCGGTCGAACGCCTGGGTGTCGACGGTCGGCGACAGCAGGTAGCGGTACGGGCGCAGGCGCTCGGGAATCGCCGCCAGGTCGCTGTCGCCGCCGTTGGCCACCAGCTTGAACAACGTTTGTCCGGCCAGCGCGGTGCGCAGCGCGTTGGATTGCGCGGCGAGGGTTTGCGCGTCGCCGTCGCCCGCATCGCCATGGGAGATCGCGACCAGCAGCAGACGCGAACCGGGGCCTTCGCCGAGTTCGTCGATCAGCAGCTTCTGCGCCGGCGTCTGCGCGGAGGGCATGAACTTGCGCAGGTCGCCGCTGAGTTCGAGGCGGCTGCCGAGCAGCCAGCCGGCGAGGGCGAGCAGGGCCAGCCAGAGCAGGGCGAAGGCGAGGCGTTTGTGTGCGCTCATCGCATCGCGCCTGCGCGGAAAGGCGACGCGACCGCGGCATGGCCGGCCGCGCACGCGGCTGCGGGCGTTTTCCCGCGCCAACGGCCGAGGCGGGTGCTCATTGCGCCTTCGCGCCGCCGTAGCACAGCGTCGCCAGCGCGCCGGGGGCGGTGACATTGCCGGCCGCGCGCGCGGCGCCGGCGAGCAGGGTGCGTTGCGCGTCGCCGCGGGCGGGCTGGGTTTCGATGCAGCGCAGTTCGGCGCCGCGGCCGTACAGGGTGATCGACTGCAGCGCCTGCTGCAGCACCGCTTCCTTCGGCGTCAGCGTCAGCGTCCAGCGCTGGCGGGTGCCCTGGGTGTCGAGGCGGTAGTGCTGTTCGAGCAGGCGCCGGTCGCCGCCGAGCAGGGCGCCGAAGCTGGCCTGCAGCCCGGCCAGTTCCGGCGCGCGCGCCAGCGAGAAGCGCCGCGGCGGCTTGCCCTGGCGTTCGATCTGCGCCTCGCCGGCGCGGATGGTGGTGGTCTCGGCGTAGGGCGTGGTGACCTCGCGCACCAGGGTGTCGGCGTCGGGACGGCGGTACTCGCCCTGCAGGCGCAGCGGTCGCTTCAGCAGGCGCGAGCCGCGCAGTTCCACGAAGGCGGTGCGCGCCGGCACCGGCTGCACCACCTTGGCCAGGATCCAGTCGCTGTCGACGCGCTCAGGGGGCGCGGCGCGCAGCGTCGGCACTGCCGTCGCGAGTGCGAGCAGCGTCGCGGCCAGGCTCAGGGCTTTCATCGCGGGCAGCGGAGGCGTCATCGGGTTGCCAGAAATCGTAGAAGTTGAACCAGTTGTACGGCGCGCGCCGCGCATGATGCTGCAGGCGCGCCGCGTAAGTCTGCACGAGCGCGCCCAGCGCCTGCCGGCGTTCATGGCGCGGCAGGGACAAGCCGTCGCTGACCGGCTCGAACACCACCTCGTAGCGGTTGCCGCCACGGTACAGGCCGAAGGCCAGGGTCACCGGCACCTGCAGCACGCCCGCGATCTGCCACGGCGCGAGCGGGAAGCGCGCCTCCTCGCCGAGGAACGCCACCCGCGCCGACGCATCGCCGGGCAGTGCGCGGTCGGCGAGCAGGGCGACCAGCGCGCCCTCTTCCAGCGCTTCGCGGATCGCCAGCACGATCGCGGTGCCGGGCTGGCCGGCGTCGATGATGTCCGCGGCGAGGCGCGGGTTGAGCGCATCCAGCAGCTGCTGCATCGCCGGGTTGTGCGCCTTGTCCAGCAACACGCGCACGCGCAGGTCGGGGCGGCGGGTGGCGAGCACGCGCAGCGCGTCGAAGCTGCCCAGGTGCGAGCCGAGAATCATCGCGCCCTGGCCGCGCTCCAGCTGCGCCTCCAGCGCCGGCAGGCCTTCGACCGCGAAATCGAAGCGCTCGAGCTGGCCGCTGAGCAGGAACACGCGATCAAGAATCGTCGAGGCGAAGGTGTGGATGTGGCGCGCGACGTGCAGCAGGCTTGGCCGCACCGGCAGCACCCGACGCAGGTAAGCGCGCGAGGCGCGGCGCTCCGGTCCGCGCATCAGCAGGAAGTAGGCGGTGATCGGCCACAGCAGGCTGCGCGCGAGCGTGCGCCCGCCGCGCCGGGCAACGGTGCGGATCAGCCAGAGCGCGAACAGGCCGCCGCCCTCGGGGCGGCGCTTCCAGTGGTCCCCGCTCATGCCCCGGCCACGACCTCGCCGCTGGCCAGCAACGCGCCGTCGCGCACGACGCGGAAGCGCCAGCGCGGCGCGGCGCCGTCCAGTTCGATGCGCGCGCGCTCGCCCGGCAGCAGCGGCTGCAGGAATTTCACCTGCGGCAGGCGCAGCGGCCCGACCGGCCCGTGCGCGGTTTCGATCGCGGCAAGCACGCGGTCGAGCAGCACCACGCCGGGCACCAGCGGGCGCCCGGGGAAATGCCCGGGCAGGCTCGGATGGTCGGGCGCGATGACGAATTCCATGCGGGGATTATGCGGGTGCGGCGCGCCGGATCAGCGGAACAGCCCGCTCCAGAACGCCGGCCCGAGCCGGCCCATGCGCTGCAGGAAGTCGAGGAAATGCCGGTACGGCAGCTCGCGGAACCAGCGCCGGCGCAGCGCGTATTCGCCGACGAAGAAGCCGCCGACCACGCCGTAGTTGAGCAGGTTGGCGATCAGCGAACCGTGTTCGCGCGCGATGCCCCATGTCGGCGCATGCCCCAGCCGCGCGAGCACGCCGCCGGGCACCTCGGCGCAGGCGAGCACGCCGTTGACCACCGCGAGCACTGCCAGCAGCAGCGTCCAGGCCGCGGTCAGGCGCCGCGCGTAACGCGCCAGCTCCGGCGGCAACTGCTCGGCCGGGCATTCGTGCAACGCGGCGACGATGCGCGCGATCAGCGGTTGCCGCGGCCGCCGCAGCGTGCGCCCGAACAGCCACGCCAGCAGCGCGAGGAACACCACCGGCGGCGCCAGCAGCAGCACCTGCGGCACCTCGCCATGGCGCAGCGCGAACAGCGCGAGCGCCAGCCCCGCGGCCACGCCCCAGGCCCAGGCGCGCGGCCGCAGCAGCGGCCCGACCAGGAACACCAGGGCCAGGTCCAGCAGGGCGATGACCGCGGCTCCGCCGCTGCCGGCGCGCGTGGCCCAGTAGGCGAGCGGCGGATAGGCGAGCGCGAACGCGAACCGCAGCGCGAAGGCGCCGCTCATGCCGGGACGTTCATGCCGGGATGTTCATGCGGTGGGATCGCGGAGGTCGGGCGCATGGATGGCGCGCCGCGCGGCGACCGTCAGGCCGCGCGGTTCTGCTCGATGTGCGCCGACAGCGCGCGCAGCGAGGCGAAGATGCGCCGGTTCTCGTCGTTGTCCGAACGCAGCTGGAAGCCGTACTGCTTCGACACCGCCAGCGCCAGTTCGAGCGCGTCGATGGAATCCAGGCCCAGGCCCTCGCCGAACAGGCGCGCATCGGGATCGATATCGGCCGGCGCGACGCCTTCCAGGTTCAGGCTGTCCACCAGCAGCTTGGCCAGTTCGGCTTCGGCGGCGGTCTGGGCGGTGGCGTTGGCTTCGGACATCGGTATTTCCGCGGGCGGTGCAGGCTTGGGGGCGCAACGATCCGGCATCCCGCCGCGTCGTGCAAGCATCCCCGCCCGCGCCCACCGACTATCATGGCGGGATGACCGATCCGCACGCTCCCGGCTCCGGCGCCCCGGCGTCCACGCCGGACGCCGCACCCGACGCGGTGGACTCCCTCCTCTCGCCCGCCCTGCACGTCGACTACAGCGACGCCGCGGCGGCCGCCCTGCTCGCCTCGGAGCAGACCCTGGCCGTGTTCGCGTTCGGCGCCGACGCGCCCGCGCTCGACGATCCGCGCTACCTGCGCGTGGCACTGCAGCCGCACGGCCCGCGCCTGCTCGAACACTGGCGCGCCCGCGGCCCGGTGCGGCGCGGCCGCACGGACGGCGTGGCCTGGGCGGAAGACGGCACGGTGCAGTTCGGCGCGATCGAACTCGACGAGGGCGACGCCGGCATCGAAGCCGCCGCCACCGCGGCCTACGCGCGGCTGAGCGCCTTCCTCCGCGACCGCGGCTACCCGCAGCTGCTGCGCGTGTGGAACTACCTCGACGGCATCACCCACGGCGACGGCGACGCCGAGCGCTACCGGATCTTCTGTGTGGGCCGTGCGCGCGGCCTGGGCGAATTCGACCCGCATGCACTGCCGGCGGCGACCGCGATTGGCCACGACAGCGGCACGGCCGGCGGCGGGCGCCGCCTGCAGGTGTACTGGCTGGCGGCGCGCCAGCCGGGCACGCCGCTGGAGAACCCGCGCCAGGTCAGCGCCTACCGCTACCCGCGCCGCTACGGCCCGCAGCCGCCGAGCTTCGCCCGCGCGATGCTGCCGCCGGGCACCGCGATGCCGCTGCTGCTGTCCGGCACCGCCGCGATCGTCGGGCACGAATCGCAGCACGCCGGCGACGTCACCGCACAGCTGGACGAGACGCTGGCGAACCTGGACAGCCTGATCGCCACCGCGCGCGAACGCCGCCCCGACCTGCCTGCACAGATGGGCGCCGGCACGCGGTTGAAGGCGTACGTGCGCGACCGCGACGAACTCGACGCAGTCGCGGCGCACCTGCGCCTGCGCCTGGACCCGGCGGTGCGCTTCGTCGTGCTGCACGCAGCGATCTGCCGCCGCGAACTGCACGTGGAGATCGACGGCGTGCACGGCGCGCCCTGAGCGCAGCGGTCGCGCGTAGTTCATCGGTTTACTTGCAGCGGTGGCCGCGCGCCGCCATCTTGTGTGCTTCGGCCGCACCGCGGCCTTGGCGCGGAGACGCTGCGATGGGATTGATCAGTGTGCTGTGGGGCATCGTCGCCCTGTGCTGGATGGTGCTGGCGCTGATTCCGGTGATCGGCATCACCAACTGGCTGCTGATCCCCTTCGCCGCGGTCGGTGCGCTGATCGCGGCGGTGGGCATCCTGTTCACCCGCAGCGAGAACCGCGGCCGCGCGAAGACCGGGTTGATCCTCAACGGTATTGTGATCGTGGTGGCGGCGATCCGCTTGAGCATGGGCGGCGGGTTGATCTAACGCCCCCTCGTCCCCTGGGTCGCGGTGGACACGGCCCCTCACCCTGCGTCGCTTCGCGACGCTGTCCCCCGCTGTGCTCCCGGCCCTTGCGCATGGCGCAAGGGCGTTCAGTCGGGCGTGCGCCAGTGGCGCACAAACGCCCGCCTTCACCCCGCAAGCGGGGTGAGGGGTAACTGAGCAAACAGGACGGGGATTGCTTTTCCTTCTCCCCGCTTGCGGGGAGAAGGTCGAAGCGGCCGACAGGCCGCTGAGGGAAGGGCGGATGAGGGGACGCCGGCAACGCCGGCGTAGAACCAATCAAACCCTCACGCCGCCGGTCGCGCCGCCAGCAACGCCCGCGTATGCGCGTGCTGCGGCGCGCGCAGCACCTGCGCGGTGGCGCCGGTTTCCACCACCTGCCCCGCTTCCAGCACGGCGATGCGCTCGGCCACCGCCGCGGCCGCGGCGAGGTCGTGGGTCACGAACAGCAGCGCCAGCCCGCGTTCGCGCTTGAGTTGCACGAGCAGGGCCAGGATCGCCGCGCGATGGTGCGCATCCAGCGCCGACACCGCCTCGTCGCAGACCAGCAGGTCCGGGTCGGTGGCCAGCGCACGCGCGATCGCGATGCGCTGGCGCTGGCCGCCGCTGAACTGGTGCGGATAGCGATCGAGCATCGACGCCTCCAGCCCGACCGCCTGCAGCAGCTCCGCCGCCTTCGCGCGCCGCGCCGCGGCATCGCCGCGGCCGTGGATGCGCAGCGGCTCGGCGACGATCTCGGCCACGCGCAGGCGCGGGTCCAACGACGCGTAGGGGTCCTGGAACACCACGCCGATGCGCGCCCGCAACGCGCGCAGACGCGCGCGGTCGAGCGTAAGGAGATCGACGCCGTCGAAGCGCACGCATCCGTGCACGCCGCGCAACAGGCGCAGCAGGGCGCGGCCGAGCGTGCTCTTGCCGCTGCCGCTTTCGCCGACCAGGGCCAGGCCCTCGCCGCGGCGCAGTTCGATCGACACGCCGGCGAGCGCATCGCGCGGCGCGCGCGGGTAGCGCACGCGCAGGGCCTCGCCCTGCAGCAATACCGGTGCATCGGCAGTCGCGTCCGGCAACGGCGCCAGGCGGTCGGCGGCCAGCAGTTCGCACGTGTAGGCGTGGCGCGGCGCGGCGAACACCTCGCGCGTGGCGCCCTGCTCCACCACCCCGCCCCGGCGCAGCACCAGCAGGCGTTGCGCGTACGCGCCCACCAGCGGCAGGTCGTGGCTGATCAGCAGCAGCGCCAGCCCTTCCTCGCGCCGCAGTGCGTCGAGCAGGTCGAGGATGTCGCGGGCGATGCGTGCGTCCAGCGCGGAGGTGGGTTCGTCGGCGATCAGCACCTGCGGACGCGCGGCCAACGCGAGTGCGATCGCGATGCGCTGGCGCTGGCCACCACTGAACTGGTGTGGGTACCGCTGCAACGCCGCAGCGGGTTCGGGCAACTGCACGCGCGCGAGCAGGGCCTCGGCGTCGCGCCACGCGGCCTCGCGCGGCAGGCGTCGCAACGCGCGCAAGGTCTCGACCAGCTGCGCGCCGACCGTGCGCAGCGGATGCAGGCTGGCGAGCGGATCCTGCGGCACCCAGCCCAGCACGCGCCCGCGCAGGGCGGCGTGCGCGCGCGAGGACAACGCCACGTCGCGATCTTCGTGCTGCAAGCGGCCCTGCGCGCGCAATTCCGCGGGCAACAATCCGAGCAGCGCGAGCGCGGTGAGGCTCTTGCCGCTGCCGCTCTCGCCGACCAGGCCGACGCATTCGCCGGCCTGCAGCTGCAGCGCGAGCGGGCCGAGCAGGCGGCGCGCGCCGGCGTCGATCTGCAGGTCGGCCAGTTGCAGCACGGTCATCGCCAGCTCCACCTTGCACCGGCAACCACCCTTTGCCCGTCATCCCGGCGCACGCCGGGGTCGCGCCTTTGACAAGGCAAGGGCAACGGCAATCGCTGGATCCCGGCGTGCGCCGGGACGACGACACAAAAGCTCCGGGCGCGTGCGCTCATGCCGCCGCGCTCTCGCCTTCATCGCGCGGAGCGCCGCGCACATCCAGCCAGTCGCGCAGGCCGTCGCCGAGGAACTGGAACGCCGCCAGCGTCGCCACCAGCAACGTCGCCGGGAACAGCAGCGTCCACGGTGCGCTGTCGAGTTCCTGCACGCCTTCGCTCAGCAGCGTGCCCCAGCTCGCCGAGGGCTCGTCCACCGACAGGCCGAGGAAGCCGAGGAAGCTCTCGACCAGAATGGCCTGGGGCAGGATCAGGCCGAGGTAGACGAACGCCAGCGGCAGCAGGTTCGGCAACACGTGCCAGCGCAGGCGCTGGCCGAAGTCGGCGCCGGCGGCCTGCGCGGCGAGCACGAACGGCGCCTCGCGCAGCCGCGCGGCTTCGGCGCGCATGACGCGGGCGAGGTCGATCCACACGTAGCCGCCGATCGCGGCGAGCAGCAGGCCGAGCGAGCGCTCGAACAGGGTCAGCAGCAGGATCACCACCAGCAGGAACGGCAGCGCGCTGAACACGTCGAGCACGCGCAGCATCATGCGTTCGACCCGGCCGCCGGCGAGGCCGGCGATCGCGCCGTAGCCCAGGCCGATCACCAGCGCGACCACGCTCGCCAGCAGGCCGATGGTCAACGACAGGCGCCCGCCGGCGAGCGTGCGCGCGAACACGTCGCGGCCGATCGCATCGGTGCCGAACCAGTGCGCGCGCACGCCCGGCGCCACCGACAACGCCGTCCAGTCGGGCGCGTGCGGCTCGAAGCGGGTCAGCCACGGCCCCAGCCAGCACAGCACCGCCAACACGGCGAGCGCGATCAGGCAGGCGCGCGCCAGCGGCGGCAGGGAGGCAAGGCGGACGGGCATCGGCGCCATCTTACTGGCGGTCGTTATCGAGGGCGGTCGATCCGGCGACCGCTTGACCGCGGTCATTGCCCGCGCGTGGCGCCGCAGGCACCCTGCCTCCGCCAGATGCGCCGCCGGCATATGCAGATAAGGCATGGCCGTTTCCGTCCGCCGCCGCGCATCGCCACTGTTGCCCTCCCTATCGGTGAACGCTATGTCCGTCCACGCCACGCCCTTCCCCCGCCGCAGCCTGCTGTCCCTCGCGCTCGCGCTCGCCGTGCTGCCCGCGCAGGCGGGCGAGGTCACCGTCGAACAACTCGCCCAGCGCCTGCAGGCACTCGAACAACGCCTGGGCGTCGCCGCGGCCACCGATGCCGACAGCGCCGGACTGGCCGATCTCGACCAGCGCCTGCGCGTGATCGAACGCAAGCTGGAGCTGCAGGCGGAGGAATCCGCCGCGAAGGCCGCCAGCACGCCCACCGTCACCCTGGACGGCAAGGGCCTGGCGGTGAAGTCGCCGGGCAACAGCGGCTTCGAACTGAAGCTGCACGGCCTGGTCCAGGGCGACGGCCGTTTCTACCTCGACGACGAACAGAAGCCGCAGAACGACGGCTTCCTGCTGCGCTACGCGGAGCCGACGATCGAAGGCAGCTTCGGCCCGCTGCTCGGCTTCAAGCTGCAGGCGCAGCTGGCCGGCGACAGCGCCACGGTCAACGATGCCTACCTCGACCTGCGCTTCGACCCGCGCGCCACGGTGCGCGTGGGCAAGTTCAAGCAGCCTTTCGGCCTGGAGCAGTTGCAGTCGTCCAGCGTGCTGGAGGCGATCGAACGCGGCCTGCCCAGCGAACTCGTGCCCGCACGCGACATCGGCGTGCAGCTGCACGGCGCACTGGCCGGCGGCACGCTGAACTACGCGGTCGGCGTGTTCAACGGCGGCGTGGACGGCCGCGATGCCGCCAGCCGCAATCCCGACAACGAGCTCGAAGCCACCGGCCGCGTGTTCTGGGAGCCGTTCAAGAATTCCGCCAATGCGTGGTCGGGTTTCGGCGTCGGCCTCGCCGCCAGCGTGGCCGACACCTTCGGCAGCGGCGACAGCTTCCTGCCACGCTACCGCACGCCGGGGCAGGTGCAGTTCTTCGGCTACCGCGCCGAAACCGCCGCCGATGGCCTGCACCGGCGCTGGTCGCCACAGGCCTACTACTACAACGGCCCGTTCGGCGTGCAGGCCGAGTACGTCGCGTCCGAACAGGAAGTGCGCGTGACCAGCGGCGCCAACGCCGGTCGCGTGGCGCACCTGGAAAACACCGCATGGCAACTGCTCGGCAGCTGGGTGCTGACCGGCGAAGACGCGTCGTACAAGGGCGTCGCGCGGCCTAACCACCCCTTTACGGCCGGTGCGGCAGGCTGGGGCGCCTTCGAACTGGTCACGCGCTATGGCGAACTCGACATCGACGACGACGCGTTCCCGCTCTTCGCCAACCCGGCTACCGCGGGCAGCGGCATCGAGGCGTGGAGCCTCGGCCTGAACTGGTACCTCACCCAGAACCTGAAGCTCGCCGCCACCTACACGCAATCGACGTTCGAAGGCGGGGCGGCGGCCGGTGCCGATCGCGAGGACGAAAAGACCGTCTTCACCCGCGCGCAGATTTCCTTCTGACCCGACGAGACCCCATGACGCCACGCCTCCGCACTCCCCTTCGCAGCGCACTGCTCGCCCTCGCGCTGCTCGGCCCGGCCGCGCAGGCCAAGGACGTCGCGCTGCTCAACGTCTCCTACGACCCGACGCGCGAGTTCTACGCCGAAGTCGACCAGGCCTTCGCGGCGCAGTGGCAGCGGGACACCGGCGAGACGCTCCGCGTGCGCGCTTCGCACGGCGGTTCCGGCAAGCAGGCACGCGCGGTGATCGACGGACTCGAGGCCGACGTGGTGACGCTTGCGCTGGCCGCCGACATCGACGCGATCGCGACCAACGGCAAGCTGCTGCCGGCGAACTGGCAATCGCGCCTGCCGCACAACAGCGCGCCGTACACCTCGACGATCGTGTTCCTGGTGCGCAAGGGCAATCCCAAGGGCATCAAGGACTGGGCCGACCTCGCCCGGCCCGGCGTCGGCGTGATCACGCCGAACCCGAAGACCTCGGGCGGCGCGCGCTGGAACTACCTCGCCGCGTGGGCGTGGGCGTCGAAGGAATACCGCGACGGCGGCAAGGTGCTCGACTTCCTCACCCGGCTGTTCAAGAACGTGCCGGTGCTCGATACCGGCGCGCGCGGCGCGACCACCACCTTCGCCGAGCGCGGCATCGGCGACGTGCTGATCGCGTGGGAGAACGAGGCGCTACTCACCCTCAACCAGGGCGATACGCGCGGCAAGTTCGAGATCGTGGTGCCGTCGCTGAGCATCCGCGCCGAACCGCCGGTGGCGTGGGTGGACAAGAACGTCGCCAGGCACGGCACGCGCAAGCAGGCCGAGGCCTACCTGCGCTTCCTGTATTCGCCGGAAGGCCAGCGCCTTGCCGCGAAGCACTACTACCGCCCGGCCGAACCGGAGAAGGTGCCGGCGACCGAACTCGCGCGCTTCCCGACGGTGACGCAGGTGACCATCGACCAGGCCTTCGGCGGCTGGAAGCAGGCGCAGGCGGCGCATTTCGCCGATGGCGGGTTCTTCGACCGGATCTACCAGCCGAAGTGATCGGGTTTTCCTCTCTCTTTCGCGCCGAAGGGAGGCTGCTTTCCCCCTCCCTTTCGCCGCAGGCGAAGGGGAGGGCCAGGGAGGGGGTGCCTTTGATCTTGTTCTTGCTCTGAAGATGTTCTTGCCCTGAAGAAAAACCAAAGCAACACCAAAAGCACCCCTCCCTAACCCTCCCCTTCGCCTGCGGCGAAAGGGAGGGGATGACAACCGAGCAACAGCAAACAACCGACCGAGTGACCACCGCCGCCCTGCCCTCGTTGATCCCCTTCCGGACGCGCCGCCCGCTGCCCGGCTTCAGCCTCAGCCTGGGGCTGGGCATGGCCTGGCTCGGCGTGGTCGTGCTGCTGCCGTTGCTGGCGCTGGCGTGGCGCGCGGCCGGACTGGGCATGGACGGCTGGCTGCGCGCGATCCACGACCCGCGCGTGCAGGCCGCGCTGAAACTCAGCTTCGGCGCGGCGCTGGCGGCGTCGCTGCTCGCGCTGGTCGCCGGCGCGATCGTGGCGTGGGTGCTGGTGCGCTACCGCTTTCCCGGCCGGCGCCTGCTCGACGCGCTGGTCGACCTGCCGTTCGCCCTGCCGACCGCGGTGGCGGGCATCGCCCTGACCGCGATCTATTCCAGCAACGGCTGGGTCGGCCGCTTCGTCGAACCGCTGGGATTGAAGATCGCCTACACCTGGCTCGGCATCGTGATCGCATTGGTGTTCATCGGCCTGCCGTTCGCGGTGCGCACGGTGCAGCCGGTGCTGGAGGCACTGGGCCACGAACAGGAAGAAGCCGCCGCCTCGCTCGGCGCCTCGCGCTTCACCACCCTGCGCCGGGTGATCCTGCCCGAGCTGCTGCCGGCGCTGCTCACCGGCTTCTCGCTGGCGTTCGCGCGCGCGCTGGGCGAATACGGCTCGGTGATCTTCATCGCCGGCAACAAGCCCTTCGCCACCGAGATCGCGCCGCTGCTGATCACCATCCGCCTGGAGGAATACGACTACAACGGTGCCATCGCCATCGCCGCGCTGCTGCTGGCGGCGTCGTTCGTGTGCCTGCTGGCGATCAACGCGATCCCGTCGCTGTTCGCGCACGAGCGCCGGGAGCAGGGCCGTGGCTGATCCGCGCCCCCGCGATGTCCTGCACGAACCCGCCTGGCTGCGCGCGCTGCTGATCGGCGCCGCGGTGCTGATCATGCTCGGGCTGGTGGTGCTGCCGCTGCTGATGGTGCTGGGTGCCGCGTTCGGCGACGGCTTCCGCGCGTGGTGGGCGGCGCTGCGCGAACCCGACGCGGTGGCCGCGCTCAGGCTCACCCTGTTCACCGCGGCGATCGTGATTCCGGTCAATGCGGTGTTCGGCACGCTGATGGCGTGGGCGGTGACGCGTTTCGAGTTCCGCTTCAAGCGGCCGCTGTTGGCGCTGATCGACCTGCCGTTCGCGGTATCGCCGGTGGTCGCGGGTCTGTGCCTGGTGCTGTTGTTCAGCACCACCCATGGCTGGTTCGCCGGCCTGCTTGAGCAATGGGACGTCAGGATCCTGTTCGCGCGTCCCGGCATCGTGCTGGCGACCTTGTTCATCACCTTCCCGTTCGTGGTGCGCGAACTGATCCCGCTGATGCAGCAGCAGGGCTCCGACGAGGAGCTCGCCGCGCGCTCGCTCGGCGCCGGCGCATGGACCATGTTCCGCCGCGTGACCCTGCCCAACATCAAGTGGGGCCTGCTCTACGGCGTGCTGCTGTGCGGTGCGCGCGCGATGGGCGAATTCGGCGCGGTGTCGGTGGTGTCCGGGCACATCCGCGGACTCACCAACACGCTGCCGCTGCACATCGAGATCCTCTACAACGAGTTCGACAGCACCGCGGCGTTCGCGGCGGCATCGCTGCTGAGCGGGTTGGCGCTGGTGACGTTGATCATCAAGTTCTGGCTGGAGGCGCGCCACGGCGATGCCATCGCCAAGTCGCATCGGAGACATTGAAATGTCGCCGCTTCATTTCCCTCGCCCGGTGCGCCGGGCCGAACGCCGCTATGCCGTAACGCCTTCCGCGGCGCGGCTGGAGGCGCGCCATGGCGATGCCATCGCCAAGTCGCATCGGAGGCACTGAGATGTCGCCGCTTCATTTCCCTCGCCCGGTGCGCCGGGCCGAACGCCGCCATGCCGTGACGCCTTCCGCGGCGCGGCTGGAGGCACGCCACGGCGATGCCTTGGCGAAGACACATCGGAGACATTGAGTGAACGTCGTCAGGGTCGATTTCGACAAATCCGCACGCGCACAGGACCATCGCCCCGTGCCGCCAGTGCTGGTACAACAGGACCCGAGCCCCTCTCCGGCATCGCGCGGAATGGACCTGCACATCCGTCAACTCAGCAAGCGCTACCGCGACGTCGCCGCGCTGGACGCGGTCGACCTCGACATCGCTTCGGGCGAACTGGTCGCGCTGCTGGGGCCGTCGGGCTCGGGCAAGACCACGCTGCTGCGCGTGATCGCCGGCCTGTTGCACGCCGACAGCGGCCAGGTGCGCTTCGGCGACACCGACGCGACGCGCCTGAGCCTGCGCGAGCGCAACGTCGGCTTCGTGTTCCAGCACTACGCGCTGTTCAAGCACATGACCGTGGCCGAAAACATCGCCTTCGGCCTGCGCAGCCGCCCGCGCGCGCGCCGCCCCGACAAGGCCACGATCAAGCGCCGCGTCGAGGAACTGCTGGCATTGATCCAGCTCGCCGAACTGGGCGAGCGCTATCCCGAACAGCTCTCCGGCGGCCAGCGCCAGCGCGTCGCCCTGGCGCGCGCGCTGGCGATCGATCCGACCGTGCTGCTGCTGGACGAACCCTTCGGCGCGCTCGATGCCAAGGTGCGCATCGAACTGCGCCGCTGGCTGCGCCGCCTGCACGAGCAGACCGGGCAGACCACGCTGTTCGTCACCCACGACCAGGAAGAAGCGCTGGAGCTCGCCGACCGCGTGGTGGTGCTGCGCGAGGGCCGCATCGAACAGGTCGGCACGCCGGACGAGATCTACAGCGCGCCGGCCTCCGAGTACGTCTTCGATTTCATCGGCCGCGCCAATGCGCTGGAAGGGCGCGTCGAAGCCGGCCAGTTCGCCGCGCACGGGCAAGCGCACGCCTTCGCCAGCGATGCGCCCGATGGCGACGCGCGCCTGTACGTGCGTCCGCACGACCTCGCGCTCGTCCGCACCGGCGAGGGCTGGAGCGCACGCGTGGTGGCCGCGCACCGGCTGGCCGACCGCATCACCCTGGAACTCGACGTCGTCGGCCAGTCGCGGCCGCTGGAATTCGATTTCGCCGCCACGCCGGACGTGGAGACCCCCGCCGTGGGCCAGGCCATTGCGGTGGCGCCGCTGCGCTACCGCGTCTATCCGCTCTGACCGCAGCGCGTGGCGCATAACCCGTAGCCCGGGCAAGGCCAGAGGCCGCACCCGGGGATTGGGCTGGCCAGAAGCCCCGGGTGCGCTGCGCTTGCCCGGGCTACGGAACTTCTCTGTCCTGTTCGCGCAAAGGCCCCGGCCGTGGCCGGGGCGTAGAATCCGCGCCATGAGCTACCCCCACACCCGCCTGCGGCGCATGCGCCGCGATGACTTCTCGCGTCGCTTGATGCGCGAGACCGTGCTCACCGCGAACGACCTGATCTACCCGGTGTTCGTGCACGAACTGCCCGGCCGCGAAGCGATCGCCTCGATGCCCGGCGTCGAGCGCGTCTCCATCGACGAATTGATGAAGGTCGCCGAACAGGCCTGCGAACTGCGCGTGCCCGCGCTCGCGCTGTTCCCGGTGACCGCACCGGACGCCAAGTCGCTCACCGCCGAAGCGGCGTGGGCCGACGACGGCCTGGTGCAGCGCGCGGTGCGCGCGCTCAAGCAGCGCTTCCCGGAACTGGGCGTGATCACCGACGTCGCCCTCGATCCCTACACCACGCACGGCCAGGACGGCCTGATCGACGCCAGCGGCTACGTGCTCAACGACGAGACCGTCGCGGCGCTGGTGCAGCAGGCGCTGTCGCACGCGCGCGCCGGCGCCGACATCGTCGCCCCCAGCGACATGATGGACGGCCGCATCGGCGCGATCCGCGCCGAACTGGAAGGCGACGGCCACATCCACACCCGCATCCTCGCTTACAGCGCCAAGTACGCCAGTGCGTTCTACGGCCCGTTCCGCGACGCGGTGGGGTCGGCCGCAGCGCTGGGCAAGGGCAACAAGTACACCTACCAGATGGACCCGGCCAACGCCGACGAGGCGCTGCAGGAAGTCGCGCAGGACCTGCAGGAAGGCGCGGACATGGTGATGGTGAAGCCGGGCCTGCCCTACCTCGACATCGTGCGCCGGGTGAAGGACGAATTCGGCGTGCCGACCTTCGTCTACCAGGTCAGCGGCGAGTACGCGATGCTCAAGGCCGCCGCGCGCAACGGCTGGCTCGACGAACGCGGCTGCGCGCTGGAAGCGCTCACTTCGATCAAGCGTGCCGGCGCCGACGCGGTACTGACCTACTTCGCGCTGGATGCGGCGCGGTGGTTGCGCGAGGGCTGACGTCCGACGCCCCCTCACCCTGCGTTGCTTGCGCAACGCGATCCCTCTCCCCGCAAGCGGGGCGAGGGGTTAACAGCTGGCCCGACGTAGCTTGAGCTTTCCTTCTCCCCGCTCGAAGAGTGGGGAGAAGGTGCCCGCAGGGCGGATGAGGGGCGCTTCTTGTCGTTGCTCCGAGAACCCCTCAGCGCCTCACAAGCACCCCACCTTCCCCGTCGCCGCCGGCGCCTTCATCCGGTAGATGTCGAGCTGGCCCGCGCTCGGCGCGCGCGCCTTGCCGGTGACCAGCAGTTCGCCGGGCTTGTTCCAATCGATGTTGGGTCCCAGCGTCCACGCGTCGCCGGTGTTGAACGACAGCTGCAACGGTGCCGCGGCCGCATAGCGCTTGCCGTCGCATTGCGCCACGAACAACTGCATCGGCTTGTCGTCGGCATTGGCCGAACGCGTGAACACGATCCCGCGGCCCGCGTCGAGCCAGGCCGCATCGAACTCGTCGGCACGCGTGTTCACCCCCGGCACCGGCGTGCGCGCGCCGAAGGCGCTGCCGTCCCACTTCGCCACGAACAGGTCGTGCCGGCCCGCGCCGCCGAAGCCGTCGCTGGCGAACAGCAGTGCCTTGCCGTCCTGGCTCGGTGCCGGCGCCCATTCGTCGCCCTTGGAATTGACGCCGGGGCCGAGGTTTTCCACCGCGCCGAAGCCGTCGCCGCGCACCGCGACGCGGTACAGGTCGTCGCCGCCGAGGCCGCCCTCGCGGTTGGAGAAGAAGTACAGCCAGCGCCCGTCGGCACTGAAGGCCGGATCGAAATCGTTCGCCGCGGTGTTGATCGCCAGCGGCTGCGGATCCTGCCAGCGGTTCTGCTTCAGCGTGGCCTGCCACAGGTCCCAGCCGCCCTTGCCGCCAGCGCGGTCGGTGCTGCCCCAGACGATGCGCTGGCCGTCCGGGCTGACCGTGGCACGCACCTCCGACGCCTTGGTCGAGACCACGTGCATGCCCTCGATGCCGAACTCGGCCAGCCAGGCATGCGCGATGCCGGAAACGAGCAACAGCGAACCGGCCCACAGGGTGTAACGGCGCATCGCGGTGTCCTTGCGTGAACGAAGCGCCAATGTGCCGCAGTTGCTGACTCCTCGCCATCGCCAAACCGGTCGCGTGCGCACACTTCGCGAACGCGGGCGTAGACTCGAACGCGACGGCCGCCCCGCCCCGGGCTTCGCGTTCGTCCATACACACCGCGTCCAGTACGCACGCACCACCCACCGCTTCCGCGCGAGGCCTCCATGTCCGTCCAGCGCTACGCCGTCATCGGCCACCCCGTCGCCCACTCGCTGTCGCCGCGGATCCACGCCGCCTTTGGGCGGCAGACCGGGATCGCGCTGGAATACACGGCGATCGACGCGGCGCCGGAGGACTTCGACGCGGCGCTGGCCGAATTCGCCGCCGAAGGCGGCGTCGGCGCCAACGTCACCCTGCCGCACAAGGCGCGCGCGTCGCAGATCTGCACCTACCTCAGCGACGCCGCGCAGCGCGCCGGCGCGGTCAACACCCTGATCCGCACCGCCACCGGCTGGCAGGGCGACAACACCGATGGCGTCGGCCTGGTCCGCGACCTCACCGAACGCCACGGCCTGGACCTGCGCGCGCGCCGCACCCTGCTGATCGGCGCCGGCGGCGCGGCCCGCGGCATCGCCCCGTCCTTGCTGGACGCCGGCATCGGCGACCTGTTCATCGTCAACCGCACGCCCGAGCGCGCCGATGCGCTGGCCGATGCGCTGGCGCTGCCGGGCCGCGTGCACCCGCGCTACCTCGACGACGTCGGCAGCCTCGGCAACTTCGACCTGGTGATCAACGCGACCTCCGCCACGCGCGGCGCGGCATTGCCGTCGCTGCCGGTCAACCTGGTCGCGCCGCGCGGCGCGGCGGTGGACCTGAGTTATGGCGAAGCCGCGGTCGACTTCCTCGCCTGGGCGCGCTCGGCGCGCGCGCACGACTGCATCGACGGCCTGGGCATGCTGGTCGAGCAGGCCGCCGAGAGCTTCCACCGCTGGCACAAGGTGCGCCCGGAAACCGACGCGGTGTACGCGATGCTGCGCGACCGCGGCGCGGTGCTGGTCACCGCCGACTGACGCCCGCGCGCACCGATGGACTGCCGCGAACGTTGCGGCGCGTGCTGCATCGCGCCCTCGATCACCTCGCCCATTCCCGGCATGCCGCACGGCAAGCCGGCGGGCATCCCGTGCGTGCAGCTGGACGACGAGTTGCGTTGCCGCCTGTTCGGGCGACCGGAGCGACCGGCGTTCTGCGCCTCGCTGCGGCCGCTGGCGTCGATGTGCGGGGATTCGCGCGACGCCGCATTGGCGACGCTCACTGCGCTGGAGATCGCGACGCGACCGTGACGGCTACGCCGGCAACGCCGCAAGCAGCTGCTCCGTGCTGACGATCGCGTGCGCGAAGCTCGGCCCGTTCACCTCGTGCGCGGTGTGCAGGCCGGCCGCGCTGAAGGCGGCGGTGGCGTCCTTCACCAGGGTCACGTGGTAACCGAGTTCCATGCCGAAGCGCGCGGTCGATTCCACGCAGGTGTTCGCGACCATGCCCACCAGGATGATGCGGCGGATGCCGTGCTGCTTGAGCTGCGCGTCGAGGTCGGTGTTGGCGAAGCCGCTCTGTCCCCAATGCTCGTGCACGACGACGTCGCCGGGCTGCGGGCCGAACTGCGGGTGAAATTCGCCGCCCCAGCTGCCCTGCGCGAACAGCTGCAGCCGCTCCACGCCCTCCTGCGAGGGATTCATGTGCAGCCATCCGGCGTAGTCGGTTGGCCGCCAGCGCCGATGCGGGACGATGAAGACGCGGATCGACGCGGCGCGTGCCGCCGCGATGACGCGCGGCAGGTTGGCGTAGAAGCCCACCGCCTGTGCGGTTTCACGGGTCGCGTCGTAGAGCTTGCCGCCTTCGCTCATGAAGTCGTTGTAGGGATCGACGACGAGCAGCGCGGTGTCGGCCGCGGCGTAGGTGGTGGTCATCGGGAACTCCTCACTCGATCGCCAGGCGGTAGCGCTCGGCCGCGTGCCGCCGCGACAGGAACGGGCCGAGCCGGCGCCGCTGCGCGTTGAATTCGTCCCACGCCTCCGCATCCGGCAGCGAGGGAATCGTCACCGTCTCGCCCATGTCGAGGCCGGCCAGCGCCGCGTCCACCAGCTCGCTCGCTTCCATCAGCATGTCGGGGGGCAAGGCCTGCGGATCGACGCCCGAACGCTCCCAGATCTCGGTGCGGGTCATCCCCGGCAGCACCGCCTGCACGCGCACGCCACGCGGCTCCAGCTGCTGTTGCAGCGACTGGCTGAGCGCGAGCACGTAGGCCTTGGTCGCCAGGTACACCGGTTCGAACGATTCGGGCATCAGCGCCGTCACCGAGCCGATGTTGACGATGGTGCCGCTGCCACGCGCGACGAAGCGCTTTGCCGCGGCGAGCGCGAGCCGCGTGACCACCGTGGCGTTGAGGGTGATGATCGTCTCCAGCTTGTCCGGATCGGCATCGATGAAGCTGCCGGCCGCGGAGATCCCCGCGTTGTTCACCAGCAGGGCGATGGCGTCGTCGTCGCGCAGGCGGGCTTCCACGCGTGCCAGGTCGGCCCGGTCGAGGAGGTCGGCGCGCAGTACCTCGATGCGCGCGTCGCCGTGCTCGCCCTGCAGCCGTTCCGCCAGCGCGCGCAGCCGCGCCTCGTCGCGCGCCACCAGCACCACGTCGTGGCCCAGGCGCACCAGCCGGTCGGCGTAGACCGCGCCGATGCCGCTCGATGCGCCGGTGACCAGCGCCTTCGGCCGCGCGCTCATGTCGACGGCACCAGGCGGCGCCACCGGCGGATGCGCAGGACCTGCACCGCCGCGCCCACCAGGTAGACCAGGAAGCCGGCGCCCACCAGCGCCTTGAGCGTGGGGTCTTCCGGCCCGGTGAAGGCGGGATCACCCAGCGGCAGGCGCGTGCCGGTCTCGGTAAGACCGGGAATCAGATGGAAGAACAGCGTCAGCGAATACCCCAGCACCGCGACGTAGCGTGCGAAGCCGTGGGGATTGCCGCGCTTCTCCGCCGCGTAGGCGATCGCCAGCACCACCAGCGTGGCGATGGCCAGCACGTGCGGCGGACCGAAGCTGCCGTGGCGGAAGATGAAGAGCCCGGTGACGCTGGTGAGCACGGTGAACACGACATAGGTCAGCCCGGCGCGCGTACCGGTGCCGATTTCGCCGTGGCGGACGAGGCCGAGGAGGCCCGCCACCACCGCGATCAGGGCCAACAGAGTGTGGAACGCTCCGAAGGAGCTCAGGGTGAACGTGTCGAGCATGGGATCGCCTCGATGGATACCGGGGTAGGGATGGGAGCGCCGTGCATCAGGCCTGCACGAAGGCCAGCAGGTCCGCGTTGAGCCTGTCCGCGTGCGTGTCGGTGATGCCGTGCGGCGCGCCGGGATACACGATCAGCTGCGCGTTCTTCACCAGCTTCGCCGAGGCGCGGCCGGCGGCATCGATGGGCACGATCTGGTCGTCGTCGCCGTGGATCACCAGCGTGGGCACGTCGAACTTCTTCAGGTCTTCGGTGAAGTCGGTCTCGGAGAACGCCTTGATGCATTCGTAGGTGTTCTTGTAGCCGCCCAGCATTCCCTGCAGCCACCAGGCGTCGATCACGCCCTGCGACGGCTTCGCGCCGGGCCGGTTGTAGCCGAAGAACGGACCGCTGGGCACGTCGCGGAAGAACTGCGAACGATCGGCAAGGAAGGCCTTGCGCAGGCCGTCGAACACCGCGATCGGCAGCCCACCGGGATTGGCTTCCGTTTTCACCATGAGCGGCGGCACCGCCGAGACCAGTGCGGCCTTGCGCAGGCGCCTGGTGCCATGCCGGCCGATGTAGCGCGCCACCTCGCCGCCGCCGGTCGAGAAGCCGACCAGCACGGCATCACGCACGTCGAGGTGGTCGAGCAGTTCGGCCAGGTCGTCGGCGTAGTGGTCCATGTCGTTGCCGTCCGACGGCTGGCTGGAGCGGCCGTGACCGCGGCGATCGTGGGCGATGCAGCGGAAGCCGTTGGCGACCAGGTGGAAGATCTGCGCATCCCAGCTGTCGGCCGTCAGCGGCCAGCCGTGGCTGAAGACGACCGCGGGCCCATGGCCCCAGTCCTTGAACCAGAGTTGCGTGCCGTCTTTGGTGGTGAACGTGCTCATCGTCTTGCGTTCCTCGCTGGCCTTGGGGAAGGGCGGAACGGGCGGTCGCGGCGGCGGTTTGGGGGTCCTTCGCCGGCCGGGGTCGGATCACGGACGGATTCTGGGCCCGCCCCGACCGTTGCGGGAATGCCCGCCGCCGCAAACAATCGATGCACGCCTGCAACGCCTGCTGGCATGCTTCCTGCTCGTGCTGCGCGACCCGCGCGCGAGGCACCCGTCGGTTTTCCGCCCCGCCCTGACCGGAGACAGCGGCATGGAGTTCGATTGGAACGACATTCCCCTGCTGCTCAAGCTCGCCGGCACCGGCAGCATGAGCCAGGCCGGTCGCGCGCTCGGCCTGGATGCCTCGACGGTGAGCCGGCGCGTTGCCGCGGCGGAGAAGGCGCTGCAGGCGCGCCTGTTCATCCGCGAACCCGTGGGCTATCGCGCCACCGATGCCGGCCGCGTGTTCCTCGCCCACGCCGAGGCGGTGCACGAGCGCGTGCAGACGATGCTGCTGGACGTACGCGCCGAAGCCGAAGGCATCGCCGGCACCGTCAATGTCACCGCGATCGACGTGCTGTTCACCCATTGGCTGGTGCGGCACCTGCCGCAGCTGCTCGACGCGCATCCGGCGTTGCAGGTGAACCTGCTCGGTGACAACCGCGACCTGTCGTTCACGCGCCGCGAAGCCGACCTCGCCATCCGCCTCAATCGCCCCAGCGAGGACGCGGCGCTGCGCATGCGCAAGGTCGGCGCGCTCGGATTCGCGGTGTACGGCGCGGGCGCGTACGCCAACTTGCCGCGCGAGCAATGGGCGGATGCGCCGTGGCTCGCCTATCCGGTGGAGCTCTCGCGCATGCCGGAAATGCAATGGCTGGCGCAGCTGCAGCCACGCCGCCCGCTGGTGCGCCTGAGCAGCGTGTCGATGATCCTGCGCGCCTGCGAGGAAGGTGCCGGACTCGCGTTGCTGCCCTGCATCGCCGCGGACCGCGCCGGGCTGCAACGGCTGCACCCGGATCCCGTGCTCTCGCGCGAACTGTGGCTGCTCAGCCACCGCGATGCCGGCCAGATCGTGCGCTTCCGCGTGGTCGCGGACTGGCTGGCGGGGTTGTTCGAAACGGAAGCGGCGGCATTGCGCGGCGAAATACGGACCTGAGGCCGCATCCTCGCGCGCGCTGCCCGCACGTTCGGCCACACGCGCGCAGGCACGTCGATTTCGCAATGACCCGCTGCCGCGGGCGAATGCCACCTACAGCAAGCCGTCGCGCTTGACCGCCAGGTACTTCTCCACCAGCGCCGCCGCCAGCTGGTCGCAGGCCACGTCCAGCACCATCACGCCGTGGCCGCGCAGCGCGTCGTGCGCGGCGTTGCGCCGGGCGAGGTATTCGGCGGTGGCGCCGGCGCGGATCGCGGTGGGCAGGTCGTGCACGTCCTGCGCCAGCGCGGCATCGAGCGCGGCTTCGCGCAGGCTGGCGACGCAGACCAGGTGGCGCTTGCGCAGCACCTGCACCGCGGCGAGCAGGTCGTCCATGTCCTCGTCGCGCAGGTTGGTGACCAGCATCACCAGCGCGCGGCGGCGCTGGCGCGTCGACAGCTCGGTCGCAGCCTGCAGGAAATCGGTGGCGACCGGCTTGGGCTGCAGCGCATAGGTCGCGCGCAGCAGGTTGTCGATCGCACCGACGCCGCGTTGCGGCGGTACCCACGCGCTGTCGCCGCCGCTGGCGAGCAGGCCGACGCCGTCGCCCTGGCGCAGGGCAAGGTAAGACACCACCAGCGCGGCATCGAGCACGTGGTCGAAGTGCGCGAGTTCGCCGTCGCGCGCGAGCAGGCGGCGGCCGGTGTCGAGCAGCAGCACGAGCTGCTGGTTCTTCTCGTCCTGGTATTCGCGCGAGATCAGCCGGCGCGCGCGTGCCGTCGCTTTCCAGTCGATCTGGCGCAGGCTGTCGCCGACGCGGTACTCGCGCATCTGGTGGAAGTCGGTGCCCTCGCCGCGACGCCGCTTCACGTGCGCGCCGACCAGGCGCGAGGCCTGTTCCGCGCTGAACATGGCGAAGCGCGCCAGCGGGGCGAAGTTGGGGAACACGCGCACGCGCTGCGGTTCGCCCGCCACGCGCGACTGCCACCACAGCCGCCACGGCGAATGCAGGCGCAGCTGCACGCCGTCGAAAGTGAAATCGCCGCGCGCGTTGGCGCGCAGCGCATAGTCGAGACTGGCCGCTTCACCGCGTTGCAGGCGCAGGCGCCGCGGCAGGCCCTGCATCGCCCAGCTGCCCGGGTGCAGGTCGAACACGTCGAGCCGCTGCGCGCGTGCACTCTCCAGCTGCAGCGTCACCGGCCGCTCCACGCCGATCGGCCAGGTGTCCGGCACGCGGCGCTGCACGGCCGGCGTCGCCGCAGCGAACACGCGCCACGCGTCGAGGCCGGCGATCAGCAGCAACGCCGCGCCGGCCAGCCACCACGCCGAACCTGGCACCAGGTTGACGCTGGCAGCGAGGCCCAGTGCGGCCCACAACGCCAGCAACACCAGCAGCGCCGGGGCGGGCCGAGGCACGCTCCGACGCCCGCTCACGGGAACGACTCCATGACGGTCGTAGCCCGGGTAAGCGCAGCGCACCCGGGGTGCCTCCGACTCATTGGCGTAACAGCTCCCGGGTGCGCTGCGCTTACCCGGGCGACGGGATCACGACGGGGACTCATTGCCGCGGGGCTTCCACCTTGGACAGCAGCGCGTGCAGCACGTCGTCAGGCTCCTGGCCTTCGATCAGCAGCTCCGGCGCCAGCGCGATGCGGTGGCGCAGCGCCGGTTTGGCGATCTCGCGCACATCGTCGGGGGTGACGAAATCGCGGCCCGACAGCACCGCCTGCGCGCGCGCCGCGCGCACCAGCGCCAGGCTGCCACGAGGCCCGGCGCCGAGCGCGATGCCGGCCCAGTCGCGCGTCGCGGCCACGATCCGCACCGCGTAATCGATCACCGCATCGTCGACGGTGACCTGCGCGGTGCCCAGCTGCATCGCCACGATCTCTTCCGGCCCGACCACGCGCCGGATCTGCGACAGGTCGAAGTCGGAGGCCATGCGCCCCTGGCTCACCGCGACGACCATCTTCTTCTCGTCGGCACGCGAGGGATACCCGATCAGCACCTTGAGCAGGAAGCGGTCGAGCTGCGCTTCCGGCAGCGGGTAGGTGCCTTCCTGCTCGACCGGGTTCTGCGTGGCCAGGGTCAGGAACGGCGGCGGCAGCTCGAAGCTGTGGCCTTCGATCGTCACCTGCAGTTCCTGCATCGCCTCGAGCAGCGCCGACTGCGTCTTCGCCGGTGCGCGGTTGATCTCGTCGGCGAGCAACAGGTTGGTGAATACCGGGCCGCGGCGGATGTTGAAGGTCTCGGTCTTCGGGTCGTACACGGCGTGGCCGCTGATGTCCGACGGCATCAGGTCGGGGGTGAACTGCACGCGGGCGTAGCCGCAATCCAGCGCGCGGGCCAGCGCGCGCACCAGCAGCGTCTTGCCCAGCCCGGGCACGCCTTCGATCAGCACGTGGCCGCCGGCGAGCAGGGCGATCAGCACCTGGTCGAGCGCTTCGGCCTGGCCGATGAAGGCCTTGCCGACCTCGGCGCGGATGGCGGCAGCGCGCTGCGCCAGCGCGGCGCCGGTGAGCGGAACGATGGCGCGCGACGAGGCGACGTGGTCCGGCGCCAGCGGTGGGATCAACGTGTCACTCATAGTCGGTTTCTCAGTCGGATCAGGGTGGCGATGCGGGTGCGGAAGGCGGTGTGGTCGTTCGCGAACGGTGGCAGCAGCGCGTCGCGGATCTCGGCCGCCGGCACGTCGGTGAAGCGCGCGGCCAGCAGCATCAGCTGCGGTTCGCCCTGCAGCGCGGCGGCCTGCGGATCGCGGCGGCGCAGGCGCGCCAGGAACGCGTTGCGCGCGGCGTCGTAAAGCAGGTGCGCATAACCGTAGCGGTACGCGAGTTCGCCGCTGGCGGTGATGTGCTCGAGCAGCGAGCGGCGTTCGAGCACGGGCGTGGCCAGCTGCGGGCCGAAGCGCTGCATCCGCCGCCACAGCCACGCCAGCAACGCGAGCAGCAGCGGGCCCCATGCCATCCAGCTGTGGCGCGCCAGCGTCGCCCACAGCGACGGCATCTGCGCGGCGTAGACCAGGTGCACGGTGCCGGCGCGGTAGTTGGGTTCAAGCACGCGGTGCGCGAGCGGGAAGCTGGCGTTGCGGTCGAGCGCGTCGCTGCCGAGGAAGTCGAGCTCGGCGAGCACGTCGACGCTGCCGGCACCGCGGTGGATGCGGGCGAAGACATAGCCGTGCTGCAGATCGCCCCAACTGTGCTGCGGATTGGCGCCGACCAGGGTGAAGCGACGTGCGCCGCAGAACAGTACGCCGCGGCCTTCGTCGTTGCCGCCTTCATCGCTGCGATCGTCGCCCACGGTGGCGGTGCCCTCGGCCACCGGCGCGCCCAGCCCCCCCACTTCGGCGCAACCGCTTTCGCGGTCGCTGCCCATCGGCAGCAGCTGCAGTTCGGCGAACAGCGGCACCGGCGCATTCTTCGCCAGTAACCCATGCGGCGGCGTGCGCACGATGAGGTGGCCGCCGCCATCGACCCAGCGCAGCAAGGCATCGACCTCGTCGCTGCGCAGCGTGCGTGGATCGTTGTAGAGCACCACCGTATCGCGCGCGGCCAGCGGCACGGTTTCGCCACGCGCGCCGTCGGCAAGCAGCTGCAGGCGCCGGCGCGAATGCACGCGGACGCCGTCGCGCTCCAGCGCCACCTGCAGGGCGAACAGCGGGTTGCGCCGCGCCTCGCCGATGCGCGGCATGTCCACTTCGCGCGGCACGCGCTCGTGGGTGTGCAGCCACCACGCCGTCAAGCCGGCGAGCAGGACCACGCCCAGCAGCGTGAGCAGCACGGTGCGCAGCACGTTCGGGCGAACGCTCGCCTGCGCGTTCATGCGGCGACTCCCGGGCGTGCCCAGGCGAAGCGCTGCGACAACTGCGCCAGCAGTTCCTCGAATTCCTCGCCCGCCGGCAGGCCATGTGCGTACGCGGCGAGCTGCCACACGCGCACCACGCGCGCGAACGCCTCACGGTCCGCTTCCGCGGGCAACTGGCGCGAGGCGCGCAGGGTCTGCGCCTCGGTCGCGCCGGGCACCAGCACCACCTGCGCACGCCGGGTCATGGCGTCGACGCTGGCGCGGTACAGCAGCGCCAGCGCGTCGCGTTCGCGCCCGGCCTGCCACAGGCGGCGCGCGGCGGTGGGGATGTCATCGGGCAACGGCGCTTCTTCGGGTTGCACCTCGCGGCGCACCTCGGCGTCGTCGGACCCCTTGCGCCGCGCGGGATCGCGCACCCAGCGCAACCAGCGCGGCGCGGTCAGCAGCAGCGCCAGCACCAGCGCCGCCACCACGATCCACAAGCCGTATTCGCCGATCGTCGCGAACCACTCGCCGAAACGGGACAAGGCCTGCGGATCGCGCTCGTCCTGCTCGTCTTCCTTGTCCGGATCCTTCGGCACCCACTGCATGACGGTGCGCTTCGGGCTCACCCGCGGGTCCTCATAGGCGCGCTTGACCGCCTGCCGCCAGCCGGCGTCGTCGACGGCCTGCGGGCCGAACACCTCGTCCAGCGTCGAACCCGTGCGCGGCCGCACCGGCTGTACCTGCGGCGCAGTCGGAGTCGCAGCGCCGGCGAACGGCTCGTCGTCCTGCGCGCGCGCCGACGGCACCGCGCCCAGGCACAGCGCGCACAGCACCAGCAGCGGCGCCACCGCCTGGGTCAGGCGCCGCCGCAGCCGGCGCAGCACCATCTCGATGTCCCAGGCCTCGATCTCGGTGCGGCGGTTGAGGTACAGGCCGAAACCGGCGCCGACGTAGAACGGTTCCAGCACGCTGGTCGCGGTCCAGAACAGCACGTTCTCCACCGCCTGCACCCAGTCCTGCTGCGACTCGAACACGTTCCACATCCGCGCCGCGGTTTCCTGCAGCAGATCGTTGGGCGCGAACAGCATCACGGTGAAGACGATGCCGAGCAGCAACGCCATCTCGAAGTGCGCGAACACCAGCAGCACCAGCGAACCCACGCCGTACACCGGCGACCCCAGCGCGCGGCGACGCGCGCGCGCCTCCTCGCCGCTGCCGCCTTCGAGCAGGTCGATCGGCAGGTACACCGCGCGCACCGGACTGAGGCGGCGCCAGGTCAGGTATGCCGGCAGCCAGCGCCGGCCAAAGCGCCACTGCGCGCGCACCGTCTCGCGCACCGGCGGCACGTGGCCGAACACCGCGCGCGACAGCACGTACAGCGGGATGCGGTCGAACAGCGGCTTCAACCACCACATCAGCACGCCCGCCAGCCACACCTCGCCGATCGCCCAGCACAGCGCGTTGAGCAGCAGCAGGCACGGCAGCGACAACAGCAGCCACGGCTTCCACACCGCACCGGCGTGGCGGCGCACCAGCGCGGTGCCGAGTTCGACCGCTTCCCACGCGGTGCGCGGGCGCAGGGCCACGGTGAGGTCTTCGATCCTCATGCGCCCAGCCCCGGCGCGAGGCCGTCATCGGCGTACAGGCGGTTGCGCCCGCCCGCGAACAGCCAGACCAGCACCGCCAGCCACAGCGCCGCGGCGACCGAATACTTGATCCATGCCGGCATCCAGCCGATCGAGGACCAGAACGCCTCGATGAACGCGGCGACCACCAGCATCACCAGCACGCCGACGCAGAGCAGTCCGCCGCGGCGGCCGCCCTCCACCAGCGCATCGATGCGGTGGCGCTGGCCCGGCGCGATCAGGTTGAGTCCCAGGCGCAGCCCGGCGCCGCCGGCAATGACTATCGCGGTGAGTTCGAACGCGGCGTGGCCGCAGACGAAGCGCCAGAACGGATCGCCGTGGCCCACCGCCTGCAGGTGCCCGGCGACGCCGCCGATGATCAGGCCGTTGCTCAGCAGCACGAGGATGGTGCCGAGGCCGGCGACCAGGCCGCTGGCGAAGGTGCGGAAGCCGATGCTGATGTTGTTCCAGATGTAGTGGCCGAACATCGCCAGGTCGGTGCCGTTGTCGCGGCCGAGGTCGCGCGATGGATCGGCCGGGTCGTACATTTGCTCGAAGCCGGCGAGCTGCACCGGGTCGAACAGCGCGCTCGACAGGTCCGGCTGAAGCTGTATTGCGACGAAGATCGCCACCAGCGGCACGGCGAACAGCGCCAGCGCGGCGAGCATCACGCCCGCCTCGGCGCGCACCAGCCGCGGAAAGCCGGCGAGCAGGAATTCCACCGCGCGCCGCCAGCGCGGCGGCGGCGTGCGGTAGAGCACGCCATGGCCGCGCTGCATCAGCTGCTGCAGGCGATCGGTGACCACCGGGCTGTAGCCGCGGCGGCGCGCGAGCGCGAGCTGCTGGCACAGGCGGCGGTAGCGTTCGGGCATCGCGTGGTCGGGCAGGCCGTGCCACTCGCGCCGGTGCGCGCGCGCCTTGCGCGCGTTGCCGGCGCGCGCATCGAGCCACTGCTCGAGCGCGGTCCATTCGGCCTGGTGGCGCTGGACGAAAGTCTCCTGCCTCATGGCACCCGCCTCATGCCCGTCGCCCCGACGTCGTAGCCCGGGTAAAGCCAAAGGCCGCACCCGGGATGGGCTCCCACGCCGTCGTGTGCCCCGGGTGCGCCGCGCTTACCCGGGCTACGCATTGGTGAGCGTGAGCGCGATGCGAACTCATCGCCGCCCCAGCAGCCAGTTGGCGACGCCGTACAGGCGCGCGACCGCCAGCGTGCCGCGCGCCTGCACCAGCGGTTCGGCGAGGTCGGCGAGTTCGGCCTGGCGCTCCTGCGTCAGCTGCGGGCCGCGTTCGGCGAAGGCGACCAGCGCGGCCTGTTCGTGCGGCAGCAGTGCCACCGCCGGCGCCAGCGCGACACCGACCGGCGCGGCCTGTGGTTCGTGCTGGCGCGCGTCGTGCACGACCAGCGTGCCGGCGACCATGTCGCCCAACCGGCGCCCCCACGGATCGGCGAGGCTGGCGACCAGTCCGGCGGCGTAGCCGAACGGCAGCATGTCCACCGTGCGCAACAGGTTGCGGATGAAGGCGGCGAGCCAGCCGACCGGCGCGCCGTTGGCGGCGATCACGCGCAGGCCGAGCGCGCGCTTGCCGGGCGTGCGGCCGTGGTCGAGCACCTCGAACAGCACCGGATAGAACCAGAACACCACGAACATCACGATCAGGTAGGGCCCGTAGCCGGCGACGCCGAGCAGAGCCACCACCATGCTCACGATCGACAGCACCACCATGCGGATGGCCAGGTCGATCGCCCATGCCAGCGCGCGCGGCACCGGCCCGGCCGCGGGCAGGTGCAGGGCCACGCCTTCGGGCGTGACCACTTCGCGGTAGGTGTCCAGCACGGCGGCGGACCGGCTGTTCGGCGACGGAGCGTGCGCCGATACGTTGTTCGCCATCGTCGTGTTGCTCAAGCGCGCGCCACCCCGGCCACTGCCACCACGTCAGGCGGCGACCACGATGGTGTCGGCGAGCATGTCGTGCAGGCAGCGCTGCTCGTTGCCGAAGATGCACAGCAGGTCAGGCAGCACGAAGAACGGACCGAGGAAGAAACCGAGCAGCCACGGCACGAACATGCGCAGGGCGAAGAGCCGGCCGAAATCGACGTCGCTGCCGTCGGTGCGGACGATGCGGATGGCGAGCCAACGCTTGCCCACGGTCTGGCCGTTGTCGCCCAGCAGCATCAGGTTGTAGATGAACAGGCACGCCATCGCCAGGAAACCCACGGCCACGGTCACGCCGATCAGGCTGCGCGCCTGCGCCATGCCGGCGAGCAGCACGGGAATGAAACAGGCGACGTACAGCGCGCGGTCGATGATCGCGGCGACCAGGCGTTCACCGCGCCCGGCCAGCGGCGCGTGGCGCGCGGCTGTGGGCAGCGGCGGCGGCATGGCCACGGTGACCGGCGCCCCCGGCGCCGCATACGGATTGACGTTCACTTCCATGCCCAACGCGTTCCCCCACTCCCCGACGCCGACTGTAAAGCGCGCGCACGACCGCCACAACCGCCATCGCCGCGGGCTGCAGCGTCAGGCCGCGGGCAGGCCGAGGTAGTGGTTTTTCAGGCGCACGTAATGCTGCGCGGAGTAGTACAGCGCCTGGATTTCCGCATCGCTGAGCATGCGCACCTTCTTCGCCGGATTGCCCAGCCACAGCTCGCCTTCGCCCACCACCTTGCCCGGCGCGACCAGCGCGCCGGCGCCGACGAAGCCGTGCTTCTTCACCACCGCGCCGTCGAGCACGATCGCGCCCATGCCGATCAGCACCGCGTCCTCGATGCGGCAGGCGTGGATGATCGCCTTGTGGCCGATGGTCACGTCCGCGCCGATCACCGTGGCGAAGCCGCCGAGCTTGGCGTGCGGGCCGTCGTGGCTGACGTGGACGACGGTGCCGTCCTGGATGTTGGTACGCGCGCCGACGCGGATGAAGTTGACGTCGCCGCGCACGATCGTGCCCGGCCAGATCGAGACGTCGTCGCCGAGGACCACGTCGCCGATCACGGTCGCGGCCGGATCGATGTAGCTGCGTTCGCCGAGGACCGGGGTCTTGTCGAGGTAGGGGCGGACGATGTTCATGCGTGCAGTTTACTGCCCACTCCCCTTCGCTACGCGAAAGGGAGGGAGAAAATCGGGCGCGTTACACTCCCGCCCATGAAAATCGCCAGCTGGAACGTCAACTCGCTCAACGTCCGCCTGCCGCACCTGCAGCAGTGGCTGCAGGACTTCGGCCCCGACGTCGTCGCCCTGCAGGAAACCAAGCTCGAGGACAGCAAATTCCCCGACGCCGCGCTGGCCGAACTGGGCTACCGCAGCGTGTTCTGCGGGCAGAAGACCTACAACGGCGTGGCCCTGGTCAGCCGCCTGCCCTTCACCAGCGAATGCGTCACCGCGATCCCCGGTTTCGACGACCCGCAGAAGCGCGTGCTCGCCGCCACCGTGGGCGACGTGCGCATCGTCGACCTGTACGTGGTCAACGGCGAAGCGGTCGGCAGCGAGAAGTTCGCCTACAAGCTGCGCTGGCTGGAGGCGGTGCGCGAATGGCTGCGCGAGGAACTGCGCCAGCACCCGAACCTGGTCGTGCTCGGCGATTTCAACATCGCCCCGGACGACCGCGACGTGCACGACCCCAAGCGCTGGCGCGAGAAGATCCTGTGCTCGACGCCCGAGCGCGACGCGCTGCGCGACCTGCTCGACCTCGGCCTGCACGACAGTTTCCGCCTGTTCAACGACCAGGCCGGGCAGCACAGCTGGTGGGATTACCGACTCAACGCCTTCGAACGCGGCTGGGGCCTGCGCATCGACCTGGTGCTGCTGAGCGAGGCGCTACGCGCCCGCGCCGTCGCCGCCGGCATCGACACCGCCCCGCGCACGCGCGAACGCCCGAGCGACCACACGCCGGTGTGGGTGGAGATCGGGCCGTAACCGGATGAGCTTCCCTCTCCCCGTCGCTGCGCGACAGGGAGAAGGCAATAGCAAAAACAAAGGCCCGGATGACCGGGCCTTTGTTTTTCGCGCCGGCGTGCGCTTCAGCGCACGCTTCCGCGCCGGAACAGGTTGATGATCGCCAGCAGCACGATCGCGCCGACCAGCGACAACAGCAGGCTGGTCAGGTTGAACACGCCGTCGTTGATGTCCGTGCCGCCGATGCCGAGCAGGCTGCCGATCCAGCCGCCGAGGAAGGCGCCGACGATGCCGACGACGATATTGAGGAACAGGCCCTGCTGGGCATCCGTCTTCATGACCATGCTCGCCAGCCAGCCGATGATGCCGCCTACGATCAGCCAAACAATGAAACCCATCATGTGCGTCTCTCCTTCCAGCTGCGCGTGGAATAGCCGTGGAATCCGCGCCTGAAGGACGCCGTGATTCCGCTCCCGCTCGGGGGCAGTGAAAGTCTGGGCGTGGATGCGTGATGGCGATGTCAGAGATGCGCCGCGGCGCGCGCACCATGAAGACGGCGTCAAGAAGACGCGCGCCGCAGCGTGATGCGCGTCAGCCCGCGCCCTGCAGCACTGCGGCGAGCGCCGCGCGCGGCAGCTTGCCGGTCTCGTTGCGCGGCAGCGCGTCGACCAGGCGCAGCGGCCGCGGCAGGAACACCGCGTCGATGTGCGCGCGCAGCGCCGCCAGCACGTCGGCCTCGCTGGTGCCGAGCGCGACCACCGCCAGCGCGGCGATGCGCGCCACGCCGGTGCGCGGGCACGGATCGAGCTGGAACATGGCGCCGTCGCGCACGCCCGGCACCGCCAGCAGGCGCCGGCTGAGGTCGCCCAGCGAGGCGCGCTTGCCGGCGATCTCGATCAGGTCGGCGTTGCGGCCGCGCAGTTCGAAGCGGCCGTCGGCGTGCACCTCGACCAGGTCGGCCAGCACCACCGCCTGCGCCAGGTGCGCGGCCTGCACCGCGGTGCCGTCGGGTTGCGGCAACAGCAGCACGCCCGGCAACGGCGTCCACGCGTCCTCGCGCGCGGTGCGGCGGCGCGCGATCACGCAGGTTTCGGTCGAACCGAACAGTTCGCGCACTTCGCTGCCGAAGCGCGCTTCCGCCGCCTGCGCCAGTTCGCGCGACAGCGGCGCGGTCGCCGAGACGATGCCGCGCAGGACGGGCAGCTGCGCATCGGATTCGACCAGCGCGCGCAGGTGCACCGGCGTGGTCACCAGCAGCGGCGGTTGCGGCGCGTCGTGCAGGGCGCGGGCGATGTCGGCGGGGAAGAACGGCTTCGCCGCGTGCACCGCGACCGGCCCCAGCAACGGCAGCAGCACCGACATCTCCATGCCGTACATGTGCTGCGGCGGCACGGTGGCGACCAGCGGCGTCACGCCGCGGTGGTCGAGCAGGTCGTCGAGCGCGGCGAGGTTCTGCGCGGTGCTGGCGCGGAGCGAGGCCCAGGTCTTGGGGTTGGGCTTGGGGCGGCCGGTGCTGCCGGAGGTGTAGCCGATCGCCACCAGCAGCTCGTCGGGCAGGCGCAGCGGCTCGCCGTCGAGGTGCGGCAGTGCCGCCGGCAGGCGCCAGCAGCGCTGCGTCGCGGCGACGACCGGCGCATCGCCGTAGCCGGGCGCGTCGCACAGCGCGTAGCTGTCGGCATGCTGCGCCAGCATCTCCGCGACCACGGCGGGGGCGCGCGACGGCGGCAGCAGCGTGGTCTGGCCGCGCAGCGCGGCGGCGCACAGCGCGACCACGAAACGGTAGCGGTCCTCGCACAGGTTCAGGGCGTAGCGCGCCTCGGGCAGGCGTCCGGCGACGCCGCGCACTTCGCGCACGAAGCAGCCCAGGTCGATGGCCTGCGTGGCGTCGAAGGCGAACAGGCGCGCCAGGGCGCCCGCCGTCAGCGGGACTTCGTGCTGCGGTGGCCTGGCGATGGACTGGATGACTGCGGACATGCGTTCCGAACCTGCGTTCCGGCGCGACCCCTACCGTCCTGGGCCGCTTTCCCCTTGCGGTATGTTACCGGCACCCGCGTCGACACCCCGTGCCCATGGCGTTTTCCGCCGCCGAAACTGCCAATCCGATCCACGGCCCGGTGCGCTGGAGCTGGCATGCGCACGCGCACGGCACCCCCACCGACCCGATCGCGAAGGCCTGGCTGGCCGCCGCACTGGCGGTGCCGGCGGACGCGCTCAACCTGCAGCGCGAACCGCGCGGCCGCCCGCGCCTGGGCCCGCCGCAGCAGGCTTACGACTGCAGCTGGAGCCACAGTGGCGACGGCCTGCTGATCGCGCTGGGCCACCGCGTCGAACTGGGCGTCGACTGCGAACGCATGCGCCCGCGACCCCGCGCGCTGGAGCTGGCGCGGCGCTATTTCACCGCGCCCGAACAGGACTGGCTCGCGGCCTTCGCGCCGGGCGAGGCCCGCGACCGCGCCTTCCTGCGCCTGTGGTGCGCGAAGGAAGCCGTGCTCAAGGCGCACGGCCACGGCCTGTCCTTCGGCCTGGAAAAGCTGCGCTTCGCCGATACCGGCGCGGCGCTCACCCTGGTCGAATGCGCCCCCGGGCTGGGCCTGGCCACGGACTGGTCGCTGCACGAATTCGCCCCGGCGCCGGACTACGTGGCCGCACTCGCCTGGCGCGATCCGCCGCCGCGTTGAGCGTGCGCGCGGGCCGGGCCGGCCGTTCGCGTTCATAATTTCGCCGATGAGCCAGCACGCCTCCCTGCCCGATTCCCTGCGCCCCGGCCTCGAAGCCGGCCTGCGCGCGCTCGCCCTCGACCCCGCCTACGCCACGCCCCTGCTCGCCTACCTGGCCCTGCTGGCGCGCTGGAACCAGACCTACAACCTCACCGCGGTGCGCGATCCGCAGGAGATGGTCGGCAAGCACCTGCTCGACTCGCTGGCCATGCATCCCTTCGTCGATGCCCTCGCCGCGCGTGGCGGCAGCCTCGCCGACCTCGGCACCGGCCCCGGCCTGCCGGGCATCCCGCTGGCCATCGTCAAGCCGGGACTGAAGGTCACCCTGGTCGAGAGCAACGGCAAGAAGGCGCGCTTCCTGCGCGAAGCGGTGCGCCAGCTCGGCCTCAAGGACGTGCGCGTGGCCGAGGCGCGGATCGAGGCGGTGGCTGAGCCCGGCGCCTTTGATGCCATCACCGCGCGCGCACTGGCGACCCTGCCGCTGATCCTCGAACTGGGTGGCCACCTGCTCAAGCCCGACGGCACCCTGCTGGCGATGAAGGGGGTGTACCCGGCCGAGGAGATCGCCGCGCTGCCCGCCGGCTGGACCGTGGCCGCCAGCCACCCGTTGCGCGTGCCCGGCGTCACCGGCGAACGCCACCTGATCGACATCCGCCGCAGCGCGTAGGGCGGGCTCCCGCTCGCCATCGACCGGGCACGGGCCCCACCGCGCGCACCGTTCCCCGGACTGTGCGCCCGATCCCGCCGCGCCCCCGCCATTTGCGCAACGCTGGCACGCGTCACACCACCGTCGGCGCTGTGCCGCCCGCAAGAGCGGTCCCAACGCCGACGGTCATCGCCGCCGCCCCACGGCGCGCGATAACGCATAATCCCCGGTCCGGGCCGTTTTCCGGCCATCCACCGCAAGTCCCGAGGCAACGAGCCGCATGGCCCGCATCATCGCTGTCGCCAACCAGAAAGGCGGGGTCGGCAAGACCACCACCGCCGTGAACCTGGCCGCCGCCCTGGCCAAGACGCCCAAGCGCGTGCTGCTGGTCGACCTCGACCCGCAGGGCAACGCGACCATGGGCAGCGGCATCGACAAGCGCGAGATCGAGGACACGATCTGCGACGTGCTGCTGGGCGAAGCCGACGCGGCCAAGATCCTCAAGCGCACCGCCGAGGACTTCGACCTGCTGCCGGCCAACATCGAGCTGACCGCGGCCGAAATCAGCCTGATGAACGAAGCCGGGCGCGAGCAGCGCCTGAAGACCGCGCTCGCGCCGCTGCGCGTGCACTACGACTACATCCTGATCGACTGCCCGCCGGCGCTGTCGCTGCTCACGCTCAACGCGCTGACCGCAGCCGACTCGATCATCGTGCCCATGCAGTGCGAGTACTACGCGCTGGAAGGCATCAGCGCCCTGATCGACACCATCGATGCGCTCAAGGCCAAGCTCAACCCGGCGCTGGAGATCGAAGGCGTGCTGCGCACCATGTTCGACGTGCGCAACAACCTCGCCAACGCGGTCTCGGCCGAACTCACCCGCCACTTCGGTGACCGCGTGTTCCGCACCATCGTGCCGCGCAACGTGCGCCTGGCCGAGGCGCCCAGCCACGGCCAGAGCATCGTCGGCTACGACAAGGCCAGCCGCGGCGGCATCGCCTACATGGGCCTGGCCGGCGAAGTGCTGCGCCGCGGGCGCGAGCGCGACCAGGCCGCGAAGTCGGCCGCCAAGGAGGCCGCGGCATGAGCACGGCGAAGAAGCGCGGCCTGGGCCGCGGCCTGGAAGCCCTGCTCGGCCCGAAGGCCGCCGCCGAAGCCCCCGCGCTGACCGAAGCGCAACCCGGCGAGGCCCTGCGCACGCTGCCGATCGACGCGCTCACCCCGGGCAAGTACCAGCCGCGCCGCACCATGGACCAGGGCAAGCTCGGCGAGCTGGCCGATTCGATCAAGGCGCAGGGCGTGATCCAGCCCATCGTCGTGCGCGACTTGGGCGGCAAGTCCTACGAGATCATCGCCGGCGAACGCCGCTGGCGCGCCTCGCAGCTGGCCGGGCTGCCGGAAGTGCCGGTGGTGATCCGCGAAGTCGACGACCGCACCGTGGTCGCGATGGCGCTGATCGAGAACATCCAGCGCGAGGACCTCAACCCGCTGGAAGAAGCGATCGCGCTGCAGCGCCTGATCGACGAATTCGACCTCACCCACGCCCAGGCCGCCGACGCGGTCGGCCGTTCGCGCGCCGCGGTGTCCAACCTGCTGCGCCTGCTGGAACTGCCGGTCGACATCCGCGTGCTGCTGGAAACCAAGGCCCTGGAAATGGGCCACGCACGCGCCCTGCTGACGCTGGCGCCGCAGGCGGCGATCGCGCTGGCGCGCCAGGCTGCGGAAAACGGCTGGTCGGTGCGCGAAGTCGAACACCGCGCGCAGCTGCTCGCCGCCGGCAAGGTCGCGACCAGCCCCAACGGCAAGGCCAAGGCGGCCAAGCCCAAGCCGCAGGCCGACATCGCCGCGCTGGAACGCGAACTGTCCGAATCGCTGAGCACCCAGGTCAGCATCCTGCACGGCCGCGCCGGCAAGGGCCGCCTGGTGATCCACTACAGCGACCTGGATTCGCTGGACGGCGTGCTGGAGCGGTTGCGCGCCAAGGCGGAGTAAGCGGCCTGGCGTCACGACACTCCCCACCTGGCGGGAGCAGGCCGAAACGGGCGTCAGCCGGCTGACTGGATTTCGCGCACATGACCGATCTGCCGTCCACCTTCTGCGCCCTTTACCGCTGGCGCTTGCATCCCGGTTCGGAAGATTCCTTCGTGCAGGCGTGGTCGCGTGTCACCCAACTGTTGCGCGCCGAGCGCGGCTCGCTGGGGTCGCGCCTGCATCGTGGTCCGGACGACATCTGGTACAGCTACACGCAGTGGCCGTCCGCGGAAGCAAAGGCCGAGGGCCTGGCCCGGCCGTCGGTGGACCCGGAAGCCTGGCAACAGATGCGAGCGGCCATCGCAGAGAGCCTGCCCGAGCTGATCCTCGAGCCGATCTGCGATCACCTCGCGCCGCTGCCCCGGCACGACGCCTGACCGTTCATTCGAGTCGACGCCGCTTCGCGGCCTGGGTCAGCGGATTCGTTCGCGCGTTACCGCAGGTGCTTCGCGCTGGCTAGCGATGCCCGGCGCGCTCGAGGAAATGCAGCAGTTCCACCGGCGAGCGCACACCCAGCTTGTGCATGACGCGCGAGCGATGGACCTTGATGGTCTTTTCCGCCACGCCGAGGTCCGCGGCGATCTGCTTGTTGAGCCGGCCGGTGAGCAGGTAGGGCACGAGTTCGCGCTCGCGCGGCGTGAGCGTGTCCAACAGCGCCTGCGCGCGCTGCCGCTCCGTGGTGCCGAGGTGCGCGGCCGCATCGCGGGCCACGCCGCGTTGCACCGCTTCCAGCAACGCGTCGGCGTCGACCGGCTTGGTCAGGAAATCCACCGCGCCCGCCTTCATCGCGCGCACGCTGCTGGGGATGTCGCCGTGGCCGGTGAGGAAGACCACCGGGCAATCGATGCCGCGGTCCTGCAACAACGCCTGCAGTTCCAGCCCGGTCATGCCGGGCATGGCGATGTCGAGCACGATGCAGCCCGGCCGCGCGGGATCGTAGGCGGCGAGGAAGTCCTGCGTGGACGGGCTCGGCGAGACCCGGAAGCCCTCGCTCGCGAGCAGCCGCTGCAGTGCCTTGAGCACGTCCGGATCGTCATCCACCAGGTACACGACAGGGTCCATGCAGTCAGTCACTCCTGGCGCGGCAGGTCGAAGCACAGGCGTGCGCCGCGTGGCGCGGCGTTCTCGGCCCAGATGCGGCCGCCGTGCGCCTGCACGATGGTCCGGCACACCACCAGTCCCAGGCCCATGCCCGTGGCCTTGGTGGTTTCGAACGGCACGAAGATGCGCTCGATCATTCCCTCGGGAATGCCGCTGCCGATGTCGGTGACCTCGGTGAGCACGCCACCCGGCGACGGCGAGGTGCGGACCTGCACCACCCGTTCGCCCGCCACGTCCTGCATCGCATCGCAGGCGTTGATGACGAGGTTGAGCAGCACCTGCTGCAGCTGGATGCGATCGCCCAGGCAGGACGGCAGGCCGGGCGCGAGGTCCAGGTGCACGGTCACGCGTCGCTCGACCAGTTCGCTGCGCATCAGCCGCATGCAGTCCTGCACCACTTCGTTGATGGCCAGCGGCGCGTGTTCGCTGGTCTCCTTGCGCAGGAAACCGCGCATGCGCACGATCACCTGGCCGGCGCGGCGATCGTTCTCGATGATGTCGGCGAGGATCTCCTGCACTTCGCTGACGTCGGACGGATCGCGGCGCAACATCCGCTGCGCCGCCTGCGCGTTGCTGAGGATCGCCGCCAGCGGCTGGTTGAGTTCGTGCGCCAGCGATCCGGACAACTCGCCCAGCATGGTCACGCGCGACAGGTGCGCGAGGCATTCGCGTTCGGTCGCCACTTCCTGTTCCGAGCGCAGCCGGCGCACTTCGCTTTCCTGCAGGCGCAACGCCAGACGGTGCGCGCGCAGCAGCTCGCCGACCAGGCGATAGCTGGTCGCGACCACCACCAGGACGAAGCCGGGCGCGGCGACCAGCGGCAGCCGCGGCAGCCCCAACGCCATCTGCGCCGCCGACGCCACCATGACCACGACCAGCAGGAACCAGCTGCCGCCGACGATCAGCGCCGCATTGCGCGCCGGGTTCGGCTGGTGCCGCGCGCGCCACAGGGTCTGGCCGATGTACAGCAGCAGCAGCGCGTTGCTGGCCTGCGCGACGACGATCCACGGATTGGCCACGCCGAGCGGATGCGCGATCGGCGCGCCCCACCACGTGGCGTGGACGATGCCGTCGACGGAGAGGAAGTTGAGGTTGTCGCCGACGCCGAAGTTGATCGCCAGCGCCAGCACCCGCAGCGCCGCCGCGGCGATCGCGAGGCGGACGGAGCCGTAACCGAACCAGTGGTGCAGCACGTACAGCAGCGACAGCACCATGCCCGCGATGCCCACGTGCATCCAGCGCAGCAGCAGCGCCATGTGCTGCGGCGACTGTGCCCGGTAGGTCGACAGCTCCAGCAGCGCGAGCGCGCCGATGGACACGGCGGCCAGGGCGAAGGCGAGGTGCACGCGCTGCGCGGGCTGCGTCGCCCACACCAGCACATGCGCGAAGCCGACCAGCAGGCTGGCACTGGCGAGCATCGGCCAGACGAGGTCGATCCAGGTCATCGGTTTGCGGCGGCCTCCTTTGCGGCGGCCGTTTTAACATGCCGCCTCGCACGCCGGAGGACTCCCGCGTGAATGCAGGGGCCAGCCGCCGGGCCGTGCGCCCGCGCGGCCTGCGACCGACCGCGCCGTCGATCCGCGTTCGCGAGTAATGTAGGCCCAAGGGCCAATAGCCGGACCACGGCCTCGCCGCTAGCGTAGCGGCGATGCAAAGGAGGTCGCCCATCGTTGCCGTCGTGGACGACGAAGAAGACGTCAGGCACGCCCTGCGCCGTCTGCTTCGTTCCGCCGGATTCGACGTGCTCGTCTACGGATCGGGCCGCGAATTCCTGCGCCACGCCGCGGGCGGCGCGCCGGATTGCGTGGTGCTCGACCTGCACATGCACGGCGAGAGCGGCTTCGATGTCCAGCACGCCCTGGCCGAAGCGCAGCTGCCGATCCCCGTCGTGGTGCTGACCGGTTGCGACACCCGGGCGAACCGGGCGCGTGCCCTCGCCAACGGCGCCAGTGCCTACCTCACCAAGCCGGTCGACGCCGAGCTGTTGATCGATGCCATCGTCGCCGCCATGCGCGACCGTCATGCCTAGGAGTTGCGGAACCCAGCCCATGAAACCGACCGTCCATCCGACCCCGCGCCCCACCCTGCCGCTGCGCGCGTGGAGCCTCCTGCTGCTGGCCTGCGCCGCGGCCTTGCCGCCGCCGGCACACGCATCGCTGCTGAGCGGCGATGCGCTCGACACCGCGGCCAACGTCATCTCCTGGTTCGCGCTGCTGATCGTGCCGGTGGTGCTGATCACCGTGTTCTGGATGGTGCACATCCTGCCGGAGAAGATCGCGGAGAAACGCCGCCATCCGCAGCTGGCCGCGATCAAGACGCTGTGCCTGCTGTCGCTGTTCTTCGGCGGCCTGCTGTGGCCGATCGCCTGGTTGTGGGCCTACACCAAGCCGGTGTTGCACAAGATGGCCTACGGCACCGACGTCGACGACCACGAAGAACACGGCGAGGCGCTGACGCCGCTGCACGACGCGGGCATCGAGCGCCACCACCACGAGCACGCCGCGGTCGCCGCACCGGCCACCGCACCCGCGCGCGACGCCCGCCAGGACGAAGTCGACGCGCTCCAGCGCCGCATCCAGTCGCTGGAAATGGCGCTGGCGATGGCCACCGGCCCGGCGCGCGCCGGCGATGCAAAAGACCCCGGCAAGGCCGGAGAGTGATCCATGGAAATCATCCTGCTCCTGATCTATTCGTTCTTCGTGTGGCTGATCTTCTTCAAGTTCAAATGGCTGCCGTGGAATTTCGTCACCCAGATCATCGTGGTCTCGCTGCCGGTGTTCGCCCTGACCGCGATGATCCTGATCCTCAACGTGGTCGCGCCCTCGTCCTCCGACGTGCGCATCGTCAACTACGTCGTGCAGGTGGTGCCGCGCGTGGCCGGTCGCGTGATCGACGTGCCGGTCGAAGCCAATCGCCCGGTGAAGAAGGGCGAGGTGCTGTTCCGCATCGACCCGGTGCCGTTCCAGCAGGAACTCGCCGCGCTGGAAGCGAAGCTGCCGGAACTCTCCGCCAAGCTCGACAGCGCGCAGGCCTACCAGCGCGAGCTCAATGAGCAGCTGAAGTCGGCGCGCTCGGCACGCGAAGCGGTGAGCTCGCGCCTGGCCCTGGCCGAACGCCGCGAGAAGCAGACCGGCGAACTGGCGCAGACCGGCGCCGGCCCGAAGTTCGACCACGAACAGGCGCAGACTGAAGCGGCGAGCCTGCGCTCCGAACTCGCGTCCTCCTCGGCGCAGATGGCGCAGGTGCAGCAGAAGCTGTCGGCGCGCACGCGCAGCGGCGACCTGTCCGAAGTGGCGCAGGCACGCGCCGCGGTGGAGCAACTGAAGGCGCAGATCGTGCAGGCGCGCTGGCAGCTCGACCAGACGACGGTGCGCGCGCCCTCCGACGGCACCGTCATCAACCTGCAGCTGCGCGAGGGCTCCTATGCCGCGAACCTGCCGCTGACCCCGGTGATGAGCTTCGTCGAACGCGAGCAGTGGGTGTTGGCGATGTACCGGCAGAACGAACTGGGCAACGTCGAACCCGGCAACGAAGCGGAGATCGCGCTGAAGACCCATCCGAACCGGATCATCAAGTGCGAGGTCGACTCGATCATCTGGGCCACCGGCACCGGGCAGATGCCGATCAGCGGCATGGTCCCGCAGTCGGGCGCGCAGCCGATCCCGGAAGGACGCATCGCGGTGCGCCTGCGTCCCACCGGCAAGGACAAGGAGGCATTCCTCGCCATGGGCGCGCAGGGCCAGGGCGCGATCTACACCGAACACGGCCACCTGCTTCACATGATCCGCAAGGTGATGATCCGCGTCAGTTCGAAGCTCGACTGGCTCGTCCTCAAACTGCACTGAGTCCCGCCATGTCCGTCGCTCTCCGCCCCCGTCTTCCGCTTGCACTGCGCGCACTCGCGGCCTGCCTGCTCACTTCGCTGGTGGGTTGCGCGGTGCTGCCCGAACCCACCGGCGCGCAGGTGCAGGCGCAGGCGCTCGGCCACACCGCCATTCCGCCCAACTGGTCGGCCGCCGCGAGCGCGGCGCAGGTCGACGCAGGCTGGCTGGCGAGCTTCAACGATCCGGTGCTCACCCAGCTCGTGCACGAAGCGCTGGCCAACAATCCCGATCTGTTGATCGCCGCCGCGCGCCTGGAACAGGCCAACGCGCAGGTCGACATCGCCCAGGCCCAGCTCAAGCCCAGCATCGGCCTGCTCGGTCGCGCCGGCTCCAAGCCGGTGGCGGACATGGTGCCGCTGCTGAGCGGCGCGATGCTGCGCCTGTCGTGGGAAATCGACCTGTGGGGCCGCCTGCGCTACGGCCGCAACGCCGCGATCGCCGCGCGCGATGCGAGCAGCGCGGACTACCGCTACGCGCAACAATCATTGGCGGCATCGGTGGCGCGGGCGTGGTTCGTCGCCAGCGAGGCCCGGCAGCAACAGGCGCTGGCCGGCGAGATGGTGCAGTCGGCGCAGGCGCTGCTGCAGCTGGCCGAGGACCGCCGGCGCATCGGCGCGAGCGGCGACAGCGACGTGATCGCCGCGCGCGCCAGCCTCAACGGTTATCAGGACGCGCAGCAGCAGGTCGAACTCGCCCACCGCCAGGCCCTGCGCGCACTGGAACTGCTGCTGGGGCGTTACCCCGGCGCCAACCTCGCCGCATCCGCCACGCTCACGCCACTGCCCGCGCCGGTGCCGGCCGGCATCCCGATGGACGTGCTCAACCGTCGCCCGGACATGATCGCCGCCGAGCGCCGCGTCGCCGCCGCCTTCGACAAGGTCGGCGAAGCCAAGGCGGCGATGCTGCCAACGCTGTCGCTGTCGGCGGGCTACGGCCGGCTCAGCAACGAAGTGCTGGAAACGCGCAATGGCCTCGAACGCACCGTGTCCAGCATCACCGGCACCGTCGCCGCGCCGCTGTACAGCGGTGGCGCGCTCACGGGACAGGTGGCGCTGCGCACCGCCGAACAGAAGGCCGCCGTCGCCGACTACGCGCGCCGCGCGCTGGTCGCGCTCGGCGAGGTCGAGGACGCGCTCACCGCCGAACGCATCCTCGGCGAACGCCAGCGCATCCTCGAGGAAGCCGCCGCGTCCAGCCGCGAGGCCCTGCGCCTGGAACAGACCGCCTACCGCGTCGGCAAGTCCGACCTGCGCGCGGTCAACCAGCGCCAGCTCGCGACCCGCGCTGCGGACGTCGCCCTGCTCACGGTGCAGCGCGAACGCCTGAGCCGTCGCGTCGACCTACACCTGGCACTGGGCGGGAGTTTCGACGCGGCGCCGGCCGCGACCGCAACGGAAGACGCGGCTTCACCCTCGCCTTGATCGCTCGCGCGGCGCCACGCACTCGACACCGTTCGATCCGGTGCGTGCGCTGGCGCCGGCCGCAGCGAATTTTCACAACCGCCGGAAGCACCACGGGAATCGACACGACCTTCCCGTGCCCTTCCTTGCAAACGACGCAATGGACTCCCCGATGCAACCCCGCTTGTCCCATGCCGCCCTGCTCGCCGCATGCCTGTTCCTCTTCACCCCGCCGGGATGCGCCACAACGCCCCTGCAGGAAGATGCCGCGCCACAACCGGCGGCATCGGCGTTCCTGGCCGAAAACGCGGCGGCGATGGAACGCATGATGGTCGCGATGGACGTGTCGCCCACCGGCGATGTCGATCGCGATTTCGTCGCGATGATGGTGCCGCACCACCAGGGCGCCATCGACATGGCCCGCGCCGTGTTGCGTTACGGCAAGAACGAACAGATCCGCCGTCTCGCGCAGGAAATCATCGTGACCCAGCAACAGGAGATCGCCGCCATGCAGCTGGCGATCGATGCGCCGTTGCCCGCGCCAGCGCCTGCGCAATTGCCGGCACCCACTCCCGCGCCCGCGCCGCCCGCGAACGCCGGCCCCCATCACCGTCAGCATTCGGCCAAACGATGAACAACCGGTTCCTGCAGTTCACCCTTCTCGCTGCATCGCTCGGCGCTTTCGGCACAGCGTGTGCTGGACAAGTGCCGCTCGCCGCCAACGTGAAGAACATCCCGATCAGCCACCGCGACCGCGTCTACGCGGCCGAGCAGTTCTCCAACACGGTTTCGGTGACCGACCCGGCGAGCAACAAACTGCTCGGCGTGATCCGGCTGGGCGATCCGCAGCCCGGCAACCTCAGTCCCTTGTACAAGGGGCAGGTGCTCGTGCACGGACTCGGCTTCTCCCCCGACGGAAAGACCCTCGCCGCCGTGTCGATCGGCAGCAACTCGGTCAGCTTCATCGACACGGCCAGCAACACGGTCAAGCACGTGACCTATCTCGGCCGCTCGCCGCACGAAGCCTTCTTCACGCCGGACGGGCGCGAGGTGTGGGTCACCGTGCGCGGTGAAGACTACGTCGCCGTACTGGACGCACAGACCTTCGAGGAAACGACCCGCATCCAGGTTCCGGCGGGGCCGGGGATGCAGATCTTCTCCCCCGATGGGCAATACGCGTATGTCTGCTCGTCGTTCAACCCCGAAACCGTCGTCATATCGCTCGCCACCCACGACATCGTCGGCCGGGTCCGGCAGGAGAGCGCGTTCTGCCCCGACATCGCCGCCACGCCCGACGGCAAGCAGGTATGGCTGACCCTGAAGGACATCGGCAAGGTCATGGTGTTCGAAGCGCGCCCGCCCTTCGCGGTACTGAAGACGATCGACACCGGCCCCATCACCAACCACGTCAATTTCGCCTACACCCGCAAGGGCGGTTTCGCCTACGTCACCGTCGGCGGGTTGCACCAGGTCAAGGTGTTCCGCACCGACAATTTCCAGCCGGTCGCCACCGTTCCGGTGGGCACGCTGCCGCACGGCCTCTGGCCGTCCGGTGACGGCCGCCGCATGTACGTCGGCCTGGAGAACGCCGACGCGCTCGCGGTCATCGACACCGCCACCCATCGCGTCGTCGCGAACGTGCCGGTGGGACAGGCCCCGCAGGCCGTGGTCTACGTACCGAACGCGATTGCCGCCGACAGCGCCACCGATGGCGCGGCCGGACTGCAACCTTTGGGCACGGGCGCGTTGACCACCGAACTGACGCTGCGCGCCAACGTCGCCGCAGGTCCGGCACCCACCAGCGTGACGCTCTTCGAGCAGGGCCTGACCCAGATGCTGCAGGCGTCCGTCACCGGGCTCGAACCGAAGCAAGCCTACGTGCTCGCGCTCTCCACCCACGCCGATGGCAGCGGTGCGTTGCAGCCGCTGGCCGCGTTCAAGACGAACCCGCGCGGCTCCGCCATCGTCAACGCGGTCGGCCCGATCCGGCAGCTGGTGCGCGAGGGTGACGTCGCCTCACGGCGTTACCTGGTCATCGCGCCCGGAACCAGCGAACAGCCCGGAACGCCGGTGCAGGTGCAGGCACCCGCGGCTTCACCATCACCTTGATGCGTCGTGCTGGTCCGTTTCATTGCGACGCCTAACGGCCAGAAGCGGCCATTCGTAAGTCACGTGCACGCGCAACCGCGAGTCGCTGTTGCACAAGGCCGTTTCGATCCGCGGCCGTAGACGAACGCGGAGGCCGGCCTGGTTCGCGCCCGATGACGAGTCCTATCTGCCTGCAGCCTCCACTCAACCCGCTGCAGCCCCCAGTCGTCACTCCCTGGGCTTCAGGAACCCGCGACCAAAGGATGATGGCACCACGCATCGCGGGGCCTGGTCATGAAGTACTGCAAATATCTTCCGGATGGTCGATGGGCGCATTGCCGGGGAATGGATGCGCGCGCTCGCCCGGGCTGCTGAAGCAATTGGGTATGCTGCCAACGCCGGCGACCGGTCGGCCACTGGAGGCAGCCCGGCCGATGGCACAGCTCGCTAGAGAAGCGCACGAAAGGGCGCGGCCGCTGGTGGGGAACGGGTCCGGAATCGGCCGCCGGGGCGCAGTCATTCTGGCGGCGTGGACGCTGGTCGCGATGCTCTTCGCCGGGCAGGCCTGGTTTGCCGCACAGGTGCGCGGCGAACCCTTGGCGTGGGCACGTGCCAGTGCGATCTGGCTCGTCTGGGCCGCGGTCTGGGCGGTCCTCACGCCGATCGCACTGCGACTGGAGGCGCGGTTTCCGCTCCAGCGACCGCGCTTGCTCAGCGCGCTCGCGGTGCACGGCGTCGCTTCGGCCACCTGCGCCCTGGTCAACCTGGCGCTCTTCGCGCTGGCGGCGCCCGTCATCGGTGCGACCCAGGTCGAACCCACCTGGCTCGGCACCTTCAGCCGACTGCTCAGCACGACGCTCCTGCTGAACCTTCCGGTGTATTGGCTGATCGTCGCCGCGGCACACGTGGAGCGACTGGTGCGCACCGCCCGGGAAAAGGATCGCCGGCAACTCCGCCTCGAAGCGCAGCTGGCCGATGCGCGCCTGCAGACATTGCGCACCCAGCTGCAGCCACACTTCCTGTTCAACGCGCTCAATACGATCTCGGTGCTGATGCACGAGAATGTCGACACGGCAGATCGGATCCTGCTGCAGCTCAGCGCGTTGCTGCGCCGCTCGCTTGACAGCACCGACGCGCACGAGGTGACGCTCGGGGAGGAGATCGGCTTTCTCGAGAGCTATCTCGAGATCGAGCAGGCCCGTTTCGGCGGGCGTCTGAGCTACCGGATCCTCATTCCTGATCAGGTTCTCGAAGCGCGGGTTCCGAACCTGATCCTCCAACCCCTGGTCGAGAACGCGCTGCGCCATGGACTGGCCACGCGCGCCGGACCGGGGCGAGTGGAAATCAAGGCGGACCGGCGAGGCGACTCCCTCCTGCTGTGCGTTGTCGATGACGGCCGAGGCCTGCCACCGGCGACGACCGAGCGCGTCGGCCTGGCGAACGCCAGGGCGCGATTGCGTTTGCTGTATGCGGACAGGCAACGCCTCGACGTACGAAATTCCGACGACGGCGGCGTCATCGCCGAGATCGAGCTGCCCTGGCGCACTGTCCCATGACCATCCGCGCACTGATCGTTGATGATGAGCCGGTCGCCCGCCGCGGGATATTGCGGCTGCTGCGGCAGGAACCGGACATCGAAGTCGTCGCGGAGTGCGGTGACGGCGAAGCGGCGATCTCGGCAATCAGCGCGCTTTCGCCCGACCTCGTCTTCCTCGATGTGCAGATGCCCGAACGTGATGGGTTCACCGTCATTGAAGCCATCGGGGGCAAGCGCATGCCGGCGGTCGTATTCGTGACCGCATTCGATCAACACGCCGTGCGGGCATTCGATGCGCAGGCACTCGACTACGTGCTGAAGCCGATCGATCCGGAACGCTTTCGCCGTGCCCTGCAGCGCGCTCGCTCCCACCTGGCCCAGCCCGATGACGGCTTCGTCCGCCGCGTTTCCGAGGCTCTGAAGTCGATCGATCGAGGCGAACTGCCGCGTTACCCCCTGCGACTCGCAATCCGTTCCGAGGGTCGCGTTCGATTGCTCGACATCGATGAGGTCGATCGCATCGTCGCCGCAGGAAATTACGTCGAGATCCACACCGGAACGAAACAGCACCTGCTGCGCGAGACGATGGCCAGCCTCGAGTCCCGCCTGGACCCACAACGCTTCATCCGGGTATCGCGGGCGGCCATCGTCAGCATTGCCCAGATTCGCGAAGTGCAGCCACTGTTCAACGGCGACTTCGTCGTTCTGCTGAAGAATGGCGCGCAGGTGAACGGCAGCCGCCGCTATCGGGCGGCGCTCGACGTGTTGCTGGGCTGACGCTGTTATCGGCAGGAATCGCTCTCCATTGCGAAGTCCAGCGCCCCCGGGAACTTCGATGGGCCCCATGCCGGCAGACGGCATGCGTTTGCGCCGACGTCCCCGTCCCTGCGCAGCCTCCACTCCTCCCACCACCGCCTCCGCCTGGCACCAAGGGGGCGCGAGCGGCCGCACGACAGCCCATGATCCGCAACACGCACTTCCGCGTTTCGGAGCTGACCATGAAAACGAGCAACATCCTGCTGTCCGCAGTGACAACGATCGTCGGTCTCATCTGCGTTGTGCCGTGCGGGGCCACTGGGTCCGACGGTGTTCGCGCTGAGTCGCCGGAACTCAACAAGTCGATTACCCGCAGGGTGTACGAAGAAGGTCTCAGCCAGGGCCGATTCGAGGTGCCTTACAGTGCGGACTTCGTTGGCCACGGCGGCAAGACGACCTTCACCCATGCCGATGGCATGGCCGAAGCCAGGGGATGGCGCGAGGCGTTTCCGGATCTGAAGGTCACGGTCGACAAGCAGGCTGCCGAGCGGGACCTGGTGGCGGTGCGCTGGACGGCGCGCGGGACCAACACCGGCACCGGCAATGGCATTCCGGCCACCGGTCGCGCAGTGCAGATCACGGGCACGACGCTGTTCCGCATGGCTGATGGCCGAATCGCTGAAGAATGGACCTGCGCCGATTCGCTTGGATTGATGAAGCAACTGGGCATGTTGGCGACACCCGCAGCGGCGCCGACGACCGACGGCAGCTCTCCCGCTGATGCTCCCTGACCCAGGTCGACGCAACACCTCGGATGGCCGACCCACAGCAGTCTCACAAGGCCAGAGGCGTCGCCACAGTCAACAGCATCGCTATGCGCGACGCACACGCACCATGCGGTCCAGCAGGTGCTCCATCGTCGCGGCCATGTCTACGCAACGGCCGGTATGTACCGGCGAGGTCTGGATGATGGCGCTGCGCTTGGCGGTCAGCCAATGGAAGCGCGCGCGCAGCGGCAACTCACCAATCGGACCGCTGCCGGGGCCGCCGCGGCAGATGGCGGGAAAGCTGTCGAGGTGGCGGCGCACGGCGACGAGGTCGATGTCTGGATCGAGCGCATGCACGCGCGCTCCGTCGATCTCGATGCGCGCTTCCAGATAGCGTGCCGACTGGCAAGACAACAGGATGCCGACGTTGACGAATTCCTCGCGCTCCACGCGCGGCACTACGCGAATCACCGCATAATCGTAGCTGTCATGCATGTGCATCGATCGCCCCCTGCACGAAGTGCCGCGGTCTGGCCAAACGCCGAACCAGATAATCCGCATACGCCACGCGTTGCGTATCGGCATCGGCGAAGGCGTCCGCGCCTTGCAGCCATGCATCCGGCACGGCGGCCAGGATTGCGGCGATAACGTCGGATGTAAGCCGCGCGGTCATCGTCGCATCGACCTGTGCGATGCGGTCGGCCCACGGCAGCAGCACGTGCTCGCGGATCAGCGGGAACGGCTTGCCTGGATCGGCATCCCGGCCGTTCCAGCCGTGATGGAAGTACAGCGCCGCGCCGTGGTCGATCAGGTACAAGCGGTTGTGCCACATCATCAGGTTGGGATTGCGGGCGCTGCGATCGACGTTGCTGACATAGGCGTCGAACCATACGATCTGCGAGGCCAACTCGGCCTCGGGATGCTCGGCGACCGGGTCGAAATTGATCGCGCCGGGCAGGTAGTCCAAGGCAAGGTTGAGGCCGGCGCTGGCACGGATCAGGTCCTGGATCTCGGGATCGGGCTCGGTACGGGCGAGGTCGGGATCGAGTTCGACGAAGACGATCTCCGGCACCGGCAACCCGCACGCGCGCGCCAGGCTCCCAGCGATCCATTCAGCCACCAGCGCCTTGGGGCCTTGTCCGGCACCGCGAAACTTGAGCACGTACAGGCCATCATCATCGGCTTCGATCACGGCCGGCATCGAGCCACCTTCGCGCAAAGGCGTGACGTAGCGGGCGGCGCTGACGATGCGTGGTGTCATGGTGCAAGCATACCGGGCTGCACCGCGGCGCATGCGATTCGAGCAGACGCCAGGCCATTGAAGTCGACCGGATCCATGCGGATCAAGCGAAAAACTGGCCAAGCGTCCGGCCTTGACCCCGACGCAATTTATCCGCGCGCGTGGCCGCTACGGGTCGACTTCCACCACCAACGCATGGCGTGTTCGGCCGCGAGCCGGTGAGCCACCTACAACAAACCCAACTGCGTCGCCTTCAACGTGGCTGCCGCACGCGTGGAGCACTCCAGCTTGCGGAACACGCTCTCGACGTGCGTGCGCACGGTGCTGGGGCTGATCGACAGCTTCTGCGCTGCGGTCTTGTTGCTCGCACCCAGGCTGATCCAGCGCAGCACGTCGCGCTCGCGCTCCGTAAGCAAACCACCCGGCGGTACGGCAGGCGCCCTGGCCGTGTTTCGCGACTTCTGCAACAGCGCGCGCACGACCTCGGCGTCATGACGCCCCGCGGTGGCTTCGGCCATCAGCAGCGCGCCTGCGGCATCTTCCGCGAACGCTTCACGCCACGGCCGCGCGACGCGCAGGGCCGCGAGCGCCGCGGCGGCCGCCAGGATGCGGCCCTCGATGGGAATGCCGCCGGCCTTCGCCTCGCGGAAGTACCCGGAGCCGTCGGGGCGTTCATAGGCATACGAGGCGATTTCCGCCGCGTCCGCGAGCGAGCCGATCTGCCGCGCCGCACGGCCCGTCCAGTAGGGCACCAGCCGCACGCGCTCCCAGGCCGATGGCGGCAGCTTGCCCGCGGTTTCCCAGATCAGGTTGGGGACCGTCGCACGTCCCATGCCATGGATGAGTGCGGCGCGATGCAGCGCCTGCTGGCTGTGCGCACCCAACCCGAGTTGCACCGCGGCATGGCTGGCCAGTTGCGCCACCGTGCGCGAATAGCCCGTCATCCACGGCAGCTTCAGGTCGATGACGTGGGCCAGGATTTCCAGTGACGTCGTGCGCTCGGTGAAGGCGGCGTCGAGCGCACACGGGCCGGACAGCGTCGGGTCTTCCGCCAGCGCCGCCAGCCAGTGCGCCGCATTCGCGACCACCGCATTGGCGAGCGCGCGCGGATACAGGGTGTCCGCGCGCTGGCCGATGAGCTTGCATGCCTGCTCGAGTCCGTACAGGCGATGGAAGATCTCGAGGTCGCCGGCCAGCGCCGCCATGTACACCGCGGCAGGCACCTGCTCGCCACGCAGACCATCGGGCGCGCCGCTGCCGTCGTGGCTCTCGAACAGGTGGCGCAATGCGAACTGCGTCGATTCGTCCAGACCCAATTGCGCGGCGATGTCGCCCGCCACCTCGCAATGGATGCGCGACAGCGCGCGGAAGGCCGAGCCCTTGTGCTGCGTGCCGGAGCGGAATCCGCTGCCGGACGACTGGATGGCGAGCAACGCCTTGCGCCCGGCCACGTCGTCGCCGAACAACTGGGCGAATTCGGGCGCGTTCGCGGTGCAGCCCGACCAGCGCAACAGGGCGACGGCGCTGGCTTCGCGATGACCGGCATCGTCATTGCCAACGGCCCGGGCCAGTTGCCCGGCCAGCCACGCCGCGCGCGGCGAGTGGTCGATGGGCTGCCCCATGGCCAGGTCGCCCACGAATGCGAGCGCGCGGACCACGTCCAGCAGGGGAACGGCGGAGACGTCCACGTCGGAGTACCTTGCCAGCGGGGCAGGAAGTCTAGCGCCGCCCCTTCCCCTCCCGAGCTCGGTCATTCAACCGATGGTGCGCACAGGGTGCCGGGCGCAACCTGTGCCCCGAGGGTGATCGCGATGACCGCTCTCCCCAAGCGATGTAGCTCCCCCGCCTCGCCCCGCACCCAACCCTTTGGAGAAGACCCCCGTGAACATCAAGACCCTCGGCCTCGCCGCTGCTGCTGCCATGGCCCTTGCCTCCCCCGCGAACGCCGCACCCGCCAAGGCCCCGGAACCGATCAGGAATGTCGTGCTGGTACACGGCGGATTCGTGGACGGCTCCGGCTGGGCCAAGGTCTACGACATCCTCAAGAAGGACGGCTACAACGTCACCGTCGTGCAGAACCCGACCACCTCGCTCGCCGATGACGTCGCGGTCACCCAGCGCGCCATCGCGCAGCAGGACGGCCCGGTCGTGCTGGTGGGCCATTCCTACGGCGGCGTGGTGATTTCCGAAGTCGGCACCGATCCCAAGGTACAGCGCCTGGTCTACATCGCCGCCTTCGCGCCCGACCAGGGCGAGTCGGTGCAGTCGCTGATCGCCAATCCGCAGCCGGGCGCGCCGCAGCCGCCGATCCTGCCGCCGCAGGATGGGTTCCTGTTCCTGGATCGGGCGAAGTTCGCGGCCTCGTTCGCCGGCGACGTCGCCGCCGACGAAGCGGCCTTCATGGCCGACTCGCAGGTACCGTGGGGCGTGGCCGCCCTCGCCGGTGCGGTGACCGTGCCGGCATGGAAGTCGAAGCAGAGCTGGTACCTGGTCGCGACCGAAGACCACATGATCCCGCCGCCGGCGCAGCAGATGATGGCCAAGCGCGCGGGCGCGACGGTGGTCGAGGTGCCCGGCAGCCACGCGATCTATGTCTCGAAGCCGGAAGCGGTCGCCAAGCTCATCGTGCAGGCGGCGCAGGGCAAGAAGTAATCAGCGATCGATCGGATGGCGAAGGCCCCGCACCAGGCGGGGCCTTCCTTTTTTGGCCCAACGGGATTGCACGCGCCTTAGAACCGATACCGCACCTTGGCCAGGAACTGGTCGGAATCGCGCAGGCGCAGCGCCTCTTCCAGCAGCTCGTCGGTGCCGATGCCGCCTTCGCGCTCGTGCTCGCCGGCACCGCCGCGCGAGTACGCCAGGAACAGGTCGGACTGCGGCCCGAGCAGGTAGCGGTAGCGCAGCTGCAGGCCCAGCTCGTTGATGTCGAAGTTGGGCAGCGCCGCGCCCGTTGCCTGCATGTCGCCCGCGGGTTGCAGCCGATAGGCGCGGCCGTCGCGCGCGCGGATCGCCAGCCATTGCGACTTCAGCCGCAGCTCGTGTTTCGCCGCGGGAAACCAGCCGAGGTTGACGCCGGCGTAATCGAGGCGGCGCGCGTAGCGGCCGAAGTCGCGGCCTTCGTGCCAGATCAGCCAGTCGTCGCTCCACTCCGGCGCCAGCTCGAATTCGGCGTTGAAGGTCTCGCTCGGATACCAGCTGGCGCTAAGCGAGAGCGTGCGCGACGGCGTCGCCGACAAGCCTACCGGGGCGAGGCCGAGGCCCGCCGCGAAGGTCCAGTCGCCGTAACGCGCGCTGGTGAATTCGGCCTCGGCGTCGTAGCGGCCCGAGACGCGGTACAGGCCATTGCCGCGCGAGATGCGGTCGTCCCAGCCGGCGCTGCGCGGGGCGGCGAACAGCGTCAGCTGGTTGCCGCTGCGGAAGTTGTAGAGGTTGGTCAGCAGCAACCAGGTCGGCAGGCGGTCGCCGCTGTCGTTGCTGCGCGCCTGCACTTCGGCGACCCAGCGGATGTTGCGCAGGCGCGACTGTTCGGCGGCGATGCGCTGGTTGAAGTCGGCGGTGACTTCCAGTTCGTTGAGGCTGGGCCGGCGCTGGTAGCCGAGGTCGTTGAAGTTGAGCTGCGCGCCGAAATGGGTGGCCTCCACCTCGAAACTCCAGCGGTCCGTCGGCGTCCAGAACGTGCGCACCCAGCCGCCGCTGTCGCGGGTGTCGACGCCCTGCTGGCCGATGGCACTGGCCAGCGCCTGCGCGCTGACGATCAGCGTGTTGGACGGCTTCCAGCGCAGGTCCACCGCCTGCACCTGCGCGCGGCGATCGATGGCGGCGCGTTCGGTGTCGGTGCCGAGCCAGCCGATGTTCAAGGCCTCGCCCAGCGGCAGCTGCAGGCGCGCGGCGTAGAAGTCGCGGCCGTCGTCGCCGTCCTCGCTGGCGGCGAGCAGGCCGTAGCCGAGCGTGCCGAGCCCGCCGTTGAGCTTGAGCGCGGCGTTGATGTCGTTGCCCGCGCCGATGCGGCGGGTGTGGATCAGGCGCCCCGAATCGGGTGTGCGCAGGTCGAAGATGCCCTGGTTCTCGGTGAAGAACGGCCGCTTGTCGCTGAAGAAGGTCTCCACCGCGTCGAAGTTGATGACCAGGTCGTCGGCTTCGATCTGACCGAAGTCGGGATTGATCGTGCCGCTGAGCTGGAAGTTCGGCGACGGCTTCCAGAACACGTCGACGCCGGCCTTGTAGCGGGTGCGATCGTCGATGAAGTCGTGCAGCGCGGTGGCGTAGGGCCAGACGTGCAACAGCGCGCTGCGGTACTGCGGGATCTCGAGCGCGTCGAAGTCGGAGACGAAGCGGCCGCCGCGATCCTGCGCCACCGCGGGAAACGCCTGGCGTTCGCCGGTGCTGCCGACCACGCGGCCGAAGTACACCGCGACGTTGCGGTTGGCGGTGTCGGCGCCGCGCATCGGCGCGACCGACCACGGGATCAGCATCTCGACCTGCCAGCCGGCCTCGCTCTCGCTGACGGCGGAACTCCAGTCGGTGTCCCAGTCGGTGCTGAACTGGTTCTCGTTGGTGAGCACGCCGTCCTGCACCGAGCCGGACAGCGACACGGTGAAGGCGTAGGCGGTGCGTCCGTCGCCGTCGAAATCGATGTTGAAGATCACCCGGTCGGCGTTGCGGACCTGGTCGCGCTCCAGCCGCGGCTTGATGCGTTGCACGCCCGGCGCCTGTTCGAGCACGAACGCCACGGCGATGCCTTCGGGCGTCGATAGCAGCCGCGCCTGCGTGCCCAGGCCCGCCTCCGGTGCGGTCAGGCGCCAGGGCTGGGTGGTCTTGAAGTCGGTGTAGCGGCGCGCCTGCGCCCACTCGGGCTCGTCGAGCTTGCCGTCGACGGCGATCGCGGCGTGGGCGCTGCCGGCGAGCGACATCAACGCGAGGGCGAGTTGCGTGCGACGCAGTGCGGAACGGTTGTTCATGGCAATACTCGTCTGTGCCCTCCCCGTGCGGGGAGAGCCGATTGATCGGAAGGAGTGGTTTGAAACCTAGGGTCGGCCGGCGACCGCGCCGTGGCGGGCCAGGTAGTCGCGCACGGCCGGATCGGTGGCCTGGTTGAGCGGCGAACGCCAGCGCCCCATCCAGCCGTCGGCGACCACGCCTAGGTTGACGTTGGCGCCGTGCGCGACCAGGTACTGCACCGTGGCCAAGTGCCCCTCGCGCGCGGCGTTGATCAACGGCGTCTCGTCGTAGGTCACCACGCGGTTCACGTCCGCACCGGCTTGCACCAGCCGTTCGACGAGGGCCTGCTCGCCGCGCGCGGACGCGACGATCAGCGGATTGCCTTCGCCGAGCGCGGCGCGGTCCGGGTCGGCGCCGAGCGCGAGCAGCGCATCGACCATGCCGCGATCGCGCGCGCGCACCGCCTGGATCAGCGCCGTGCCCTGGTCGAGCGCACGCGCATCGAGGTCGACGCCCGTCGCGGCCAAGCGGCGCACGGTGGCGACGTCGCCGCTGCGCGCGGCCGCCAGCAGCGCCCGCACCTGCGGCGTGGGTTCGACAACGGGTGCCGACGACATGGCCAGGCGCGGCGTGGTCGCCACGGCCATGCCGGCGAAGGCCACCAGCGTCGCCACGCATAGCGCCAGCAATGCGCGGCGGCGCTGCGGCGTGGCGGCGGTGTCGTCTTCGATCAGGCCGTCGATGCGCTGCGCGAGGTGGCTGCGGTGTTCGAACATGCCGACCGCGAGCGACGGCGGCCGTTCGCCCAGCGCCAGCAGTTTTTCCACGCTGGCCAGCAGCGAGCCGGCGTAGTCGACGTTGGCGCCGCCGCCCTGCGCGGCGCGCGCATCGCAGGCCATCTCGCGCGCCAGTTCCAGGCGTGCGTGGATCAGGCGCAGGAACGGGCTCCACCAGAACACTGCCAGCGCCGTGCGCAGCGCCGCCGCCAGCCACAGGTCGCCGCGACGGATGTGCGCGATCTCGTGCAGCACGATGTCGCGCAGCGCGGCGGGCTCCAGCGTGTCGACCAGCGCGCGCGGCACCAGGATGGTCGGACGCAGCAGGCCGACCAGCATCGGGCCGTCGACGGCGGTGGTGGCGATGCGCGCGTGGCGCGGCAGCACGTCGGCCAGTGCGGCCTCGAGTGCCGGCGCGCGACGGGCCGAACGGCGCAGGCGCTGTGCCTGGTTCCAGCCATCGAACAGGCGCACCAGCTGCGCCAGCACGCCCAGCAGCCACGCCAGCGCGAGCACCGACGATAGCGAGCGCGGCACTTCCAGGTACAGCGTGTCCGGGCACAGCCCGGCTTCGAACGACGGCTCGCTCGGGCCCACGCCTTCGCCGGCCCGCGCCATCACGTCGTAGTGGCCGGTCGTCGCCAGGTGCGTCTTCGCCGGCGCAGGCGTGCCCGGCAGGAACGACGCCAATGGCGCCAGCACCGCCAGCGCGAAGACGGCCAGCAGCAGCCACGAACGCAGCTCCGCGCCCAACGCGCGCAGCCGCATCAGCCCCAGCGCCACCACGAACAGCGCGGCGCCCTGCCACAGGTGCTGGGCGGCGAGCGCCAGCGCCGCATCGATCACGTCCGCGATCATGGCTTCCTTCCTTTCGCCTTGGCGGCGCTGACCTTGTGCTGCAGCGCCTTGAGTTCGGTCTGTGCGATGTCGTGCTCGCTGAGCAGGTGCTGCGCGAGCACGTTGGGCGAGCCGTCGAAGAACTGCTGCAGCAGGTGGTCCAGCGCCTGCCGGCGCGCGGCCTCGCGGGTGATCGTCGCGCGGTAGATGAAGGCGCGGCCTTCGGCGCGGTGGCTGACCAGGCCCTTCTTGCCGAGCGTGCTGAACATGGTCAGCACGGTGGTGTAGGCCACCGATTTCTGCGCGGCCAGCTCGTCGGTGACCTCGCGCACCGAGGCCTCGCCCTTGTCCCACAACACTTCGAGGATCGCGCGTTCGGATTCGGTGAGCGTGGGGGACGGAGGCCGGGCCATGGCTTGCCTACTAATTAACTAGTTGAGACAACTTTGCGGGGGCGGATCGGCGTTGTCAACTATGTAATTAGTAGTGGTGGTTACGCCCCCGGTTTCTGCCCTCCCCGCGCAGCGAGGAGAAGAAGCCCGCAGGGCAGATGAGGGCGCTCTTGCCGTGGCGTCACGTCCCCTCACCCTGCGTCGCTGCGCGACGCTGTCCCTCTCCCCCGCAAGCGGGGCGAGGGGAAGTAAGCGCTGGTGTTGTGAGCAATCGCTGGTGCGGGTTTTTCTTCTCCCCGCGCAGCGGGGAGAAGATGCCCGCAGGGCAGATGAGGGGCGCTCTTGCCGTGGCGTCACGTCCCCTCACCCTGCATCGCTACGCGACGCGGTCCCTCTCCCCGCAAGCGGGGCGAGGGTGGCGTCCACCAACAAAGAAAACGGCCGCAATTGCGGCCGTCTCCTCACAACAATCACCCGCGGAATTACCAGACCTTCACCCGGTCCGCCGGCGCCAGGTACAGCTTCTCGCCCGCCTTCGCGCCGTACGCGTCGTACCACGCGTCGATGTTGCGCACGGTCTGCGCGCGCTGCGCCGCCGGCGCATGGCCGTCGGTGAGGATGCGCTGGCGCAGCGCGGCGTCGCGGATCTTGCTGCGCCAGGTCTGGCCGTAGGCGAGGAAGAAGCGCTGGTCGCCGCTCAATCCGTCGATCACCGGCGCTTCCTTGCCGCCCAGCGATTTCCTGTACGCCATGTAGGCGATGGTCAGGCCGGACACGTCGGCGATGTTCTCGCCCGAGGTCAGCTCGCCGTTGACGTGCAGGCCCGGCAGCGGCTCGTACGCGCTGTACTGCGCGGCGAGCTTCTGCGTCGCGGCCTTGAAGTGCTTGGCATCTTCCGGCGTCCACCAGTTGCTCATCCGGCCCTGCGCGTCGAATTCGGCGCCGGTGTCGTCGAAGCCGTGGCTGATCTCGTGGCCGATCACCGCGCCGATCGAACCGTAGTTCGCCGCCGGATCGGCCTTGGGATCGAAGAACGGCTTCTCGATGATCGCCGCGGGGAAATTCATCGCGTTCTGCAGCGGCAACTGCACCGCGTTGACCGTCTGCGGCGTCATCCACCACTCGCCACGCTCGACCGGCTTGCCGAGCTTGCCGATCTGGTGGCGGTACTCCTGCAGTTCCGCGCGCAGGCGGTTGCCCAGCGCATCGTCGGGGCGGATCTCCAGCGCGGCGTAATCGCGCCACTGCTCCGGATAGCCCACGCCCACGCGCATCGCCTTGGCCTTCTCGCGCGCCTTCGCCTTGGTTTCCGCGGTCATCCACGTCAGCGAATCCACGCGCTCGTCGAACGCGGCGAGGATGTTGTGCACCATCTCCTCGACCATCGCCTTCGACGACGCCGGGAAGTACTTCTCCGCGTACACCTTGCCTACCGCATCACCCAGCGCGACGCTGGTCGCATCGAGCGCGCGCTTGCTGCGCTCGCGCGCCTTGGGCGTGCCCGACAGCGTGGTGCCGTGGAAGCCGAAGGCGAGGTCGGTGTAGGCCTTGGGCAGCTCGCCGGGGCCGCGGACGGCGGTGTTCCAGGCGGCGTGGTCGAGGGCATGGAAGGCCAGGTAGTCCTTCCACGCCGGCAGCGGCTCGCGGCCGACCAGCGCGGACACGCCGCTGATCGCGCGCGGCTGCCAGGCGACGACGGTCGGCTGCGAGGCGAGCCCGGCGGCGGTGAAGAACGCGGTCCAGTCCATGCCCGGCGCCTGCTTCGCGAACGCCGACAGCGCCCACGGGTTGTTCGCCTTGTGCACGTCCTGCGAATCGACCACCGATGCATGCGCCCTGGCGATCTTCGTCTCCAGCGCGAGGATCGATTTCGCCTTGGCGCTCGCATCCTCGATGCCGGCCTGGGTCAGCAACGCGGCGATGTAGGTTTCGTACGCCTTGCGCGCGTCGACCATCTCCTTGTCGCCGGACAGGTAGTACTCGCGGTCGGGCATGCCCAGCCCGCCCTGCATCAGCGAGGCGACGTTGTGCTCCGGATCCTGCAGCCCCTGCGCGACGAACACGCCGAACAGGTTGTCGGTGTAGAAGTTGGTGGCGTTGAGCGGGTCGGTGTCGGCGCGCACGCTGGCGCCGAGCACACGCGACAGGTCGGCGCGCGAGGCGATCGCGTTGATCGCATCCAGCTGCGGCTGCAGCGACTGCAGGCCGCGCTGCTCGATGCCCGCCTCGTCCATGTACGCGGCGTGGAAGTCGGCGACGCGGCGCGCATCGGTACCGGCGGCCGGCTTGCTCGCGGCGAGTGCGGCGATGAGTTCGGCGTTGCGCTGCTCGGCGGTTTCCACCAGCACGGTGAACGAGCCGTAGTTGGAGCGGTCCTCGGGGATCTCGAAGGTCTTGCGCCAGCCGCCGTTGGCATAGGCGTCGAAATCGTCGCCCGGCTGCACGCCCTTGTCGATGCCGGCGAGGTCGACGCCGGACACCGCCGCCGCGGGCGCGGTGGCCGCCGGCGCGGTGGTGGCGGCAGTGTCGCTGGGCGCGGGCTTGCAGGCGGCAAGGCTGCAGGCCAGGGCGAGGAACAGGAGGTTGCGTTGCAGGGCCATGGGCATCGGGTTGGACGGAAGGAACCGCGATGGTGCCTTGCCGTGGCGCACATGCATGTGCAGGAAGCCACGCCGCGCCGTGCATCCGTTCAGATTTCCACCGGCGCGCCCAGTTCGACCAGGCGCGTGCCGGGAATCCGGAAGAAATCCGTCGCCGGCGCGGCATTGCGGTGCAGGTAGGCGAACAGGCGGTCGCGCCACAGCGGCATGCCGCCGCGAGGCCGCGCGACGATGCTTTCGCGGCTGGCGAAGTAGGTCGTCTCCATCGGATCGAAGCACAGGCCGCCGTGGTCGGCCGAACGCATCAGCGCCAACGGCACGTCGGGCGTTTCCATGAAGCCGTAGCGCACGGTCGCGCGGTAGAAGTCGTCGCCGATGGTTTCCAGCGCGAGCCGCTCGTCCGCCGGCACGTGCGGCACCGCCTTCGTCTCCACGGTCAGCAGCACGTTGCGTTCGTGCAGCACCTTGTTGTGCTTGAGGTTATGCAGCAGCGCCTTGGGCACGATCCCCGGCTGCGCGGTCAGGAACACCGCGGTGCCGGGCACGCGCGCCGGCGGCGCCAGCAGCAGGCCGGGCAGGAAGCTGTCGAGGCGGATGCCGTCCTTGCGGATCTCCTCCTGCAGCAGCCGGCGACCGCGCCCCCACGTGCGCAGCAGGGTGAATACCACGACGCCCAGCGCGATCGGGAACCACGCGCCGTCGAGGAACTTCACCAGGTTCGCGGCGAGGAAGGCGACATCGACCAGCACGAACAGCGCCGCCAGCGGCCAGAACAGCCATGCCGGGAGCGCGCCGCGCGCGCGCATCGCCACGATCAGGATCACGCTGGTGATCAGCATCGTGCCGGTGACCGACACGCCGTACGCGGTCGCCAACGCGGTCGAACTGCCGAAGCCGACCACGGTGGCGATGACGGCCAGCATCAGCAACCAGTTGATCGACGGGATGTAGACCTGGCCGATGGTTTCGCGCGAGGTATGGCGGATGCCCATGCGCGGCAGGTAGCCGAGCTGGATGGCCTGCCGCGTCGCCGAGTACGCACCGCTGATCACCGCCTGCGAGGCGATCACCGTGGCTGCCGTGGCCAGGCCCACCATCGGGTACAACGCCCAACCGGGCACGCCGAGGTAGAACGGATTGGCCACCGCCCGCGGATCGGCCAGCAACAGCGCGCCCTGGCCGAGGTAGTTGAGCGTGAGCGAGGGCAGCACGATGAAGTTCCAGGCGTACTGGATCGGGCGGCGGCCGAAGTGGCCCATGTCGGCGTACAGCGCCTCGCCACCGGTGACCGCCAGCACCACGGCGCCGAGGATGAACACGCCATGCCAGCCGTGATCGAGGAAGAAACGCAACCCCCACCACGGATTGAGTGCCTGCAGCACGTCAGCGTTGCCGGCGATGTTGTGCACGCCGATCGCGGCCAGCGCGAGGAACCACGCGACGATGACCGGCCCGAACGCCTTGCCCACCCGGTCGGTGCCGAAGCGCTGGGTGGCGAACAGCACCACCAGCACCGCGATGGTGATCGGCAACACCCAGCTCTGCAGCGCGGGGGTGGCGACCTGCAGGCCCTCGACCGCCGACAGCACCGAGATCGCCGGCGTCAGCACGCCGTCGCCGAAGAACAGCGCCGCGCCGAACACGCCGAGGATGCCGACCAAGTACGCGCCCTTCGACGCCGGCGGCAACGTGCGCTGCGCCAGCGCCGTCAGTGCCATGATGCCGCCCTCGCCGTCGTTGTCGGCGCGCATGATCACCGCGACGTACTTCACCGTGATCACGATCAGCAGCGACCAGAACACCAGCGACAGGATGCCCAGCACCGTGGCGTGGTCCGGCACCAGGCCGTAGTGCGGCGCAAAGGCTTCCTTGATCGTGTACAGCGGGCTGGTGCCGATGTCGCCGAAGACGACGCCGATGGCACCGAGCATCATCGCGCGCAGGCCGGCGCGGCCGGGGTTCGCGGTGTGTGGCAGGGAGGGAGCAGTGGCGGTATTCACGGGGCGGTGGGGCGCGGCGTTTCCTGGGCCCGCAGTGTTCGCCCGCCACGCATAAAGGCAGAAGCCATCGCCGCCGCCGCGCGCGTAAATTCCGCGTAAAACCCGGCACGCCTCGCGCGGAGGCCACGGGCATTGCAGGCACAATGCGGGCGATGCCGATCACTGCGCCCCCGCCCGCCGAAACGCTCCCGGCCGCGTCGTCGCCGGCGCCCGGGCCCGCGGGCTACGCGCTCGCGCTCGCCGGTGCCGCCGTGGCCGTGCTCGTCGCGGCGCTCGCCGAGCATTGGCTGGGCCTGCGCGACCTGTCGCTGGTGTTCATGCTCGCGGTTCTCGTCGTCGCCTCGCGCACGCACACCGGCCCCGCGGTGCTGACCGCGACGCTGTGCTTCCTCGCCTACAACTTCTTCTTCATCGCTCCGCGCTACACGCTGTACATCAGCGCGTGGCAGGGCGTGGCCACCGTCGGCCTGTTCCTCGCCGCCGCGCTGCTGGCCGGGCGCATGGCCGCGCGCCTGGCGATGCAGGTGCAGGCCTTGCGCGCGGCCAACCTGCACGCGCGCGCACGCCAGGACCTGGCGCAGGGGCTCGCGGTGGCCGCCGATGAGGCGGCGGTCGTCGCTGCCGCGCACCGCGCCTTCCGTCACGGGCTCGGCGCCGACGCGTGGCTGCACCTGGATGCGATCGATGCCCCCGCTAACCCGCAGGCGCCGCGCGAAACCGTGGAGGAACACGGCTGGTGGTTCCTGCCACTGCGCGCCCCCGACGCAACGCTGGGCCAGATCGGCCTGAAGCGCGCATTGCCGGCACCCGCACTGGACGAGCGCGAACGCGCGCTGGCCCGCGCCATGGCCGACGACATCGCGCAGGCGCTGTTGCGCGTGCGCCTGGTCGCCGCGCTCGAAACCGAGCGCATGGCCGGCGAGACCGAACGCCTGCGCTCGGCGCTGCTGTCGTCGGTGTCGCACGACCTGCGCACGCCGCTGGCCGGCATCATCGGCGCCGCCGACAGCCTCGACGGTTACGCCGATGCCATCAGCGCCGAAGACCGGCGCGCCTTGCTGGCCACGATCCGCGAGGAAGGCGAACGCCTGGACCGCTACATCCAGAACCTGCTCGACATGACCCGGCTCGGCCACGGCGGACTGACCCTGCACCGCGACTGGATCGGCGTCGACGAACTGGTCGGCTCCGCCATCACGCGCCTGCAGCGGCATCGCCCCGATACGCGCTTCGACGTGCGCATCGCCGCGGACGCCGGCCTGCTCTGGGTGCATCCCGCGCTGATCGAACAGGCGCTGTTCAACGTGATCGAGAACGCCGCGCGCTTCTCGCCGCCGGGTGCCGCCATCGCCATCGCCGCACGGCGCGACGACGGCCAGCTGCGCATCGAGGTGAGCGATCGCGGCCCCGGCATCCCCGAAGACGAACGCCGCCGCATCTTCGACATGTTCTACACGGTCAGTCGCGGCGATCGTGATCGCGAGAGCCGCGGCGGCACCGGCCTGGGCCTGGCGATCTGCCGCGGCATGATCGGTGCGCACGGTGGCGAAGTCGAAGCGCTCGCGAACGCCGACGGCATCGGCACGACGCTGCGCATCACCCTGCCCTTGCTCGAACCCGCGGCGGCCGCGCCATGAACACGACGCCGGCGCGCATCCTGGTGGTGGACGACGAACCGCAGATCCGCCGCTTCCTCGACATCGGCCTGCGCGCGCAGGGCTACGCGGTGCTGCAGGCCGACACCGGGCAGGCCGCGCTGGCGACGTTGGCGACGCAGGGCGCGGACCTGGTCATCCTCGACCTGGGCCTGCCCGACATCGACGGCCGCGCCGTGCTGCAGGCCCTGCGCGAGTGGTCGCCGGTGCCGGTGATCGTGCTGACCGTGCGCGCCGGCGAAGCGGAGAAAGTCGCCGCGCTGGATGCCGGCGCCAACGACTACGTGACCAAGCCCTTCGGTGTGCAGGAACTGATGGCGCGCGTGCGCGTGCTGCTGCGCAACCAGGCGCGGCCGGCCGATGCGCTGCCGCTGTTCGACGACGGCACGCTGCGCATCGACCTGGCGCGGCGCGAAGTCAGCGTCGCCGGCGCGGTGCTGGCGTTGTCGCGCAAGGAATACGCCCTGCTCACCCTGCTGCTGCGCCACGCCGGCCGCGTCGTCACCCAGCCGCAGCTGCTGCGCGAACTGTGGGGCCCGACCCACCAGCACGACACCCACTACCTGCGCATCCTCGTCGCCAAGTTGCGGCAGAAGCTCGGCGACGATGCCGCCGCGCCGCGCTGGATCGCCACCGAACCCGGCGTCGGCCTGCGCTTCCTCGGCGAGCGCGACGCCTGACCCCGCCACAAGACACAACGCCGGCCCGAAGGCCGGCGTTGCTTGCCACGCACCACGACTGCGGGGAGGGCGTTACTTGGTGATGTCCACGTCCTTGGTCTCGCGCAGGAACAGCGAGCCGATCACGAAGGTCATCAACGCGATGATGATCGGGTACCACAGGCCCTGGTACATGTTGCCGGTGGCCGCGACCAGGCCGAACGAGATGGTCGGCAGGAAGCCGCCGAACCAGCCGTTGCCGATGTGGTACGGCAGCGACATCGAGGTGTAGCGGATGCGCGTCGGGAACAGCTCCACCAGCCACGCCGCGATCGGGCCGTAGACCATGGTCACGTACAGCACCAGGATCCACAGCAGCAGCAGCACCATCGGCGTGTTGATGCGCGACGGATCGGCCTTCTCCGGATAGCCGGCGGCGGTCAGCGCGCCCTTGAGTTCCTTGCCGAACGCATCGGACTTGGCCTTGCCGTCGTCCTTGGACAGGCCGGCGCCCTCGTAACCGGCGACACGGCTGTCACCGATGCTCACCGTGGCCACCGCACCGGCCAACGCCGGCTCGATCGTGTACGGGATGCCGGCCTTGGCCAGCGCCGTCGCGGCGATGTCGCAGGAGTTGGTGAACACCTTCTTGCCGATCGGGTCGAACATGAAGCTGCACTTGCCCGGATCGGCGTGGATCACCGCCGGCGCCGAGGCGCGTGCCTCCTCCACCGCCGGATTGGCGTAGTGGGTCAGGCCCTTGAAGATCGGGAAGTAGGTCAGCGCGGCGAGCAGGCAGCCGAGCATGACGATCTTCTTGCGGCCGATCCTGTCCGACAGCCAGCCGAACACCACGAAGAACGGCGTGGCCAGCAGCAGCGCGGCGGCGATCAGCAGGTTGGCGGTGGTGCCGTCGACCTTCAGCGTCTGGGTGAGGAAGAACAGCGAGTAGAACTGGCCGCCGTACCAGACCACCGCCTGGCCCGCGGTGGCGCCGAGCAGCGCCAGCAGCATCAGCTTGCCGTTGCTGGAGAACAGGCTGTCGCGGAACGGGGTCTTGGCGACCTTGCCCTCGCTCTTCATCTGCTGGAACAGCGGCGATTCGCTCAGCTGCATGCGGATCCACACCGACACGCCGAGCAGCGCGATCGACACCAGGAACGGGATGCGCCAGCCCCAGGCTTCGAACGCCTCGTTGCCCAGGTACACGCGGCAGCCGAGGATCACCAGCAGCGACAGGAACAGCCCGGCGGTCGCGGTGATCTGGATGAAGCTGGTGTACAGGCCGCGCTTGCCGTGCGGCGCGTGCTCGGCCACGTAGGTCGCCGCGCCGCCGTACTCGCCGCCGAGCGCCAGGCCCTGCAGCAAGCGCAAGCCGATCAGGATGATCGGCGCGGCCACGCCGATGCTGGCGTAGCTGGGCAAGATGCCGACCAGGAAGGTCGACAGGCCCATGATCACGATGGTGACCAGGAACGTGTACTTGCGGCCGATGCGGTCGCCGAGGCTGCCGAAGAACGCCGCGCCGAACGGACGCACGAAGAAGCCGGCGGCGAACGCGAGCAGGGCGAAGATGAAGCCGGTGGTCTCGTTGACGCCGCTGAAGAACTGCTTGGCGATGATCGCCGCGAGCGATCCGTAGAGGTAGAAGTCGTACCACTCGAACACGGTGCCCAGGCTGGAGGCCAGGATGACCTTCTTGTGGCCCTGGGTGAGGCCGCTCTCGAACTTTTGGCCGGCGGTAGCCGATGCGGTATTCATGCGCGCGGTCCTTTAGAAGCTGTACTTGACGTGGGTGTGCAGGCGGCGCAGGTCGCCGTCGGCCTCACCTTCGAGGGAACGCTGGCCCCAGATCAATTCGGCACCGACATCGAGCTTGGGGAACGGCGAGTAGATCAGGTTGGCGTGCCAGGACTGCGCGCGCTCGGTGACGTTGAGCCCGGTAAGCGCGCGATCGTTGTCGAAGTGCGCCATCGAGTAGAACACGTTGCTGCGCAGCTTCGGCGAGAAGGCGTGCCGGTACGCGGCGAACGCGCCGTAGCCGTCGATCGCCTCGAGGTTGCCGCCGGCGTCGAGCACCACGTCGCTGGCGATGGCCAGGCCGAGGTAACGACCGATGCCGCTGCCGCCGCTGACCATGTAGCGGATGTCGTCGTTCTTGCCGAGGTTGAACTTGCCCGACACGCTGACCGCGCCGCCGGTACTGCTGTCGTCGATGCCGGTGGCCGGGTTCTCGTACTTGAACTGGCGCAGCAGCGCGGCGACGGTGAAGTGGCCCCAGTCGCCCTTCTTCAGCCAGCGCGCGGTGAAGTCCGGCGCGAGGTTGTCGTCGCTGCTGATGCGCGCACCGGTGTTGAGGAACGGGGTGATGGTGGTTTCCGGGTTCTCCACCGAGAACGACCACGGCCCGCTGGTGTAACGCACCTGCGCCTGGCGCACGAAGATGGTGCCTTCGGTCGGGCCGATGAAGTCGACGCTGTCGGGCAGCGCGGCCACGTCCTGGAAGTTCGACCAGGTCTGGCCGGCCAGCCACTTGTCGTAGCTGACGTAGGCGTGGCGCACGGTCAGGCCGTGGGTGTTGGTGGCGACCTCGTTGCCGAGGAAGGCGTTGTTGCCGCCGCCGAACAGGTCGAACTCCAGGTACGCCTTGACCTTCTTGCCGTTGTCCATGTCGGTGTCGGCGGCGAACCAGAAGCGCGAGAACTGCGCGCCGAAGTCGGTATCGGTGCCTTCGTTCGCGCCGCCGACCGGGATGGCCGAGGGCACGTAGAACATGCGGCCGACGCTGCCGTCGGCGATCTCGCCGTCGGTGGTGTCGGTCATCATCGCGTCCATCTTGATGAAGCCGCCGTAGCTGAAACGCGTGCCCGGGTTGCCGGCGATGTTGATCGGCGTGGACTGGATCTTCGGCTTGGTGTCCGCGGCCGCCACCGTGGGCGCGGCCTGCGCCGCCTGCACCTGGGTGAGTTGCTGCTGCGACTGCTGTTGCTGCGCGACCAGCTGCTGCACCAGCTGTTCGAGCTGGGCGACGCGCGCTTCGAGTTCCTTTTCCTTCGCGGTCTGGGCGAACGCCAGACCCGGAGCGAGTAGTGCGACCAGCACCGCAGCCGCGAGGGGCCGACGGTGACGCCTTGCGAGACCAGTGGACATGTCCCCTCCCGGACGACGTGCGGAGTGCACGATTCCCGCAGCCTGCGCGCGGCATCGGCGCGCCGCCTATTCGCCAATGGTCGAAGTTGGGGCGGCATTCGACCAAGGTCTAACGGCGCTCCTAACACCGGCTTCACTCGCGCCAGCGCGCTTGCGGCACACTGGCCGTCCCCGCCCGCCAGAACACGCCCATGTCGCCCCCTGACCTGCATCCCGTGCCGCCGGAATTCGCCGCAACCGCACGCCTCAAGCGCGACGACTACGAGCGCCTGTACGCGCAATCGGTGCGCGAACCCGATGCGTTCTGGGGCGACGTCGCCAGGCGCCTGGACTGGATGCAGGCACCGACGCAGATCAAGGACGTGAGCTACGCGCTCGACGACTTCCACATCCGCTGGTACGCCGACGGCGAGCTCAACGCCAGCGTCAACTGCCTCGACCGCCACCTCGCCACGCGCGGCGACAAGACCGCGCTGATCTTCGAACCCGACGACCCG